>JAFSPZ010000035.1 GCA_017451225.1 Muribaculaceae bacterium | reverse complement strand
GACGGGCAGGTCTTCGGTGGTTTGGGTGATATACTCTCCCATGTTTCCTGTGCCGTAGCCATATTGGTAGCTAGGAATAACCTGAGTGGTCTGTGCGGGATAATTGTAATATTTCATTATCTGCGACATGGCGGTTGCCACGCAGCCAGTGTAGGAGGGCTCATACTCGCCGTCCTCGTTCTGCACCTGTGGACACTTGTTCCAATAGGGGCGTGCCTGATCCCACTTGGTGGTAATGAGTGGCGCGATAGAGTTGCGGGTGTCTACCACGTTCTTTGCAGCGGCAATAGCGCCATCGATGCCCGATACATTATCGAGCATAGAGATTTGCTGTGCATACTCGTTGAGCATGTTCTTCATATTTTCGGGAGCTTTAGCTTCATCGAAGAATCCTTCGTCACTATATCCCAAAATAGGATTGATGCGGTCGTCGCCCGAAACGATGATGAATCCTTGATTGTTGCCAACGTTGAAAATATAGAAGGCTTCAAGATTGCCCGCCTTAAGCATTTTGTTGCTAAGGGCTACAGGCCTAAGACTGTGGTTGGAAATCTGCTTCTTCAGCAGGAAGCTACTAGCTTCCTTGCGGGCTTGGTCCTGAGTGATAGGAGCAGCTTGCGCAAGCAATCCAATGCTCAAGAAAAGCATGAGCAGACCTAAGATGCGGTTTTTTGCCATAAATAAAATGGGGTTAAAAGGTTTGAAAAATAGTTGTTTTATAAGTTTGGTTATTATGTGTTCTTTTGAAAATAGCGAGCAAATATACAATGAATAATTAAGACGAACAAAATCAATTCAACTAAACGGGGTGAAAAACAAATATTTTAACTAAAATCTAGGCTTGAAAAATAATAAAGGTGGAGCAATGTTGGTTATTGCCCCACCTGGATATTGTGTTTTCTTGATTAAAGATTAATCATTAGAACTTGTAGTCAACGCCCACACCAAAGACTTTGTTGGTACGGCTGTAAACGTCGGTGCCAGTGATTGCAGAGATGCCGTTGTAGCCACCATCTTCAGCCTTCATTTCTTTCTTGTAATCGCTGTAGGTTGTCCAGAAGTAGCCCACGTTGACTTTCACGTTTTTAGAAACGTTGATTGCGCCACCAAATCCAATTGAGTAGCTGTCGCAAGAGAACGAGGTGTTGCTCTGGTACTTGTTGCTCAAGCCATAGTCGGTGCGCTGAGCGCCGGCGCTAACGGTAAAGGTCTTGTTGATGTCCCACTCCACACCAGCGAGGAACTCGTGTGTTCCGTGCTTAAGCTCTTTGTTCTTTCCACCTGCCATGTCGGCATGCTTATCGTCATAGTAGTGATACTCGATAGTACCGCGCAGCTTGTTGGGAATGAATTCATAGCCGGCAGCCACATACAGCACACTTGGAATATCGCTTGGAGTGTTCACACCATGCTTGTAAGGCTCAAGAGAGCTTTCAAAAGCAGCGGGAGCTTCAAGTGTCTTGGTGTCGTTCTCAATATTGAGATTGGACTTAAACTCATATTTTGCAGCCAGAGTCAAACCTCTCCACTTGAAATCAACGCCCAGAATAGGTGTGATTCCCCATCCAGTTTGAGTGCAGTCGATGGCAATGTGAGCAAGGCCATTCTCGCCACTCATGCCAACGAGCATCTGTGCAAGAGCAGGGTTGGCAGGTCCTGCCACAGCGGCTACTTGCTGCATCTTGGTTGCAAGCGCCTGATCAGCAGTGGCGTTTACATGTCCTGTGTAGTTTCCACTGAAATAGTTGGCACGGAATCCGGCGTAGGCCGAGAAGTGTTCGTTAAACTTATAAGAGAATCCCAGCTGGCCGCCAAAGATATATTGTCTGCCTTTCATGTAGCCATCAATGAAGTACTGGTCGGGGGTGATGGGACCACCAAACACAGGTGCAACCATGGGATATTGTTGCAGTAGCTGAGCCGATTGCTGATAGAGACCAGCCATCACAGCAGCGTCAAAGAGGGGCAGGCCGTCGTCGAAGGTGCACTTGCCACCGCCGCCAACAACGCCAATAAATCCAGAAATAGCCCATTTGGGGGTCTTGTAAGCTGCATAGACCGAGGGCAGGATGGGCGCTGCCGCGTTGCCTTTATACTTCTTGTTATAAGTATCGTTAGGGAAGAGTCCCATTCCAGCCGGTGTCATCACTGTGGCATCGATGTTACGGGTTTGGTAAGCACTCTGGATGTTGAGTGAAAGTGTCCATCCGTCATGATCCATAAAGGCAATACCGGCAGGGTTGGTATAAACCGCGTCTATTTCGTTACTTGCACCGCGAGCCATCATGCGCTGGAAAGCGATGTGCTGATTGGTGTTGTGAAGCAGGCCGCCTGCCTGGGCAATAAATGTAATCGCTGTTGCAAACAGCATAATTGAAATTTTCTTCATATTACTCTTTTTAATATTTGTTTTCTAATTTTTAAAACTCTGCAAAAGTAAGCAAAAAAACGGCAGTTGTGTTCAATAACTCAAAAAAAGTGGCTTTTTTAACCCCCAATGCAACTATATTACCCTTTTTAACAAATACTCGGTAACAAAAACACACCACACTGTCCTAATGTGAAGATATACCATTCATTGTCACATTTACCTCAGGGTGATGAAATGAACGCAGAATTAGCATTTTTATATATTTAGGTGTTTTTCTGGCACAAAAATTGTGCTATTTCAACAAAAAGCATTACTTTTACAAAAAAATAATTTAATCACAATTTAAGACAATAAAACTATGGATCTAAACACCAACAATCAAAACGTGAACAATCCAAATCCAGTCAACAACCTCTCGGCTGGAAAGGCTGCCAAAGGATGCTTAGGCTTGGGAACAACAGGCGGCATTCTTATTCTCTTGGTCGTAATACTCGGTTTCTGGGTATACTCCGGCTACAACGGACTAGTTACCCAGGAAGAGGAAGTTAAGACCGCTTGGTCGCAAGTGGAGAACCAGTATCAGCGTCGCATCGACCTCATCAAGAATGTAGCTGCAAGTGCAAAGAAATATGCTAACACTGAGAAAGAAATTCAGCTTGGTACAGCCAATGCACGTGCTCATAACAACACTGCCAGTGCCGACCAGCAGATGCAAGCCGTAGCTGCTACAGCCGACTCTCTTTCTAAGGTTAAGATGGACCCCAACGATGCTAAGTCGCTCCAGCAATATGCTGCCGCACAGGACAAGATGCTTGAGCAAGCTCGATTGGCTATCAATGTAGTGCATGAGGCTTATCCCGAACTCAAGAGCGACAAGCTCTTCGAGAACCTCCAAGTTCAGCTTGAGGGTACCGAGAACCGTGTAGCCACCGAGCGCAAGAAATTCAACGAAACTGCCAAGGAGTACAATATCAGCATTCGCCGTTTCCCAAAGAACATTCTTGCTAATATATTTGGATTCAAAGAGCGTGCTTACTTTGCTGCTCAGGAAGGTGCCGACAAGGCTCCCGATCTTGAGAGCGTGCTCAACGACTAAATTTAGTTATAATTGTGAAATAGTAGGGTAGAAAAATCTGCATCATTTGCTGTGCTATTCTACTATTTCACTTCTTCTTTGTTCTATTCATAACACACTCATGAAACTCGACAGTTTTATCAGCATTCCTGACCAAGGGCGTGTGGTTGACGCTATTGGCGACGCCGAGAAGATGACTTCCGGCGAGATTCGCGTTCACCTTACTCCCAAGTGTGGCAACGATGTGATGCGCGACGCCATCAAGACTTTCAACCGCTTGAAAATGTATAAGACACGTCATCGCAATGGCGTGCTCATCTACATGGCATTTGAGAGCCGCAAGTTTGCTATCTTGGGTGATGCTGGCATCAATGCCGTGGTGCCCGAGAACTACTGGGAGAATGAGAAGGACACGCTTCTTGAGCACTTGAAAGCTGGTGACCCCGCTACAGGCTTGTGCAAAGTCATAGCCAGTGTGGGCGAGAAGCTTAAATCCTTTTTCCCCATCGAAGACGATGACGAGAATGAACTGAGCAACGAAATCTCTTATGAAGAATAAATCCATCATTACACTTGCTTTGGCAATACTGCTTATTGCAGTTTTGCCGGCGTGTCGCGACAACAGCAAGGGAGGTCAAAGCACAACTTCAACGACGACTCAACAGGCAAATTCGGTGGTTGATGACACACTGCCTGCGGCGCCTTCTTTCCCAATTCTTGATATGGTGGGAATCCTCAATCAAAAAGATTCCGTCGAAATAGGTAAGAAGATAAAGGAGCTCGACAGCCTCAAGCTGGCACAGGTAGCTGTAGTGATTACCAACGACCTCAAGGGGATGAATGCCCATGACTATGCCACAAAGCTTGGTAACAAGTGGGGTGTGGGCCACAAAGAGACTAACGACGGCATCACCATCGTAATAAAACCCAAGATGGATGATACCCCCGAAGGTGGTGGTAAGGCTGCAATTGCTACAGGTTTGGGCATGGAGAAAATTCTCTCCAATGACATGTGCCTTAGCATCATTCAAGATGTAATGGTGCCCGAGTTCCAGCAAAACAAGTATGGCGAGGCCGTTGAGAATGCCCTCGACAAGATTAAAGACATTCTCACAGGAGATAAAGATTAATACTTAAGCTCATGAGCCGCAACAAAATATTGACAACATTATTAATGCTCTGCCTTGCGATGGGCATGAGCGCAAAGGTCCCCGATAAACCCACACAGAAGCTGCTTGTGTGGGATTATGCCGGCATCATCGACGACAAACAGGAGAAACTACTTGAAGACTCGCTAGAATATTTCTCGCGCACTACCAGTAACCAAATTGTGGTGATGACTGTTACCAACGAGATTCTCGACGGCATGCAGCTTGCAGAATTTGGTCAGGAAGTAGGTGAGAAATGGGGAGTAGGTCACAAGGGTTCGGATAATGGTGTTGTTGTCTTGATAAAGCCCAAAACTGGCGACGATGCCAAGGGTAAAGGCCGTGCATTCATCAGCACAGGCTATGGTGCCGAAGGTCCGTTACCCGACTTGTTGTGCAGCAAAATCGTTGACGAAGAGATGGTGCCTTATTTCAAGGAAAACGATTATGCAGGAGGCATTTGGGCGGCATTGGAAATCCTCAAGCCCGCTCTACAGGGTGAATTCGACACCGAGGAATATGTCGGTGACGATGTGGGTGATGCCATCCTTTCAGTTATTGTGGTACTGATGATTATGTGCTTTGTCTTTGTGGTGATGACCAGCAGTAACAATGGCAATGGTAACGGAACCAATACCCGCACCTACACTGGTGGCCCAGTCATATTCCCAGGTTCCTTCGGCAGTGGACGCAGTTCTGGACGCAGTTCTGGAGGCAGCTTTGGCGGCGGCTTCGGTGGCGGCGGCTGGGGCGGCTTTGGCGGCGGCTCGTTTGGCGGCGGCGGTGGTGGCGGCAGCTGGTAGATTATCGCTATACCACACATTTAACTCATTTGATTCCTTTAACTCCTTTAACTCCTTTCTCTCCTTATTACAAAGAAATGAAGTTACTAAATAGAATAGTTTTAATAGCTCTTGTTGCACTGTTGTGTAACGAGAGCTTTGCACAGGTGCCCGACAAGCCTGCACAGGCATCTCCTGTTGTTGACATGGCAAGCATTATCAACAACGATTCACTAGTTGCGGCTCTTAATGCTCAACTCGACACCTTGTCAAAGAAAACCCAAAATCAGATAGTGGTTGTCACTGTTAACGACCTGGGTGGAATTGATGCCAAGGAATTTGCAACCGAGCTAGGACGCAAATGGGGAGTTGGTGGCAAACGACTCAACAACGGACTTGTAATGCTCATAAAGCCAAGGAACGACAAGGGCGATGGTGAGATTGGGTTTGCTGTGGGCTATGGTCTGGAAGGTGCTATCCCCGATGTGTTCTGCAAGCGACTGCAAACCGATTACATGGTGCCTCACTTTAAGGATGGAGACTATGCTGGAGGAATCAAGGCGGCCATCGATGAGATTGTGCCTGTCATTCTTGACGATTACAAGCACAGCCAAGCTCTTGCAAGCGACAGTGGCAAGAAAAAGGGTGGTGGCAACGGGTGGTTTATCCTTGCTGTGATTGTTGCTGTGATTGCTCTCATTGCCTTCCTGCGCAAGCGCAACAAGAAAGCCATTAACACGCAACAGCAACCACAAGCCTCCAATCTCAAAGAGGAACAGAATTCTTCTCAGGAAGAGAAGCCCGACGATGTTGAAGAAACAAATGCCGAAGATAATAACGAAGACGAAGAAGAGGAAGATGACGACGACGATGCAAAACCTGCGACCGAGGAGCCTGAACAATACAGATATAAATACGGGGGCGGCGACTTTGGTGGCGGTGGAGCTAAAACAAAATTTTAATATGTAGAGTTCAATATAATCACATTAGACTATGAGTGAAATCTTCAATAAAATAGGCGAAGCAATTATTACTGTTGCCGATACTTTATGCGAGTATCCCGAGTTCATTCTGCTAATTGGAGGAGGTCTGTTCTTGTTTTTCTATTCAGGCGCTGTGTCAATCAGGCGACTGCCGCAAGCAATTGGCGTGTTGAGACAAAAACAAGCCAGTGACAAGGGAAAAGAGACAGGGCAGATTAGCTCGGTGCAAGCGCTGCTCAGCGCCATTGCCGCAACTGTGGGAATGGGAAACATTGCCGGTGTGGCTGTAGCTTTGACGGTTGGAAATGGTAATCCGGGAGTGATATTCTGGATGTGGGTGAGCGCTATCGTGGGAATGACCACTAAGTTCTTTGAGGGAACTCTTGCAATCATGTACAAGGGCAGGGACAGCGCTGGAGAGGTGCAGGGCGGTCCCATGTATATCATAACACAGGGACTTGGCGCAAAATGGAAACCGCTCGCCATTGCATTCGCCATCTTTGGTTTGGTCGGCACCCTGTGTGTGTGGCAGGCTAACCAACTAGTTGAGTCGGTGACCACTGTGTTCACCACTCCTATGGGCATTGAGAACACGTGGGTTCTGCGACTCATTATGGGAGTTGTCATGGTAACAATTGTGGCGGCAGTAATCTTGCGAGGCATCAAGAGCATTGCGGCAATAGCTTCCAGGATGGTACCACTGATGGTCGCTCTCTACCTGATTATGGTGCTTGTAATCATGGCTATGAATTATGATAAAATACCAGGAGTGTTCTCCTCGATTTTTGAAGGGGCATTCACCTTTGAGGCTGGATTGGGAGGTTTTGCCTATGTCGCACTCATTGGAGCGCGTCGTGCAGCCTATGTCAACGAGGCTGGTATAGGTACCGCTTCGATGATGCACGGCGCCAGCAAGAACACCGAACCCGTGCGAGAGGGCTTAATCGCGATGCTTGGTCCAGCCATCGATTCGGGCCTAATATGCACGCTCACCGCAATCCCCATCATCATTGCCGGCAACTACGTGGGCCAGACCGATCCCAAAGGCCTGGAGATTGCCCTGGGTGCCTGGGGCAAGTTGCTCCCCAACGTGGGCCAGTATCTGCTCATGATTATCGTATTCTTCTTTGCATTCTCGACCATGTTCACCTATAGCTATTATGGACTCAAATGTACCAACTTCCTCTTTGGTGCTCACAATGCCAAGTACTACAATTACTACTATCTTATTATGATTGTTGTGGCAGCAGTAGTGCCTTTGAAGGTTGTGGTGGGATTCATGGACATCGCCTTCTTCCTCATGGCATGCTGTACAATGACTGCTCTGCTGCTGTTGTCACCGCGAGTGAAGAAGGTGGCAAAAGAGTATTTCCAGAAAGGAAAAAGCGTAAAATAACAATATTTGAGTGATAATATAGAAAAAAGTGGCGATTTCGCAAGAAAAAGCCACTTTTTATTTTGTTTTTAAATATTTTTTATTATATTTGCAATCGATAAAGAAGAAATACTTTTTTTATTTTATAAAACCAAGATAAAACACACAAAAGTAAATTTTCTCATACTCTAAAATCCTGCGGGAGCGACTTTGTGAAAAATCGCTCTCGCATTATTGTGTCAGGAATCACGCTACTTTTTAGAAACAAAAAACCATTCTGGCAATTTGCAAGAATGGTTATAGGATTAGCTTACCTGATGATCAGTATTTTTTTGTCATCAATCTAATTCAATCAGTCGCAACCTATAGGCTTTGCCTATCAGTTCCGCAACGTTGCGCGAGTCAGTCTTGTGCAACAATTGCTTGCGGTGATATTGAACAGTGTTTATAGAAATATACAGCTTGTCGGCAATTTCTCTACTGCTCAAACCCTCAACAAGAAACTTTAGAACCTCACGTTCTCGCACCGTCAAATCTTTAGTGGTGTTTGTCATATTTTATAATAGTATGTTAAGTATTTCTATTTAGCAAACGCAAAATAAAGACATAAAGACATAATTTCCAAATAATTATATTTATTTTTATTAGTTTTGCGTTAAAACTACCCCTTTTAGTAGCAAAATAATGATAGGTTTTTGAATAAATATGTATTCATTATTGTTTGCACTACCAATAATTGCCTATAATTTGTAATAGTTGGCCTTTTTATGAGGGAAAAATTAAAAAAAATCAAAAAAAAGTGCGAAAAAATTTGCCAGTTCAAAAATTGTGTGTAACTTTGCACCGCATTTTCAACCCGGTGCGTTAGTTCAGTTGGTTAGAATGCCTGCCTGTCACGCAGGAGGTCGCTGGTTCGAGTCCTGTACGCACCGCAAGTGGAGAGAGGAGAAGAGCGAAGATGTGCTTCGGCACTATTCGCTCTTTCTTTTTTATTTATTTCTCTCAAATTGCAATAGTGAAAGGAATAACCGCCTGCTCCTGAGTGGAGTAGGAAGTTAAATGGAAAAGTGTGGTAGTCGCAAATGGTGTTGCTTTGCTGTTCAGGCAAAACAACAGTTATTATTTAGCGAAATAGCTGATGATGAGTTTGCACAGGAGCAGGATGAAAATTATCACTCCCAAGCCTGGAAGGAATCTTAACCATCCTCTTGAGCGTGCTGGTTCTGGGACGCTTTTTTTATTAGTTGCCGTGTCGGGCTGCTGGGGCGACATATATTGGGCCTCGTTACTGAACCGCCTTTGGTGAGAAGTGGTGTAATTGATGTTGGTATTGTGATTTATGAGTATTTTGCGTGGGTTAACACCATCAAAAGGCGACACAACCTTATTGTCCTCAAGTTGCTGCATCAGGAGTTCGGCTCGCTCGGGAGTTATGTCGAAGTAGCGCTGTAGCATGGGAAGGGTAATCACATTGCAAGTTTTGATATATTCTACTGCCGAACTGTATAGTGGGTCAAGGTTCTCAAGATTCTCATATGTTTGATAATAATCTGTACCCTTGAATTGAGGCGGTTGTTCTACAAAGGGTTTCAGCTCTTCGATAGGAGCTTTGTCGGTAGGAATATAAGCTACACCATTAACAATCTTAAGTGGCGACATACACTTAGGGCAGGTGATGATGTGGTTGAGTTTCGCAAGTTCCTCTTCGGTTTGGTTGGAGATTAATCCGCACTTGGGACATTCTATTTTCATCTTGATAATGATTAAAGGTTGTTTATCAGTTGCCTGTTAAGATATATACAATGAAGAACAGGGCCACGACTATGAGTGTGAAGGCAAGGCATCCGCCAATGCTGAGGATGCTGAATTGAGATTTGCTGCCGCCATTTGAGGGGCGGGACGAAGCTTTTGTTTTTTTTGCTGCCATGGGCTGTTTGGAAGGAGTGGTTTTGCCTTGATTGTTTTGCTGTGAATTTTTAGTGTAGGGTGGAGGTGCTGTTGTCTTCTTTGACTGGTATTTTGGAGGTCGTACTCTCACAAAATTACCACATTTAGGGCAAAAGTTGGCACCTTCTTTAAGGAAGCTTCCACATTTTCTGCAGTATCTAATCACGTCGTCAACATGTGTGTTGGGTTGAGGTGGTGTTTCTGCCTCTTGGGGTTTGTCGGCAGTGGATTTTGCTGTGACATCGTTGTCATGGCTGTCACTGCTGCTATTATTGTGTGTTGATGTTGAAGGTTGATCATTGCGTGGGGCATCGGTTTTAGTTTGTTTCTCAACAGGAGCAACCTCGTCATTGAGCGGAAGGTCCTTTTTGCTCGTTTCGAGTTCGAGGGCTAGCTCAGTGAGGCACTGAGGGCACACATAGCGTCCTTCCAGCTTTTCGATTTCTTGAATCGATACATCAATATGTTTCCCGCAGTTGGGGCAGAAAATATGCACTTTTAAGTCTCAAGTTTAAGAGCAAAGTAGGAAGTACTAATCTTACACATTGTACTTCCCACTTTGCCAATTCTAACTATTACTCGTAGTGAACGATGGCTTTCACAACAATGTGCCACTTGCCGTTTTCGAGCTGAGCACGGCCTGCACGGTCGGTGATGATGCGTGACTTGCCTGCGCTTGACTGGATGTTGTTGCCCGAGCATGCGCGAGTGAGGGTGTCACCAGGCATGAGCAGCGCGAGCTTGTGGGCATCGCTCTTGTTGATTACAGTGAATGAGCCACTCTTGCCGTCCATAGTGGTGAGCTCGAAGATAGAGTTTCCTGGCTCATATTGCGAAGAAGAACGAGAGAAATTGTCGTCTTCGTCAGGCTTGGCCATGAAAAGGATGCGAGGTTCGCCCAGAACAGTGGCTTTTGGTTCCTCTTTCTTAGGCTCTTCTTTCTTCTCCTCTTTCTTTGGTTCCTCTTTCTTCATGTCCTTTCTGGGCTCTTCTTTCTTCACTTCTTTCTTAGGCTCCTCTTTCTTGGGCTCCTGCTTCTTGTTGTCTTGCTTTTTAGAAGGATTGTTGTCAAATTCTATCTTCTTGGTCTGTGCTAGACCTTCACTCTCGTTGAGCTTGTTGTCGTGCTTGGCATTCTTGTTGTGAAGAACAACGGGATGCTCACCCTTAATTGCAGCGCGAAGCTTGTCAATTTGCTTCTGCATGTTGTTGATGTCACCATTCACGTCACTCATGATAGCTTGACTCTCTTTGCGTGCCTGCATGGCAAGGAAAGTACCAATCACACCTGCTGCAAGACCCAGTAATGAGAGCAGGTAGAGGAAGCCGTGTCCACCGTGTGAACCCTTTTCATCTTGCTTGTTCTCTTCGCTATCTCCAGCTTTCGACTCGGTAGAGTCGTTGGCATTGGTGATGGTTGTGGCTTCATTGCCATTGGCCTCGGCAGCGGTAGTAGCTCCCACCTCGTCGCCTGTGTGGCTGGCGTTGTATTTCTCCACATCTTTTTTAACGCCGTTTTTAATAACAGCTCCTTTGTCATACTCGGCAGTGATGGTTGATAACAGTTTGTCAATGTCGCCGCTCTCATTCTCGTGTGATTTGAGCTTGTTATAGAAGCCCATCCACTTGTCGCGACTGCCATACATCTTCTGTAGGTCGTCGAGTGTGTAGTTCTCGTTGGTGCGGGAAATTACCACGTCCTCGGCTTGAGCAAATCCAAGGTCTCTTGCGATCCATTGTGCTCCAATAGCAAGTCCATGTTTCCACTGACCTGGGTTAAGGTTCTTGGCGTTGTCCTGGGCGCTTAGTCCCATGGTGCTCATGGCTGCCATGATGCACACTAGTGTTAACAGAATTTTTTTCATTTCGTTTGAAAGATTTTGTTTGTTATTATTATGTTTTTTATAATTCAAAGTTGTTAAACAGTGCGTGAAATCACCTCGTTGCACAAATTCTTGAGAAGGTTGTGCCTGATGATTCCAATGATAGGATAGAAGAACGGAACGTCTTCAATCGCTTCGTCGCCTTCATAGCGTCCCTTGAGGTAGTTGCCTATACCTGCTGTGAGGTAGTTGCCTATGTCGTCGCTCAGAACGCTGACGAAAATCTTGAACACCTTGTTGTCGATGCCAAACTCGTCTTTGGTGACATTGTCGCACAGACCAATGAAGAACTCGTTGAAACGGGATACTTGCTCAATGAGTTTGTCTCTAACTTCAATCTCATAAACCGACTTGATTGTGAGCGGTTTCTCGTCGAGCATCGAGTAACAATACTTCATCGAGTTGACATTGCGAGGTGTGAGACGTTGTACATCGACGTTGCCGTCCATGCGCAGGCTCTCGAGCTTAATGCCGCCGCGGCAGGTAATCTGCTTGGGACTCTTCTGCTCTATCTTGATGGAGAACCGCTCGGTGTACTTCTTATCGAAGACGCGCTCGAGGATGAGTTGGGTGAACTCTATCACTTGGTCCTTGCTGCCCAGGATGTTCAAAATCTTTGATCCAGTGCCACTGAAGTAGATTTGCTTGGGCATCTCGTAGTTGCGGGCCTTCATCGACTGTGCTATGTAGTAGATGATGGCGGCATAGAAGTACATGAATATGAGCTTGCGCTGAGCGTCGTTGCGCAGCAGCGTGTTGTAGCTGTATATGTTGCGGTCCACCTCTCGCAGCTCTCGCAGTTGCTCAACATTCTCGATTGAGAAGAGGAACGCGTTAACGTCTTGAGAGCGTTTGCGCTTGAGCACATCTTGGAGGATGCTGTTGAGGTAGCCTATGTCACCGTTCTTGGATATGAGTCGCTTGAAATACTCTCCGTAGTGACGTATGAGAGGATTGTTGTCGGCATCGCGCTCGGTGAAAGCGTCGCCAAATATTGCGTCACCGGCAAAGCGGAACGACGAGATTGCCACGGGCTCGGTATCAAGACGGTTGGCTGTAGGCTGATATATCACGGTGTCGGTTGTTCCGCCACCAATGTCGATTGAGACAAAGCTGCCGCCGCTCACGTCGTCGCCCTTGTAGAAATAGGCTGGAGCAATACTCTCGGGATAGGCGTGGAGGTTGCTTGTGTCATCGCCAAAGTAGGTGTGATACAGTTCGTTCCAGGTGTCGTCAAGTTTGCGACGGTCGCTGCCTCCCATGCTCACAGGGAAGAAGTATACAATACTAGTGCGGTTCAAGTCTCCGTTCTCAAGCAGCACTTTTGCCTTGATGAGCAATACAAGCTCGCGCAGGAACTCGCGTGAGAGGGTTATGTCGCCCATCCACTTGAGGTTGGTGGTAATGTCATAGCCATCAAAGTACTGGCGCTCATAGAGGAATGGTATGTTGATGTCGCCAAAGAGCTTGTGGCCTCCTGTGCTGATGGAATTGCGGGCCAAAGCACTGCGCAATGGGAATCCGTACACATTGTCAATGTCGCTGGGAAGGAATTCTACACGTTGCAACTGGTCGGCAAAGAGGAGTGTGCCACGCTTGAGCAGCGAAGCAATGAGCACTTGATGCTCTCCGTGCTTGAACTCGAGGTCTTTGGCGTCATGCCCTCGTTCCGACCATTCCACATGACTGTTGGTTGTGCCAAAGTCAACTGCAAATATCAGCTCCTTGCTGCTTGCCACATACGGCTTCCACAACGGAACGATGTAGCCTGTGAATTCTCCCGCAGGAGTATTGATTACTGCCTGCATCATGTCAAACGACCCTTCCAGGTCATAGTAGGTGGTTGTGTATGAGCTCTTAGTGCGCACTTTTCCACTGCATTTCATACCGTCGGTGTTCATGCCGTCGTTGAAGAAGTTGAGCCGCGCTTCACCACCGTCAATCATAGAGAACAGCTGCACTGTGTAGTCGTCTTTATAGTTGGTGCGCACAAATGGGAAGATGGCAGTCGACATCACCACGCTGGTGATGATGCGTCCGGTGCCACGATTCTCGTCAAAGTGCCACGATGGGTCATCGATGGGGTAGTAGTTGCGTGTGAGCTCTATGTAACGTTTCTTGAGAGGTACTCGCAAGGTGACATTGACCGACCCGTCATTCAATTCTTCCATCTCAAGCATGTTGCGGCCATGTATTTTCTTGGTCACATCACTTGCATTGAAATACTTGAAAAACTCTTCGGTGAGAGGCAGCAGGTATCCATTGGGCTGATGCATGGTCTTACTGGTGACGTTGCCATTGAAATAGTGGCTGTCATCGATAGGGCCACTAAGCCTTATCAGGGTGTCCTGGAGGAAATCACCAGTGGTGATGAACGGATAGATTATGCTGGTGTCGGGAAGTTTGCGCTTGTCGATGGGAATTCCTCTAGTAAACACTTGAGTGGAGCTGTCCCATTCTTTATCGATATAAATATAGTGGTCGACACTGCCGTTGAAGTTGTTGCGAAGCACCAGTGGCAGTTTGCCATCAACCATGCGTGTAGGAGCTATCACGAAGTCGCTGGTGGAGGCCGAGCTCATTATGTCGCGGGCACGCTTGTGATAGAGTCGTGCTCCCAGTACGGTCACCTCGTCATCACCCACAAATGGGTCAAATTCCAGGTCAAGTTTTTCAACCAGTCGTGGTGCCAACTCATAGCTCAATGCCTCGAGATTGGGAATCACCTGTGTCAAGCGAGCATATAGTGCAGGCTTTTCTTGCATGATGATGTCTTTATTCTTAAGCATGTAGTCATACACGCCTTTCACTGCGGTGCGCAATGTTGGGAAGGCATTGAAGAGCATGAACATGTAGTAAACAAAGTCTTCGTCGCGCTGCCACAGGTCGCGAGTGTCGCTGTCAAAGAGCGAGATTCCTTGTTCAACCTTGATGCCTGTGATGGGCTGTTCGCTTTCGCGAGGCACGGCAATTGTCATCGACGAAGGCGATGTCGCTCCAATCACCTGACTGTTCCACAATAGTATGTACCAGTCGGTGAGCATGTTGAAATTATATTTTGTGTCGCTGGCAAGAAACAGTTCCAAAGTCTCTCCGTAGAGGCGATGCTCAGGCTCACTCTTGAGACGTTCCAGTTGCTCTTCGCGGTTCCATCTCACAATGTGGAGATAGTCTTTATGGTTCTCGAAGTCAAAGAAGAGCTGTGCAACGTCGAGCGCGTTCGACACAAGGCGTTTGTCCATCATCGACCCTGCAAGTCTTGCATTGCTTGCCAGGTGCTCAAAGGCGTTTTTCACTAGGTCGAGCTGTGCAAAAGGGCTTGGAATCGCAGTGCGGGGGTTTTCCGAGAGACCTCCGTTTGGATCCTTGATTTGCTTGATGTCGTCGTCAACATAGGGCGTTACAGGAATCCAGTCTTGAGCGCTCGTCTTAGTCGTCTTGTTGTTATATGATAGTACTTGACTCATAGTTTTTTATCGATGTTAGTAGTCATTTATCGATTGCTGTTGGCACGTTGTCTAGTTGGCGCAGCCACTTAACACTTAGTTGATATTATCATAGCGGTCGGTGATGATTTTGTCGGCTGCGTTGTAGAACAGGTCCATGAGCTTGAGCTCAGGATTGCTGCCATAGCTGTTGTTGTCGCGGCTCAACTTGTTCATTTCGGCTTTGAAAACATCGTTGTCCACTTTTTTGCTGCCAAAGAAACCTTTCTTGGTAAGCACTTTGTGGATGGCTTTGTTCATATCCATTTCACCCTCATTGAAGAGAGTTACATGACGACGGTTGTGAAGCAGCTCGGTGAGCCACTCGATGTATCCGTCAAAGAATTGCTGCGTTAGCACGCGGTAGAATTGTGTACCGGTGAACTCGCGGGTGATTTTGGGAGCATCCTCGGTGAATCCTTGTCCTATCATGCCGTTGAGTCCTGTGCGCAGGAATATGTACAGCAAGTGCATCTTCACTAGGTTGCGATAGATGAGCTGTCGTGTCTCTTGACCGAAGCATGAGAAGTCGACAAAATCGGTGTCGCGCTCAAGGCCATACTCAAACGCCTTGGTCGGCAATGGCTCGCCAGTAGCAAGGTCGGTGAGTTCGCTGTCGCTCAAGCTCAAGAATTTGAAAGGCGCCAGCGCTCCAATCATTTCTATGAGGTGAGCTGGGTCGTGCTGGTCGCGTTTGTCGCCTGGATCGTAGGCATAGGGGGCGTTGTGTCCGTGGTCTCCCAGATAGAAAATTGCGTTCACAGCGTTGCGTCCGTTGCCTGTAAGGGTGTTGTTATAATATTCAAGCGCACTTTGTGTCTTTACTATGAAGTCGGCGTTGTCAATGCGCTTGTCTTTCTTGTCGTCACTTTCCATGAGCGTGAAATAGGGGAGTACGGTGAGTCCACCTATTGGAGCTCGCTGCAAGAATGCCTTGTTTTTAGCGTCGATATTCTTGGCTTGGCGTATGTTCTTCACGATGATAGGGAATCCCGCTGCGCCAGTGCCTCCAAAAATGCTGCTGATGAAGAAAATGCGGTCGCCGTCGGCAAAGACGTTGGCAAAAGCCTTGAACTCGTTGCTGTCTTTGATGCCATTCAACGCCACACTACCAATGTTAGGAGAGCCCACAAAACCGATGCTCATCTTGTTCTCGAGCTGATAGTCGGCAAAGAGCAATGAAGTGAGAGCTTGGTTTGGTTCGTTCATGGTGTTGTAGCTGATGAAGTCACGGAACTTGTAGTTCTCAACAGCTGCAAGATTAAAGATGAAAGAGTCGTCGAGTGGCACTTGGCTGCTTGAGACCACTTCCTTGAGGCTCGATATCTTTGTGGCAAAGAAGCCATTGGCATTAGCATTCTTGCCATATAGTTTCTCACGGAGTGTGCCATAGGCGCTGAGCAGTCGCTCGGTGCGCTTGAGGTCGGCATTAGACTTGTGCGGGTCGATGATGATGGGCACGATTTCCACATCTTTCAGTGGCACGCCGTTGGCATCGACGGGACGCACGCCAGCAGCGCACATCATAATCATGGATTTGAGCACGCGTGAGCCAGTTCCTCCTATTGCAAATACAAATAATTTCATTTGTTGTCGTTATTCGTTTAACGTTTATCAAACTTAGTGGTGAGAGTTATTGTGGGATGGGGGTGTGACGGCAGTTGCTGCTCCACCACCGCATTGAGAACGAGGCAATGACAAACATAATCGCTGCAAACAATATGTTGTGAAGCTCAAACGATACAATTGCGCTGCCGTAGTCCTTGCCTTCCAAAATGGAACTAGTGACAAAATAGTCTACAACCGGGGTGAGCACAGCCACCACACCCAGTGTTGCCAGCCAGTGATACCAGCGGTCAAATTTCACTGAGTTGATGGCATAGTAGTAGATAGCCGCTCCTCCCCATGCCATAGCTATGGTGATGGCTGCAACCGAGGTATACTCGTCAAGGTTGCCCAGGTCGTTGCTGAATCCGTTGGAATAATAGAGTGCATCATAGAGTGTAATCTTGAAAATAAAGAACAACACGCTGATAATGATGCCAATAACTAAAAATATTACTTTATCTCGCATCTTGATATATTGTTTTTAGTTTTCGAGTTTCATTACAATTTTCCCGTAGGTGTCGTTGCCAGCCGAGAAGGCGTCGTAGATACCTTGCAAAAACTGTTCCAATCCAAATGTAGTGGTTGAGAAGTTTGTTGCGTTAGCGTCGGTGTCGCTTGTTGTGGTCGACTCTTTAATCCATGTGGGGAATTGGTTGGCAAGTGTGATCGACAGCTCGTCGCGCGAAGTTTTGAATTTTCCCTTGGCTGTAATCAAGTGAGTCATGCCTTCCAGATAAGAACGATTGTTGTTGGTGATATCTTCGGGCTTGATGGCTCTAATTGTAATTTCAAAGCCGCTTTGCGACTGCACGGCGTAGTTTGCCACGTTTGTCAGGAATGCGTCGTCTTTGGCAAGAGGTTTGAGATTGGCGGCGAGGGTGAAGCACAGAACGCCGGTCTCGCGGTCGCCCTCGCAGTTGGTAAGCACATTGTTCTCGCTGCGTGATGGGCGGAACTTACCCACATTGTCCTTCCAGTCGGGTACTACCTTGAAGTTGAGCTCGCTTTGAGCCTGATTGAAACGGTAGCTGTTCTTTACATCGGCTGGACGCAGGAACTTGGCATACTTGTCGTCGCCGCTCATGCGGTCGATAGTCGATGCGTCGGCAACGATTATCACATAGAATGGACGCTTGCCGTTGTAAGTGATGGGTGCGCCATTATAGGGATAATACTGTCCGTTATAGTCGCCCATCATCTGGTTGACGATAATCGACTTGCCCTTATAGGTCTTGAAAATGCTTGTCGCTACACTGTTCTCCTCGTTGAGGATTTTCTCAACACTCACGTCGGCTGTGTTCTTTGGCGAGTAGATAAGGTCCGTAATAAGCACGCTCACGTTGCCGGGCTTCTGTGCTTGTATTATCTTCTCAAAGATAAGCTTGAAATCGGTGTAGCTGGCATCGCCGGTACCGCTTGTGCTGCCATAGATATTGCGGTCCTGGAGGAACGAGTCAACCGAGCCTTTATAGGGGTAGATGTTGTCGTTCACAATGTTAATATTCACTCCGTCTTTGCCGGGAAAGAAGTTGATGAGGTCGTTCACGGCTTTCTTTAGCTGACCGCCTCCTCCTGGAGTGTCGTAGGGAATCATTGAACCGCTGCGCTCGAAGTAAATGGTGAGTGTGAGCTCTTTAAGGCCATATCCTTTAATGTTCCACGACATGGGTGGACGCAACTTGCTTCCCACCTTGTTGATGTAGCTGCCCAGAGCGTCAACATTGATTTCTCCGTTCTCGGTGAGGAATTCGGAGTAGCTTTTGGGATTGTTCTTGATTAGGGAGCAAATGGAGTCGTAGCGAGCCTGAGTGGTGTCGCCGTCGATGAATGCCATTTTAACAGCCTTCTCCAGCCCTCCACCTCGGCATGAGGCGGCCATCACTATCATGGCAAGCATCACCAGTGCAATGCCCGTCATGTGGTATACTCGTCTTATCATGTTCATTCTCAATGTGTTTAAAAACAAAGTTTTTAATTATAGTCACGTTGCATAAGATGCTACTTCACCTTATAACTTGCAAAACTACAAAAAATTATTCATTTACACATTATTTAAACAAGAATTAAGAAAGTTTTTTCTAAAAGCGTCACTAAAGCAAGAAATTGCGACTATGAGTCACAATTTCCTGTTGATGTTAATGCCAGTCAAAACGGCAGTCAAACCCCTTATCTAGTCTGAATAATCCTTATAGAAAAAAAGAATGTCAGAATCCTAAAAGTTCATTATATATGCAGGTGATGTCGGCTGCGCTGATGACTCCATCAAAGTCGGTGTCAAGAGCTTCATCATAGGTGTCATCGCCATTGATGAGGTAATTATAAAGGATAGTGATGTCGACCGATGATACTACTCCGTCAAAATTCACGTCGCACAGGTGGTGATGCATCCACACGTCAAGTAGAGGCAACCGGTTGGTAATCCACTCGGTAATGTATTGCTTCTCTTGCGCAAAGTTGAGAGGGTGCCCAAAGAGGTCGCTGTCACCGTTCCATCGGTTCTCTTCGCGGGTCGCTGCGCCGCACTCAATGAGGCGGTCGATAGCTGTGGCATAGCGATTTACAAGACTTTGCTCGCTAAGCCATGATGCTCGCAGTTCGTCATATCGGTCAAGAAACTGCTGGCGGTACTTGCACTTGTTGTGGAACATCATCTTGAAAGGCCATGTAAATGGCTGATTGAAGAAATCATAGGCAACAATAGGCGGTCTCCAATCCATGGGCGACCATGATTGTCCCATTGTTGCATCAAGGTCCCATACTGCGATGCTCAATCTTTGGTCTTCTTCCCGGTCATAGCACAGCCAATAGATGTTTTTTGTTGAGTTGTCGTTGGCACACAGGGTAAGGTAAAAAATAGTGTAATCAATGACCACGGGCACATCGAAATATTGGTCTACAACATTGTTGAAGTATTCATAGGTATAGCTCCACATCATGGCATTAACGGCATTGTACAACACCTCATAGCTGGTGGGAAACACCTCGTCAATCTCGGGATACATGGTGGTGAACCCATAATAGTCAGGAAGTGAGTCGTTATATTCTTCGGCCCACTTGAAACCTGTTTCGTCGGTGAATTTGTCGGTCTTCCACAATCCACCGTGGAACACATTGTTGATGGTGTCGTGCTTGACAAGTTGCAGCTGCTTTCGGTCCATAGCCTCGGTGAGTGAATAGATGCCGCGGTATTCGTTTCCCAAGAATAGTTCCACAACTTCGCCTCTCACTCCCGAGAGGGCATCGGGGGCCTTGTCAAAGTAATAGGGTTCACGGGCCATGTCAAGCCACAATTCGGTTGCTACACGGTTTCTCACTCGTGCCATATCGATTTGGCCGGCATCAAGAATCCAATGATTGTCGCGGCGCATGTCCATAAGCTTGCGGTTTTGTTTCTCGCCGTTTTCGTCCACAAATTTTATGCTGTAATTGCGTTTGTGCTTCTCGGGGGTGTTGGTCGAGCCGCCTCGCCACTTGATGCGGGCCGTCATCATTTCGCTAGCAGGCTGGCCTGGTTCAGCAAGAGAAACCGAGCCGTTGGTATAGTCGTAACCAAAGTCGCCATCGAGTGCCACAATGGGCAGAAAAGTGAACTGGAGGCTGAAAACTTTGCCGTTGCTGCATGCTACACTCCAGCTTTTGCTGCCGCTGATATCGTTGAAAATGAATGTGCTGTCATTTTCAAGAGGCATGCCGTCGATACTCTCCACAATGCAACTGTCGCTATTGCCAAATGTGGCCTCAACGCTGGTGCCAAACCATTGCTGTGGAACCGACACAAGCACTGTGCCTGCAGTCGAGTCATTGAATGCAGGACAGCCATTGACAGTAAACACTACAGCCGCTTGGGCATGGCAAAATCCCGTCAAATTCAGCAAAGCTGCAATTGTAAATAGAAGTATCGATGTGTAGTGGCGACTATTCATGATTGTTGTTGACTTAATATCCTAACAAGTGATTATAAACACAATTTAAATCGGTAACGGTGATGTTACCATCTCCGTCAACGTCAAGTTGGTAGCCATGGCTTGTGCCTTCGAGTATATAGGAGCTGATGGCATAGATGTCGGCAGCTGTCACGATACCATCGCTGTCAACATCACACGGATGACGCATGAGGGTGCGGTCGAGGTGGGCGAGCCGTTTCTTTATCCAGTCGTTGATGTAGTCTCTTTCGCCTTTGATGTCGAGCGGCAGACCATTAATGTCGCTGTCGCCGCTCCACCTGGCTTCTTCACGTGCAACGGCTCCACATTCAACAAGCTGGTTCACAATATTGTTTACCCTGTCGGTGAGACTTTTCTCACTGAGCCAAGTTTCCCTTAGTTGCCAGTATCTCTCCACCATGTCCCGGTTGTAGATGCATCTGTTGTCACGAAGCAAGATGAACTCGCGGCTTGAGAAATTGTAATTATAGTCGGGTTCGGCCTTTCCGCCACGAAAATCGGGTGCGTCGCGGTTGGTGCCCAGCGACCAGTCCAGGTCCCATGCAGCAAGCGTTAGCTTCTTGTCGATTTCGCGGTCATAGATTGCCCAGTAAATGTTGTTGGCACCATTGTCTACCGAAATGAGGAACTGGGTAAAAATGGCATAATCAATTATCACGGGCATGTCTAAGTACTCATGGGCATGGGCGTTAAATGCATTGACGTTGCAAGTTGCGATAAATTTCACCGCGTTATACAAGTCCTCGTGGTGAGTTGGGCTAACTTCTTCAAAATCGGGGTATTCCACCACAAAGGCGTCATAATAGGGACTGTTGTTGTCATAATCAACATAATGCTTGAATTCGGTGACACGGCTCCAGCTTGCCGCGTTCCACAGCATGCCGTGAATCTGCTTTGTGTCCTCGTCATATTTTCTGATTTGAAGCTGCTTGCGGTCGATGCATTCCATCAATGAGTAGATGCCCATATACTTGCCGTCGCAGAACACTTCCACCATCTTGCCTCGTGCGGCAGTTAGCGCATCGGGCGCTTGGTCAAAGTAATAAGGCTCACGAGCCATGTCGAGCCACAGGTCGGTTGCCACGCGGTTGCGCACCCGCGAGAGATCGACCTGCGATGCATCGAGTTTCCAGTGGTTGTCGCGCCTCATTCCCAGCAGCTTGCGGTCCTGTTTGTTACCATTCTCGTCCACAAACTTGATGCCGTAGTTGCGCTTGTGGCGTCCTTCGGTGTTGGTATATCCACCACGCCATTTCACCTGGGCTGTCATTGCCTGGTCGAGGTTGCCGTCGGGGTCAAGTAGAGTGACATGAGCGTCGGCGTAGTCATAGCCGATGTTTCCCTCAATGCTGATGATGGGGAGGAACGTGAACTGCAATCGCTTGACAATGGTTCCATGGTCGCTTATCGCCCTGATTAGATAGGATTTGTCGCCAGCAATGTCATTAAAAGTGATGGGGTTATTGATGAGCGACTGCCCATTGACGGTAATGTTGCGCCAGTGGGTTGCCGTGTCTAGTTGGACTGTGGCAGTGAAGTCTTGGCCGAAACATTCTTGTGGAAGGCTGTAAAGGATGATGTTGGACGTGCTGTCACTGAACGTTGGATTGCCGTTGATGTAGAGCTGCGACATACCTTGAAGCGGACACAACAGGAGCATTGCCAGCACAAGCCACTGGCAACCGTTTATTGCGGTGTGTCTAAAAATCGAGCTCATCACTTAACGTAAGGGTATAGTTATCCTAACTAATAAAACGATTGAAACAGCATAAGTATTGCATTTTGAAGAGGTTATTTTTATGGTGTTTTCTAGTGTTGTGAGATAGAAAAAACAGAGGCTAGCATAAGCATAGCCTCTGAGATTTAATAATAGAGAACAAAAATAGAAAATACTTGGACAATCATAGTTTCACAACTATTGTTAGATGCCTTGTCACACCTTGATGATGCGCATGTGGGCTTTGGGGTATCTCAGCACTAGGCAGCTGGTCTCGGTAAGGACTGTGGCGTCAACGTTCCTCACACCGCTGGCCTTGAGGTTGAGGGTCTCGGCACTGAAAGGCTGGTGCGTGTACTTTTGCAAGTATTCGGGATCGATAATCATGCCTGCGTCGGCCATGCCACACTCGTCAAACACCTCGCTAAGAAGTACATACAGAACACCGAATTTAGACCTTAGTTCGGTGAAGTCGATGCCCCACTTGGTGACAGTGTCGGTCGACGTGACAACTCGCTGATAATCGAGCTTGTTGAGGAACCCAATCAGCTCTGAGCCACCAATGAGAATTTTGCGCTTGCTGCCGGCATTGCCGGTGAATGCGTCTCGCATGAGGTCAATAATCGACTCTTGTGTGAAGCCGTCATCGTCATAGACAAACTCCTTGCCGGCTTGTTGCCATATTCCTCCTGTGAACATCACATTTTCTTTCTTGGTGCTGTCCCAAATTTTACCTTTCACACCAAATAGAAAACTCTTCTCCATTCCAAGCCTCATGTCATAGATGGCAGCCTCTTCCTGGTCGTTCATCGTCCACTCAACTTCCTTATTGGCAATCTTTTGCATAGTGCTTTGCTCCACCTGCATCTTGAAGATCTGGCAAAATTGCTGTGCCTTGCGGGGCATTGCTTCAAACTGTGGCGACATTACATCGAGTTCGGTTGCTGCGCGACCCATTCTGATGAGCTTGGTCTGAGCTGGAATGCTGGGCACGCATCCTTTTACATCGCCAATCGTTTTTCCGTTGACAGCAAGCACTTTAAGCACATTGTTGTCGTCACGGGCAATGACATATAGCACTAGCTCTTGGCTTGAGAGTGTGGTGCCATCGGGCTCGTAGCCATATACTCCTTGCACAAGTATGGTATCCGACACGTCAAACATCTCATTCTTGGCAGTTGTGATGGTGGCTTTAACGCTGTCGTCGGTAACAGTCTGTGCTGTGGGTTCATCATAGGCTTGTGTGGTCACTGTCATTGTAGGCTTGGTGTCCACATTGTAAAAATCGACAACCATGCTTCCAGCATGTTTGGAGCCCGCACATCGTGATAGTTGGTCGATAGGTGTCGCCATGGGGCGCACTTTCACTATCTGCTGGTCTATCTCGTTGAGCAGCAAGTCGGGCGATGTCTCTCGCGAGAGGTCGGTGGTGAGTGGTTCGTCAACCACATGTTTGCCTCCAGCCACTCCGCCTATCACAATAGATAGTAGGGCGCTATGGCCATCCATGTAACATCCGCCCAGAATGAGCATTATCGCTATCGCCAGCAGGAGCATGAGAAGCTGGCGGTTTCTTTTAATCCAGTTGTGCGCATCCTTGATGCGCTTGATATATTTCTTCAATAACATAGTTTATTAGTTTTTAGATTATTAGCTATTAATTTAGTCCCAGAAACTGCGTCGGCGGTATACGGGAAAATTCACGGGTTTAGGAGTTTGTTCTTCGGCTAGTTTGTTGGCGGCTTCAATAACCTCGTTACGTCCTTTCAAGTATCCTGCCGCTTCAGCGTTCTTAAGGTCTTCGTCGTGGTTGAGTGCGCCCACAATCAGCTTGACAAAGCTTTCGCTTGGTGTTTTTCCAGGCTCAATCGAGTCTATAATTGCTTTTGCCGAGTTGGCAATGCTCTGGCTCACTCCCAGTTTCTCGAGAACCTCGTCAACCACGTCAGTCTCTTGTTGCTGCTCATTGTCAATGGCTTGCTGCTGAGGATGCTCCTCGATTGGCTCATTACATGATTTCAAAGTGTTGTTGTCTTCTTCTTTCATTAGATAATAGATTTAACATGTTAATAAAAACTTGGTGCCACATGGCACATCTGTTTCTTCACGTTGCAAAGTTAGAATGGCTGCCATCTTCAAAACCATATTAAAAAAATACACTTTTTCTTGATTTTTATTTAGTAGATTAAAATGGTTTATTCTTCTATGTCAGCACTTGGTTTTGTCTATCACATTTTTATTGTTGTTATTATTATGTTATTTTTGCAAAAATTATTAACTTTGCACTATGGGCAAGAAACTAACATTTAATCGCAATACACTCATCCACGTGCTGTGTTGGGGACTGTTGCTGGCTTTCCCGTTGTTCACTTTCAGGCAGAGTGATACAATGACCGATCTCATGCGTCATTTCATGCGCTCAATGGGCGGCACTTTGGGATGGATTATAGTGTTTTATCTTAATTATATTTATTTCATTCCCAGATTGTTGTTCCATAACAAGCACAAAAGATTTGTGTTCTACAATATCTTGGCAATTTTTGTGATTGTAGCGGGAATGACATGGTGGTGGCACCTTATGGGCAACCTTTTCCCTTCGGCTTCTCCCCCTAAGATGGCGTTCAATGCTCCACCCAAGTGGACTCGTTTTGTGCAGATGTCGTTCATGCTCATTCTTGTGGTGGGACTTAGCGTGGCAATCAGGTTGAGCCAGCGCTGGCACAAGCTGCAAGAGGCTAAGAAAGAAGCCGAACGCACTCGCACCGAAGCCGAGCTTAAGAACTTGCGCAACCAGCTCAATCCACACTTTTTGCTCAACACTCTGAACAATATCTATGCTTTAATTTCTTTTGACCCCGACAAGGCTCAGACGGCGGTTGGAGAGCTGAGCAAGCTGCTGCGACATGCTCTCTACGACAATCAAAAGCGTTTCGTGCCACTCTACAAGGAGGTTGAATTTATAAAGAACTACATCGAGTTGATGAAAATCCGCGTGACCAACAACGTGAAAATCAACACCAATATTGATATTGAAGATGACGATTCAACACCCATTGCGCCGCTCATTTTCATATCACTCATCGAGAATGCTTTCAAGCATGGTATATCCCAGTCGGGAGAGGGCGAGATAACTATCGACATGAGCAATGTCGACGACAAGATAGTGTGCGAAATAATCAACACCAACCATCCCAAGCGCGACAACGACAAGAGCGGCTCGGGAATAGGACTTGAACAGGTGGCTAAACGCTTGGAACTCATGTATCCAGAACGTTACACCTGGGAAAAAGGAATAGACAGTAATACTAACAATTATTTCTCAAAAATAGTACTCTACAATGATAATAAAGTGCGCCATAATTGACGATGAGCCATTAGCAATAGAACTGCTGGTGAGCTATGTGAAAAAGATACCATTCATGGAACTGCATGGCAAGTATTCTAATGCTGTCGATGCCATGAAAGGAATTGCCGACGATCCTGTGGAGTTGGTTTTTCTCGACATTCAAATGCCTGAGCTCAACGGACTTGAGTTGTCGCGCATGCTGCCCGAGTCGACACGTGTGGTGTTTACTACCGCCTTTGAGCAATATGCTGTCGATGGGTATCGCATCAACGCTCTCGACTACTTGTTGAAGCCCATTTCTTACCCTGAGTTTCTTGAGGCATGCAACAAGGCACTGCAGTGGTTCATGATGGTTCAGCAGGCCGAAGAACCCCGTGAGCCCGAAGTGAAAAGCATCTTTGTCAAGAGTGAGTACAAGTTGCTGCAAATCGACCTTGACGACATTCGTTATATCGAGGGTCTCAAAGATTATGTGAAAATCTACACCGAGCAGTCGCCTCATCCCATCCTTTCGCTCATGAACATGAAGGCAATGGAGCAGATGCTACCAGCTTCACGTTTCATAAGGGTACACCGCTCGTTTATTGTGCAGAAGAGCAAAATACGCGAGATTGACCGCAACCGCATCGTCTATGACAAGGACACCTACATCCCCATTGGCGACAGCTACAAGCAGGCTTTCCTTGACTTCCTGGGACAGTAACCCAGTTAATATAATTCAGCAATGAAAAGACTCGTCGCAATAGCACTCATTTTGATTGTCTCGCTGCCCCTTGTGGCCGAGCGCCACATCTTTGAAGGCACATCGACTAAGTATTGGGACATTGTCTACACCTTCGATGATCATTACATCTACAAGGGCAAATCAACAAAGCATTGGGACATCGTTTACACCTACGATGACCATTATATCTACAAGGGCAAGTCGACCAGGCACTGGGACATTGTCTACACCTACGATGATCACTACATCTATAAAGGTAAGTCTACCAGGCACTGGGATATCGTGTATACCTACGACAAGGAACACATCTACAAGGGCAAGTCTACCAAGTACTGGGACATTATTTACACAATCGAGAAAGACAATTAAAGATAAAGTTTTCTAGACAATACGCAAAGAAATACTCAGGCAGGCGAGTGCAATTGCACAGCCTGCCTGAGTGATTTTTATGTTACGATGTCGTTATTTCGCCACTTTCTCAAGGCGCTTGAGCATTGAGAACATGAATATTGCCGCAATGATACACAGAGCGATGAGAATTGCCCAGTTGTACATGAGTGGTATCTTGTCCCACAACATTGAAGGGATGCGACTCAAGTAGTTACCGATGGCAGTTGCAGCAAACCAACCTCCCATCATGAGTCCCTTGTACTTGGGAGGTGCGACTTTCGACACGAAGCTGATACCCATAGGAGAAAGGAACAGCTCAGCAATGGTGAGTGTGAAGTAGGTGCCAATGAGCCATGTCGGCGACAACACGCTCTGTGTTTTGTTGCCTAAGTCCATAGGCGATGTCAAGCCAGTTGATGCAAGGGTTATCACACCAAATCCCACTGCTGCCAACAGCATACCCCAAGCAATTCGTGCGGGAGCGCTGACAGCGTGTTTGCGTGCCGCCAAGGCTCCAAAGAAGAGAATGCTGAAAGGAGTGAGCGCCACCACAAAGAATGGGTTAAACTGCTGGAAATCGCTAGGCTGAGCCATGGTTGGGTCGTCCATTCCCAAAAATAGACCAATAGCAAGAGCCACAAGTGCTATTGTGGAAACTCCACAAATGATGCGTGTCTTTTTCAGTTTGCTCTGGAAAGTTGCAAAACCGGTGTAAACAGCCAGTGCAATTAATGCTAAAGAGAAAATATTGAACCATATGCGCATGCCGCCTGTGATTGTGAGATTGGTGTATTTCTTGGCGAAGAACGTTAGGGCCGAGCCGTTCTGGTGGAAAGCCATCCAGAAGAAAATAACAACGGCAAATACCAGCAAAAGGGCTATGGTACGTTCCTTGGTCTGCGTTGGTGTAAGCTCTTCCACATCGGCATTTTCCTCCTTAGCCTGCTTAGCGGTCTTCATTGCGTCTTTGAACCAGCTCTTGCAAGCAAAATAGATAACAGCACTTAACACAAGCGAAACACAAGCCACTCCAAAGCACAGTCCGTAGCCTCCATACAGAGCTTGGAGGTAGTCAGGCGAGAAGTTGGCGGCATCGTAGGTGAAGCCATAGTTGCTAAGATATTGGTTGGTAATCCACTTTGCCATTGATGGCGCAAACATAGCGCCAATGTTGATAGCCATATAGAATAGCGAGAAAGCATCGTCGCGGCGGTCGGCATATTTGGGATTGTCGTAAAGGTTACCAATCATTACCTGCAGGTTACCTTTAAACAAACCTGTGCCGAGCGACACACAAGCCAGGCCGGCATACATGGTGACAAGTCCCACCGTGTCGGCTTCTGTGGGTATCGCCAGCCCTAGGTATCCCAAGAACATTGTGAGCATACCGATGGTAACACACTTGCCGTATCCAATCTTGTCGGCAAGCATACCACCGAAAAGTGGTGCAAAATAAACTACTGCAAGAAAGATGGCATAGACATGTGCTGCCTGATTCTCGTCCCATCCGAATTTTGCCTGCATAAACAGAGCAAAAATCGCAAGCATAGTGTAGTAGCCAAAGCGTTCACCAGTATTGGCAAGCGCAAGGGCATACAAGCCTTTAGGTTGATTTTTGAACATGATAATGTATAAGTGTTAAGTTATAAATGTTAAGTGTTAAGTGGGCTGCGCCCATACCTCACCATTCTTTAACAACAAAGGCGAGGGGATGATGTTGGTCAGCCCCTCGGCCTTGTTGAGTTTATTATTTATAGAAATAATATGTTACTCGGCAGCTTCCTCAGCTTCGACTGGCTGGTCGCTGGTAACTCGTTCGAGCCATTTCACCATACCGAGCATCACTCCCATTGAGATGAGGCAGAAAGCTGCAAATACAGCCCAGCAAATCCATTGTTGTGGGAATTTGTTAAGCATTTTCACACCAAGGGCGATGAACAGGTTACCTACGGCTGTAGCAGTAAGCCACCAACCCTGACATACGCCTTGCAGGTGAGTGGGAGCTACCTTAGAAACGAACGACAATCCCAGTGGTGAGATAAAGAGTTCGGCAACAGTAAGGAAGAAATAGGTAACAATGAGCACCCATGGACCAGCTTTCACAGCATCCTTAGCTGCTTCGGGCCAACCCTTGAACTCGTCGCCAGAGGGATAACCATTCTGGGCCGCAATGGCGATGAGGAAGATATAAGCACAGGCTGCTAAGAACATACCAAATGCAATCTTGCGAGGAGTAGAGATTTCTTTGCCTTTACGTGCCAGTGAAGCAAATATCATCATGATGATAGGCGTGAGCACAATCACAAAGAATGGATTGATGCATTGCCATATTTCAGGAGCAATTGCGCTAGTGTTACAGAAGTCACGAGCAAATACCGACAGCGACTGGCCGTTCTGGTGGAACGAGAACCAGAAGAACACAGCCACACCAAGCACTGCAAACAGAGCATACATGCGCTGCTTAATCTCCTTAGCATCGGCAGTTACTTCATCCTTGCTAACTGTTGTTACTTCTTTAACTTTCTTGACAGGGTTAGGCAACGTTTTTCTGGTGGCCACGAAGATTATTAATGATATCAACATAGCTACTGCCGAAGCGATAAATGAGTAGTGCACACCAGTGTTAAAGCTCTCAAGGTAGTTAGTGCAGAAGGTTGCCATATCACCCACTTGGGTTCCATTTAAGACTGAACCCTGTGCAAGAGTGGTGAGGTTCTGCATATCGTCACCTTTAAGCGTTCCTTCAATGAAGCCGTGGCACAAGCGTGGAAGGTCGGCATTATAGATGAATCCGTCTAATTTAAGCAATGCGCTGCGCAACAATGGTGCCACGAAAGGCGCAATCACGCCGCCAATATTGATGAATACATAGAAAATTTGGAATCCACTTTCACGACGCGACTTGGCGATGGCATATTCTTCGGGACCTTTCTTGGCTGCATCGGCCTCAAAGTTGTCGTAAAGTTGACCTACGATAGCTTGCAGGTTCCCCTTGAACAAGCCATTGCCTGCGGCGATTACCAGTAGGGCAAAGCAAGTCAAGACAAGAATCCAAGTGGGTACTGAGCCCGGGTTGCCACCAAACACAGGAATCGAGAGGATTGCATAACCCGACGCCATAACGAGAAGGCCCAACATAATAATACCTTTGTAGTTCTGTAATCTGTCAGCAATGATACCGCCAGGTAAGCTAAGCACATAAATCAAGAAATAGAACACAGCATAAATCCATCCGGCATCGTCATCGCTGATGCCAAACTTTGAACACAAGAATAGCAGCAGCACTGCATTCATAATGTAGTAGCCAAATCGTTCGCCCATGTTTGACAGAGCGGCAGAGATAAGGCCCTTGGGATGTTTTTTCTTTGCCTCAATAACATAGTAAATGAGGAAAGGTAAAACCACAATTGCAACCGCAATTAGCATAAACACCATGCGATTGTTGTTCCATAAATCTAGTAACATAGTCAGTTTATTTATTAATGGTTAAAAATTTATTGCTTTACACTTGAGAGTGAACATGTCATCTACTATTGCTTGACTCGCTATTTCTGCATCGTGAATGCCATTGCATAGGCTTTCATGTTCTTGAGCATGGAGAGGAGGCCGTTGCTGCGGGTGGGGGAGAGGTGGTCGCGCAGCCCTATGCGGTCGATGAAGTAGAGGTCGGCATCAACGATATCTTGAGGCTTCTGGCCGCTGAGCACGCGAATGAGCATAGCCACTATGCCCTTGACGATGATGGCGTCGCTGTCGGCGCGGTAGGTTACTACTCCATCGCTGTATTGCGCATCGAGCCACAGGCGGCTCTGGCATCCGTCAATGAGGTTATCGGGTGTCTTTAGGCTCTCGTCGAGTGCATCGAGGCCGTTGCCCAGCTCAATGATATAGGCATAACGGTCCATCCAGTCGTCCATGTCGCTGAACTCCTCGATTATCTCGTCTTGAATTTGGTTGATTTCAGTCATTATATATATAATATGTGTATAAATCGGTCAAAGTTACTCATAATTTTGATTTCTTACAACCATTTTGATAAAAAAAGGTGTTGAGCGCATAACTCAACACCTTTTTTATATTTATATCAAGCCAGCTTTTAGCTGAACTTGATCAGGTTGTTCTTGACCTTGCGGCTGCCCTGAAGGATGGCTTGGAACATCTGCTGAACTGGGAAGCGCTGGCGATATTGAGCTGCCAGTTGCTGCTTGGGAAGTTCACGGGCTGGAGTGATGTTGTTTACTTGAACAACATAGAAGGCGTTGCGGCCGGCAATAACTTGAAGTTGGCCTTTGCCCTTGGCGCCAAGGCCGGCGATAAGGCCTGCAACCTTGCCCTCAAGCATCGGTTGGGGAGCGCCCATCGATACTTGTGCTGAGTCAATCTTCTCAACCTTCATCAGCTTGGCATAAGCGTCGAGGCTGTTTGCCTTACCCTTGTACTGCTTCATCAGGTACTCGCCCTTCTTCTCGCTCTTAACGAGCTCGGTGAGACGCTTCTTAATAGTTGGGTCGTCAAATGGCATATAGTCTTTGTAAATAGCGTCTACTGCAACTACAAGAAGCTCGGTGTCGCTGTCAAAGATTTGAGAAATTGCGCCTGGCTTGTTCTCATAAGCCCATTTCACTGCCCTGCGGCTCTCTTTGATACCTGGCATCATGCCAAATTGAGACTGCTGAGCGCCAAGTTGAGTGGTGCTTGGATCAATAATTTGTTCCGAAATCTCGAAGCCGGCATTCTTAGCGTTTTTCTCAAAGGCTGCGATGTTCTTGTTTGTGTTGATATACTTCTGCAACTTAGCGCGCAGACCGTCGAGAGTAGCTTCGCTTGGATAGTCGGTAAACTTAGCGCGGGCAATGTTGTAGAACGTAGTTTTTGCTTTAGATTGCGCAACTTTAGCAATCACGGCACCCTCTTTGCTCGATTGGAATACAAAGAACTTGCCATCGGCATTGTTGTTAATCTTGGTGCGAAGTGAATCGGGGAGCTGGAATGCACGTGCCAATTGTTGCTTATTGCTCTTCTGAACGTGGATGTTGGGGTTGTTCTCGGTAGCTAAAGAGTCGATAGATTTGCCCTTCTCGAGTAAAGCCATAACTGAATCCTGACGATTCTTGTCGCCTATAACTTGAACCATGTCGAGGCCAATCGAGTCGATGCTCTCAAATGTGCTGGTCACCTTATAAATATAGGTGTCACGATCGCGGCCTGTAGGCTCTTTCTTGCTGCAGGTGTTTAAACCGCCCTCGATAAGCTGCTTGAGAATGTCGTCTTTGGGAACCGACTTGCCGTTAGAAGCAAACAAGTTCTTGTCGTTCATTGTGGTGGTCAGCGAGTCAAGCACGATATCACTGTTGCTGCGAATGCCCTCAATGCCATTGCTGTTTTGAAGCGAAGCAAGGATTGCGTCCACTTTCTTGGTGGCAGCGGCCTTGTCGTTTGACGAAGGATCGATGTCTACCTTGATGTAATGAACTCGGCGGGTCTCGTCGTTAATTTTGAAAATCTCTTTGTACTTGTTGTAGGCCTCTTTGAGCTCAGCGTCGGTAACCTTAATGAGCTTGTCGTCAACGGTGGTGTAGTCAACCTTGGCATAGGTGATGTCATAAACTTCGCTCTCCTCTTTGGTGAGATTGATGTCTATGTCGTTGGCTTGCATGCAGCCCATGAGCAATGTGGCAAGTTTTGCCTGCTTGAGCTGAAGTTCCATGTTCTGGGCTTCACTCTCATACAAAGCTCTTACCTGCTGGAAACCGGGGTCATTGGGGTTGATGTTGCCTGGGTTCTTAAGGGTGTTGAGCAATGTCTGTGGGTCTACGCCATTTTGCTGGCACAGTTGGACGATTGATTGAGGAGGATTCTTAATCATCAAGTCGGCAACCTCCGAACCTGTAACAACAATATTCGACTCTTCACATTCCTGAGAAACCAGCTTCTCCTGTATCATGCCTTGAAGAATCTGCTGCTGGGTCACAGCGGGATCGGTCTTGCTGTCGGGATCCTGTTGCTTTTGCATTTCTTGTGACTTGTTCTGGAACTCTTGCATCTCAATCTTCTCGTTGCCAACTTTGGCTGCGAGAGTGTCGGAAGTGAATGCTCCCGACGCACGTACCGCCTCTTCCAGGATAAATGCCAATAGACCTGCGCCTATGACAATGGTAAGAATTGCGGCTCTTTTTCTAATTTTTTCTAATGCTGCCATTATAAATATTTTTTATGTTTTTATTTGCAAAAATATATACTTCACAAAATTAGCACGCAAAGGTATACATTTTTTATTTAATGGCAAAAATGTTACGCAATTTTGTGACTTTTTTGTGTAAAATTACTCAAATTTGGCCCTAATCTGTTGCTGTGTCAAGCCAAGATTTATGCCTGGTGATGACTTGACAGGCTTTGCCGCTATTCTGCATTATTTGTGTCATAAACAAAAAAATATGCGCCCCGCAGTGGGACGCATATTTTAGATGATGTTTAACGGTTGAGGGTTATTTATTTGATGATAACCTTCTTGCCGTTGTGGATGTAGATGCCAGGAGTAGTTGGCATGCCGTTGAACTTAACACCGAGCAGGTTGTAGTAAGCGTTGTCGGCCTTAGCGTCAACACCAACGGTGCTGATGCCAGTTCCTTCTTCCTTGGTAACCTTCAGCATAGGAGCAGCTTTTCCTTCTTGTACCAACTCGAAGTTGTAGGTGCCAGCCTCAGCAATGCGGAAGTTTGAACCATCCACCAGAGTGATGTTGATGTTAAGCATGTCATTGTTGATCAGGAAGTAGCCAACGCCATTAGCGTCCTCGCCGCCAAACCATACAGTGTTGTTGTTAACGTCATAGGTGATAACCTTGAACTCAGCCTCAGCCTCGAGCTCAACGCCCTCAACCTTGTTGTCAACGAACTCTAACATACCGGTCTCTTGGCTCCAGCCGTTGAATGTTCCCACAAGGAAGAAGCCCTCATTAGGTTCTACAGTCTCGGCGAGAGTAGTGAAGCGAGTGCTCTCGGTCCAGTCGGTGTACTTGTCACCAGTCTCGTTGAATGCCATAACTTGAACCTCATACTCAGTCTCGGGAGTCAGACCCTCGATGGTGTAAGGATTCTCTACGTTCTCAACAACTGTCCAATCGGGAATTTCTACTGCGTCGGCAGGAATTACCTCGATGTTGTCAAGGTAGATACGGAACTGGTCGGTGCAGTCGTAGTGACGGAAGGCGATAACGCCCATGCCCTCATACTCGCTCAGGTCAATCTCGAAGCTTTCGGGAGTGGTGCCAGTAGGAATGATGAACTCAGATACTGGAACGAACTCGTCAAGTGACGCATAGTCAGCTGGTGCTACGTAAACCATGAACTTGTCAGGCCAGCTTGCGCTATACTGCCAAGCATCGAACTTCAGGGTGCCACCCAGGCCTATTTCTGGAGTAAACAGCCAGTTGTCGGGAGAAAGGGCGCCACCAGAATAGCTTGCCGAGTAGAATGCTGCATCGGTAGAAGCCTGATCGGTAGCAGCAAGTCCCCAGTTGTTGCCGTCGCCATCGGCATCATAAATCGAGAAATCAGCAGCTTGAGGAACTGAACCATTCTCAATTGGGAGGTCCCAAAGAGTGCTAACCGAAGCCGGATCTACGTAAGGACGCCAGCGAAGGTTCCAAGAAGCGTTGTTCTCACCAGGAACCCAAGTTACCTCGCCAGTAGTTGCGGTTGGAACAACAGCTACATTGGTAGGGATGGTAGGTTCAGGAGTAACCTCTGAACTTGGATCGAAAGTGATGTCATCAACGTTCAGGAAGAACATATCGGTAACATTGTGATGAACGATAGCGAACTTACCAGTCTGGCCTGCATAAGGAGTGAGGTCATACTCATACTCTACATACTCGCCAGTGGCAGTCTTGTCGGCACCTACCTGAGTGTAGTTAGTGCCATCAATAGTTACATAAACACCAAACTTCTCGGCAGCATAGCCTGCATCCTGACCAGCTGCCCAGAATTTGAGCGAGCCACCCAAAGTTACCTCGGGAGAAATCAGCCAGTTGTTTGGATTAAGAGCTGTTCCGGAGTCATTGTCGTAGCTTGCCGAAGCAATCAGACCTTCACCCCCATGAGCAGTCATGCGGCCAGTCTCAAGACCGGTGTTGTTGTAATAGGTCCAGTTGTAGCCATCACCGTCTTTGTCATCAACAGTGAAAGGAGCATAACCAGCAGTAGCGTCCTCAAAGTCCCATACCATAGAACCGTCGCGGTTAGGAGTAACTGCGTAGAGGTTGGTCACTTGGTCACAAGCCTTTGGCGATACGCCATTACGCTTTGCCAGATAGTTAGCATCCTTGGTGGTAGGTAGTTGCTTAGCAACTGTTGTGGAAATCTTTGCATTCATTGGCAATACGAGAACTGCCAATAACATCAATAAAGTAATTTTTTTCATGAATAATTGGTATTGATTAATAAAAACGATAAATAAATATATCGCTAGCAAAGTTACCTTATTTTTTATGAACTACAAAGAAGAAAAGTGTATAATTACTTAAAATAATGCAAAAAATAAGTATATAATATTCAAAACATAAACTCTGTTGATTTGGCTCAATTCATGTTATGATGCTAATTGTCATTTTGATATAAAATAAAGGCTAACAAAAAAATATGCGCCCCGCAGTGGGACGCATATTTTAGATGATGTTTAACGGTTGAGGGTTATTTATTTGATGATAACCTTCTTGCCGTTGTGGATGTAGATGCCAGGAGTAGTTGGCATGCCGTTGAACTTGATACCGAGCAGGTTGTAGTATACGTTGTCGGTCTTGTCAACGCCAACAGTGCTGATAGCACTTGGATCCTCAGCCTCGGTGGTGAACAATACGCTCTCAGTCCAGTTGGTGATGCGGCCATCCTCGCCAACACCCTGAACTTG
>JAFSPZ010000034.1 GCA_017451225.1 Muribaculaceae bacterium | reverse complement strand
TATGGTAGTTTATGCTCCGGAACTTCTACGCTCTCGGAGCTTGTGATCAACCTCAAAAGTAGCAATTACTACAACTACTCGGGATGGGACCTCACTGGTGTGCCCAGCTCGTGCCGCATTCTCGTCCCCACCGGGGTGGTCGACCAATATAAGCAGAACAGCAAGTTAAGCAGCCGTGCAAATTACATCAGTGCTGGAGCCTATGACTTTGCTCGCGGCTCTTCCTACACTGGAAAGAATTTCTTGACCATCCTCAGCAATACACCCGTCACCTTAAATAATCATACCTATGCAGGCAAAGCCAAATATGTCTACCATCCTAATATACAGAATTCAACAAGCACAGGTAACTATAGTTTCTCCAATTGGGAAACCGACGTGTCCGACCCTAACGACCAGCGTGAGTATCTCATCATCGAGCTTGGCGACTCACTGCTCTACGGCAGCAAGTTTACTGGTGGCTCTATCCCCAATGGTGTGACTCGCATTGGGCAGAGCGCATTCCGTAATAGCGACTTTGCTGCTCACCCTCTGTTATTGCCTGAAGGGTTGAATTTCATTGGTCACAATGCCTTCTACGGGAGCAAAATCGGAGGCGAGGTGATAATTCCAAGTACTGTGCAAACGCTTGAGAGTTATTCTTTATGCACCTCGACTCTGAACTCTATATTATTCCCAGACATACCAATGCCCACCATGGGGCAATGTGTGTGGAGCCAGAGCATCAAATACGGTGTATATGTTCCTAATGACCGAGCGCATCAATACTTGGCAACGGCCAACTCATGGGGCACGAACTACGGAAACAAACTTGCGGTGTGGATTGAGCCCGAATACGATACAGATGTGTTTAGCTCGGTAGTGCCTGTTGATTTCTCGGGAACTGCAGTCAAGGCCTATTATGCTAGCGCCTACAACAAGTACAACACTGGCAAGGAGGTGACAATGACACAGGTCAGCAAGATACCCGCCAGAACAGGTGTGTTGCTGACGAACTTGCAAGCTAATTCTCGACAACGCTTTGATCGCCCAACTGGTACCGTAACAGCTCCATCGACCAATTACCTGGTGGGAACCCCTGATAACTATGTCAATATTACTACCGTGGATGTGGGTTACACTTGGTTCTCTACACCTACAGGTCCTTACAGCCGACGCTTTGTTAGACCTACAACGTCAACCAACTCAACCATTGGTCATGCCTATCTCAAGCTCAGTCCTAGCGAGGCAAGTGGCAAGAGTCAGGTCTTCACCAACCTCTTCCCAGGTACCAGTAGTAGCATTCCTGGCGACGTGAATGGCGACGGAATTGTGAGCAGCGTGGATATTACTGCACTTTACAACTACCTGCTCAACAACGACAGCAGTGCAATAGTCAACGGCGACCAGGATGGCGACGGAATAATAACCTCGGTTGACATAACCATTATCTACAACATCCTTTTAGGAAACTAAAGACAGTTGATGATTTCTATTCAACCTGCACAGTGTCACATCACATCTGTGCAGGTTTTTTTTATGTTATTTATGTCCTTTAATTCATTTAACTCATTTATTTCCTTCCTATTTAAAAATATTGTGTACCTTTGCACGGTTTTTTAAGAACACACACAAAACAACACATAAACTTAATCAAGAAGTAAGATGATTTATCCAATTATTACAGCCGAAGAGGCTGCCGAGTTTGTCAAGAATGGTGACAACGTGGGAGTATCGGGTTTTACCGCTCCTGGCTGCCCCAAGGCAGTAGCTCCTTTCATTGCTGCTAAGGCTCGTCGCGAGCACGAGGCAGGACGTGAGTTTAAAATCAACATCTTCAGCGGTGCATCGACCAACGATTTCATCGATGGCGAGCTCACCCGCGCCGAAGCTATCAACTATCGCACTCCTTACCAGTCTCACCCCGACTTGCGCAAGGCTATTAACAGCAACGTGATCCATTATAATGACCGCCACTTGAGTGAGCTCTCACAGGAGTTTCGCTACAACTACTACGGCAAGATGGATGTTGCCATTATCGAAGCTCAGAGCATCACCGACGATGGTGAAATCGTGCTTGGAACATCGGTGGGCTGCTCTCCCACATGGCTCATGTGTGCCGACAAGGTTATTGTTGAGCTCAACGACCAGCTGCCCGAGAGCATTCGTGGTTTGCACGATATCTACATCCCTCTCGATCCTCCCAACCGTCGAGAGATCCCCATCTACACTCCTCACGACCGCGCTGGTTCACCCACTGCTCATGTCGACCCCAAGAAGGTTGTGGGCGTAGTTAAGACTTCGTTCCAGTTGGGTAAGAGTGGTGCCTTCACTCCAGTTGACGACACTACCCGAAAGATTGGCCACAACGTTGTTCAATTCCTCATAAACGAGATGAAGTGCGGCCGCATCCCCAAGTCGTTCCTGCCATTGCAGAGCGGTGTGGGCAACATTGCTAACGCTGTGCTCGACAGCCTTGAGGAGAGCGATGAGATACCACCATTTGAGGTTTACACCGAGGTTATGCAAGACACCTTCGTGAAACTGTTGCTCCATGGACATTGTAAGTTTGTGAGCACATGCTCGCTCACTCTTGCTCACGACACCATGGCCGAATTCTTCGATAATATCGACAAACTTCACGACAAGGTTCTCATGCGTCCTAGCGAGATAAGTAACAACCCCGAGGTTATCCGCCGCTTAGGTGTCCTCTCGATGAACACTGCTATCGAGGCCGACATCTTTGGTAACATCAACTCATCGCACGTGAGTGGTACTCGCCTGATGAATGGAATTGGCGGCAGCGGTGACTTCACCCGCAATGCCTACACCAGCATCTTCATGTGTCCATCAATCAAGAAAGATGATTGCATCTCGACCATAGTGCCCATGTGTACACACATCGACCACACAGTGCACAGCGTGGACATCATCGTTACCGACCAGGGTGTTGCCGACTTGCGATTCAAGGATCCAGTACAGTGCGCCGAGGAGATTATCGAGAACGCTGCTCATCCAGTTTATCGCCCATTGCTGCGCGAGTACCTCAAAGCTTGCAAGATGGGTCACGTGATGCAGAACAACGAGATGGCACTCGCATTCCATGTTGCACTCGCTCGCGAAGGCGACATGCGCAAGGCCGATTTCTCGACCAAGTAATAAAATAAGCCATCTATAAATACGAAAAAGGTGCCCTCAAGGCACCTTTTTTATTACTTTAACTCGTTTTTAATATAGTTGTAAAATTACCTTAAATAATTTGCAAATTACCATTTCTTGCCTTATCTTTGCATCGTGAATGTAATAATATTAGTAACCTTTATCTAAAAACACAACAACTATGAATTATTTAAATAAGAGCGAAAGCGCTCTGCGACGTGATGAGCGTGATCGCCAATTGACTGAGCTTTATTGCGAGATTTTCGACAATCTCAAGGAGAAAAAAGTAAACAATCCGCGAAGCGTTGCAATAAGCTTGGCGCTTGCCAATGGGGCGCCTCGATATCATGTGGGGTTTGACAGGGCCTATATCGTTGTAGCCAAGTTGCTGAACAACGGCAACGTGACGTTCAAGAGTGACCTTAACAGGCTCATGTGGTTAGATATAGCTAAAAAGGTGAGAAGTATCATGGAGCAGGGAAAAATGTCGATTGCGCAGGCAGTTCCCATTGTTCTTGAGAAATGCAGGGCTTCATGCTTTTTCATTTCAAAAGAGCATGCGTGGGTAATCATCAAGCGGCAATTGAAATTGATGCATTGCCGGAAACCCTATGGTAGAATTGATTAACATCCCTTAAAGTAAAGAGCCATGAAAACACACAAAGTAACTATCTATATCGATTTCGATGAAATACTCGATTGTGTCTATGCACAGAGCGCTTGGTATGCAGCTCACAACGACAAGGTGCGAATCATTACCCCCGATAGCCGTCGCATGCTGTTGTTAAAGCTAAAAGAAGGATATGGCAACCTTCGAAGCCGTGTTATGGGATACCTTGATTTTGACAACTATAATCCCAATATTGAATCAAGAAACATTATCATGACCTTCGTCTTCAATAATGAGCCGCAGTTGGGGTTCGATACAGCTTTGCACGATAATGTGGTGGCGCTCTTGGCGCATTTCCTGCTTATGGGTTTCTATGGAGAGGTGGACCCCAGGGGAATGGAGCACGGCAGCAGCATTTTCAATCTGGAGTGGAGGCGTTACATGGCTAAGCTCATGATAGCGTTCGCTCACGATGAGCTATAAGACCCGTTTAAATGAATCAGAGGGCAATGTCGATGTTGACTTGCCTTCTGATTTGTTCAAGAATACTTGATTTCTGTGTGTTACTACTTAAACAGCTCATCAATAGCTTTTTCGGCTTGTTTGATGCCCTCTTTGGCCAACTTTTTGGCGCCTTTCTTCATCAATGTATCGACCTCGGCCGGCATGTCAAATATTGACTCAGCACGATCTTCGGGCGAAACAACTTCGTCGGAATCATTGGGATTGGACGGTGTTGCTAGGTCTTCTTCACTGTCGTCCGATGAGAAGAAATCATCAAAGTCGATAATTTCCTTGAATTTTTCTTTGAAGTCGTTGCCAACCGCTTCTTTAAGTTTTTGGTCAATAACGTTCTTGTCGAAGGTGAAAACGTGCCCAAGGATGCCAAACGACACTCGTGTCTTGTCGGCTCCGGTGTCAATATAGCCCATCGAGAACAAACCATAGTTTTCTACATCTACTACATTGTCGACAATCGAACGAATGATTTGAGTGGACCCAAGCTTAAAAATTCCGCCTACGATGCCTGTGCCGCCAAGGTCTTCTATCGTCTCGTTGGCCCAGGTGTGAGAAACCTTTGTCACAGCGCGGCAGTGGTCTTCCTTGTTAGGATTGGTAGCTGCCAGGATTATTGCCAATAGAGCAACTACAGCCAGCGTTACCCACAACGCGGTACGGCTCTTGCGAGGCTTGTTGAAAGCAGGGGTGTCGTAGTCAACCGCCGAACTGTATTCAGGCGCAGCACTGGTGGCAGGACGTGGTGTCCATGCGGGAGGCTGCGATGTGGTTGCAGTATTGCGAGGGGCCGAAGCATTGGCTCCGTCCACTCGTGGAGCATAAGCAACAAGGTGACTCAACTCTGGAACATTATCGGCTGTGGTCCAATCCGATAGCCCTTCATGCCACACCGGGGTGTCGGCCATGATACTCAAGTTGGACATCTGCTCAAGGGTGAAAGGACCCTGTTGCTGGTCATTCATGATTATAAAAAATTCCATAGTACCTAAAACATTTTTTTAAAGTGAAACAAAATTTTAAAAGTATATATAGAAATTTTTAGTGTGTTACTTAGATTGCAGCAAAGATATGCAAGTTTAAAACACAATTGCAAAATCTATGCCAATTTTAACACTTTAATTAACAAATCCACTTACTATGAATTTTTTTTAAAAATGTCCCAACTACCCCAATCTCATGAGCTAATAACTTAGAACTACGGTTGCGGCTTCAATTAGCGCTTAAAGCTTTAAGTTTAATACTTAAAAAGTGGCTGTCTTTCCATGTCTTAGAATTCTGAATAAATATTAACTATTTGGTCAATTGGAGTTTTTTTCCTAATTTTGCCCTCCAAAAGTTTATAGATTGTTTAACCTGACGGCCTTTTAGAAGGCGTGTAAAACTTTGATAAACTATGAAACAATTAATTCTTAAGAAGGCAATACTTGTTATTGCAATATTAATGTCGATGGCCTGCACTGCAGTGGCACAAGAGATTGTCGTGCCCGATGAAATCACCGGCGAAGCACGAGAATTTTATAAGGCTGCAGTGATGGGAGATGTCGAAGCACAACTTGTTATGGGATACTGCTACAAAGAAGGTGACGGAGCTCCCCAAATCCCTTCGCAGTCCCTGTTCTGGTACGGCAAAGCTGCCGAGCAAGGCAACGCAATCGCTCTTTATAACATTGCGGTGTTTTATGATGAAGGTATAGGCGTTCCACGCGACATGAGAAGAGCTGCCAACTACTATGAGAGAGCCGCTATGAAGGGTGACCAGTATGGCCAGGTGAGCGTGGGTGTTTGCTATTTCAATGGCGAAGGTGTGCAACAAGACTACAAGAAGGCTGTTAAGTGGTTCAAGAAAGCTGCCGAACAAGGATATGCTCCTGCGCAGTTCTGGATGGGAACTTGCTATGACCAGGGATTAGGTGTGAATGCCGACCACAAGAAAGCTGTTGAATGGTATACCAAGGCTGCAATGCAAGGCGATGCTCAAGCACAGTACAATCTGGGTGTGTCTTATCTCGAAGGAGAAGGCGTGGCGAAAGATGAGGCTAAGGGCATCTTGTGGCTGCAGAAGGCTGCCGCGCAAGGCGACCAGGATTCAAGAAATGTTCTCTCCGAAATGGGAATGACTTGGTAACCATCTTCTAAACAATGCGATATAATAAAACGAGCAGGCCATGTGGCCTGCTCGTTTTATTGTGTGGTTAAGAACCTACTTGTTCTTAATCATTGCGTTTGATTATCTTTTCTGATACTTCACAACGTCAAAGCCCATGCGAATGCCGTCGTATTGCTTACCTAAGTTGCTTATAGCTGTAATGTTGCTGTTGCTCGACAAGTCGCCCAGAGCTTGAATCACACTGGTTAGCATCTTCGAATCCATAGTGATTGACAAACCGTTTGTTGATATACGAGTAGCAAACGATGAGATGGAACCTACCTTGGTTTTCAGGTCGAGCTTGCCGGTGTTGGGGTCAAAGGTGTAGGTTCCATTCAGAGGAAGGCCTTTCAGCACAGCTTCAAAGTTGCCGTTCTGGTCAAAAGCAAAACCTGTGTTGTTGCTTGCGAAGCCAAGTGAGCTGTAGGCCGAGCTGAGTTTTTGCTTTATTTGTGTGGCTGCTGCAGTGCCTCCTGCCTTGGCAAGAAGGTTCTGAGTGGTAAATGCACAACCTGGCTGAGCATAAATCCAAGTGCCAACAAGATCAGACTGGTTGAGTCGTGTGCCACCAATAACCAAATCGGTAGCTGAGTTATCGGTTAAAGCGCTTCCAAAAATACCTCCAAGCAGGCCTCCACCAGAGTTGCCCATGCCGCCAAGCACGCTGCCGAGCACACTGCCGAGCACGCTGCCAGTGTTAGAGCCGCCCATTCCTCCACCAAGTACGTTTCCGAGAAGTCCGCCAGAACTCATGCAACTGCTGAGCATCAGCATTGCCGATATGGCAATTGAAAAAAATGATTTTTTAAGCATAATTTTTTTTGTTTTAGAGGTTTATAATCTATTTCATGAATAATGCATGTGTTTAATTATTGATACCTAACGACATCAAACCCCATGCGCACTCCGTCGAAGTTTTTACTCAAATCTCCGATGGTTTTGAGGGTGTTGTTGCCGGTGAGCGAAGTGATGGTCTGTAGCACACTCAAGAGTTTTTTCGATTCCATTGTAATCGCCAGTCCATTTGTGGTTCGAGTTACATAGGCTGGAATAGTGAAGAGCATAGTCTTCAAGTTAATCTTGCTGTCGTCTGAGTCAAAGGTATAGGTTCCGCTCAAAGGAATACCTCTGAGCTTTGCTTCAAACTGCCCGTTCTGAGCAAAGACGAAATAAGTGTTGTTGTTGGCAATGCCAAGAGAGTTGTAAATGCTGTTCAAACTTTCCTTCACCTTGGTTGCGGCTACCGAACCGCCTGCCTTGGCGAGTAGGTTTTCGCTGGTGAATGCGCATCCAGGGCCGCTGTAAACCCATGTGCCAACCAGGTCGGACTGGTTTAGCTTGATGTGACCAATCACCATGTCGAGAAGTCCACCAGCAGTGTTGGCATTAACAACGCTGCCAAGCACTCCTCCGAGTATGCCTCCTAGGCCTCCTCCCGACGATGAGCCATTGTCGCCGCCGAGAACATTTCCCAAAAGTCCCGTTCCTTGTGTTCCACAGCCAGATAGGCTTAAAGCCACTGCAAGAACTGTTGTATAAATAGCTTTTTTGAACATAATGTTTTTTGATTTTAAAGTTATGATTTGTATTGTAATTATCTCTAATTGGTGAAAACCAACGACAAAAATAATAAAAATATTAACAAACAGCAACATCAGGTCGATAATTCTTTGTTTAATTATATTAATTGTCATTTTTTTGATAATCAAAACAATCAAAAAGCAAAAATCTTAGTGCATTTATGGTATTTTTTCAAAAAAAGTTGTATCTTTGAAAACTCTATATATTACATAATGTGAAAAAACTGCCTCTAGTTAACTTTTTTTAGGTTAACTGAGTTAAAAATGAAAACTAACATAATTAATCAAATACTATCTATGAGACTAAAACTATCATTGCTTCTAATGCTCTTTTTGAGCCTCACTGTTGCGGCTCAGACGGGGCTACGGGGCATCGTGGTCGATTCTAGGACCCATGCGCCTGTTGTGGGGGCCACAGTTGTGCTCGATGAGTCGGGCGCCAGTGCCATCACAGGGCCTAATGGAGACTTTGTCATCACCGATGCCAAGTCAGGAAAGGACAGGATGCTGATTTTCTGTTACGGATATCGCGACCTGGTCAGAGATGTGGAGTTGCTCAATGGCATGGACGACTTGGGTTCAATCTACATTGACCCAACTTCGTCGGTAGTTGCCGATGAGAATGAGGAGAATGCTGATATCGTTCTCACCGAGTCGATGCTCGAGGATGAGGAGGGTAATGCGCAGCAAGTGGGGGCGCTCACTGGAGCCACCGATAATCCCTACTACAAGGCTACCAACTACAACTTCAGCACGATGCGATTCCGCATTCGTGGTTACAACAACGAGTACAGTCAAACTTACATTAACGGCATCAATTTCAATGATGCCGCGCGTGGCAGGTTCAACTACTCGATGATTGGCGGCATGAACCAAGCTTTCAAGAGCCGCAGTGTGGGTTATGCTGCCGAGCCCGTGAGCTTTGGCTTTGGCGATATTGGTGGCGCAACCAACATTTTCACTAATGCCAAGGACTATGCTCCCGGTTTCAGAGGAAGTGTTGCCTACACCAACAGCAACTATCGCTGGCGTGGAATGATAACCTACAGCACGGGCCTTAACAAGCACGGTTGGGCAATGACCTTGAGCGCCATTGCACGCTATGCCGGCGAGGGCATCATCCCGGGATCGTTCTACAATAGCTGGGGAGCTTTCCTGTCGGTTGAGAAGGTGCTAAACCCTCAACACTCAGTATCGCTCACCTTGTTTGGTGCACCCACCAAGCGCGCCAGCAACGCTGCAACCTTCGACGAGGCTTATAACCTTGCTGGCAACAACCTCTACAATGTGAACTGGGGTTGGCAAGAGGGCAAGAAGCGCAACGCCAAGGTTGTTGACTCCTTCGATCCAACAGCCATCCTGAGCTGGGTTTGGACTCCTAAGACAGGAACATCACTTATCACTGGCTTAGCGTTCCACAAGTCGTTCTATGCTTCTAGCGCACTGAACTGGTATAATGCTCGTGATCCTCGTCCTGATTACTATCGCTATTTGCCTTCTTACTATCGCTCCACTAGTCCTGAGATTGCCGATCTCTTTGAGTGGGAGTGGCTCAATATGGAGGAGAAGCGCCAGCTCAACTGGGCTGAGATGTATCAGGCCAATTATCTCAACAACTATGCATTTGAACAGGGTGGTGAGGATAAAGGTTCGACCTATGTTGTGGAGAAACGTCACAGCAACCAGTTTAACTGGATGCTAAACAGCAACCTCAATATGCGTATCTCACAAACGCTAACTCTGCAAGGTGGCGTTGGAGCTAACTATAGCCGTTCTTCTTATTTCAAGACAATGAAAGACTTGCTGGGCGGACGTTATTGGCTTGACGTGGACCAGTTTGCTGAGCGCGACTTCCCTGGTGATGCCGACATTCTGCAAAACGACGTTGATAATCCCAACCGCCGCATCTACAAGGGTGACCGCTTTGGTTATGACTACGACATAAACTCCATTACTGGAAGATTATGGCTGCAGAATGTGGTTAATCTCAACAAATTTGACATCAACTATGGTGCACAAGTGAGCGCCACCACATTCCAGCGTGATGGTAAGATGCGCAACGGACGTGCTCCCGAGAATTCTTTGGGCAAAGGCGAAAGCCACAGCTTCATCAACTATGCCTTCAAGGCCGGTATCATCTATAAGATTGACGGTCGCAACAACATCCAGGCGCACGCCTACTACGGCACTCGTGCCCCTGAATATTATAATGCTTATATTTCGCCACGCATCAAGGACGACGTGATTACCGATCTCAAGAGTGCACGCATCCTCTCGGGCGACATTGGCTACGTTTGGAACTATCGTCGTTTCATGGGCTCGATTACCGGTTTCTGGACCGAGTTCTGGGATATGACCGAGCGCACATCGTTCTATGACGATTATAACAGCACATTTGTGAACTACGCACTCACCGGAGTTCAAAAGGAGCATAAGGGCGTTGAGATTGGAGCTGCTTACAAAATCACTCCTTCGCTCACTCTTAACGCAGCTGCAACTATTGCACGCTATCAATATAAGAACCGACCTCTGGGAACAAGAAGTTTCGAGAATGGTTCGGTTGAAGATGTTACACAAACCGTTTACCTCAAGAACTTCTACGTGAGCGGCACTCCACAAGAGGCCTATAGCTTGGGCTTCAACTGGAGCGCTCCAAAGATGTGGTTCTTCGAGATCAATGGTGTGTGGATGAACCGTTCTTATGTTGATCTCTCGCCCATCCGTCACGAGGTGCTCCCCGAGCTCTACACTGTGGCTAACAGCGAGCAGGAACTCATCCAAATGATGAAGGATATTGGCAAGCAGGAGAAACTTAATGAGGCGCTCATCATCAACATGAGCATTGGTAAGGTGATATACCTTAACCGCTCGGCTTCTCTCAATCTCAACTTGAGTCTTAACAACTTGCTCAACAATACCAACATTCAGACTGGTGGTTACCAACAGGGACGATTCGACTACAAGAATTACACCACTGCCAAGTTCCCCAACAAGTACTACTATGCACAGGGTTTCCGCATGTACTTGAATGTGGGAGTGAGATTCTAATCACACATTACTATCAAAGAATTAATTAACACAAAATTTATATATATGAAACGTTTCAATTTATTCATCAACGCATTGTTGCTCATGATAGTGGCGGTGGGATGTAACGAAGATTTCGACACACCACCTATGGTCGTGCCACACGCCCAACATCAAGCAAACATGACAATAGCCGACTTCAAGGCTAAATACTGGCAGGATGGACGCAACTTTATCGACACCTGCAAAGAAGACACCTACATCCACGGATGGGTGACCAGTAGTGATGAGGAGGGCAATATCTATAAGCACCTCTACATACAGGACGAGACTGGAGGTCTGGGTATTTCTATCGATGCTAACAGCATCTACAACTCTTACCGTGTGGGTCAGGAAATCGTTATCAGCATGAAGGACTTCTGGATTGGTAAGTATAACGGTGAGTACCTTATCGGTAAGCCCGAGTGGTATGCCGCACAGAGCGTGTGGGAAGCAGGACGTATGACTCTGGACCAGTTCAAGGAGCATGCTGAGCTCGAAGGCCTGCCAGCCCTTGAGAAAATCAAACCTGTTGAAGTGAACATCAGTGATGTGGTAGGACACAGCGATGCCGAGATCCAGCTCAAGTATCAAGGACAATTCGTTATTATCCGTGACGTAGAGTGGGAAGGTGCCGACGGTGAGATGACTTATAGCGAGAGTGGCTCTTCTACAACACGCAACATCAAGGATGAGGAAGGCAACGTGCTGGGTGTCAACAACAGTAACTATGCCAACTTCCGTGGCGACCCACTGCCAGTGGGCAAGGGTGACGTGCAGGGTATCCTTTATATGACTGGTAGCGACAAATGGGGACTCTATCTGCGTGACACCAACGACTGTATAGGTTTTGACAACGACACCAAGGGTTACATCACCGACCCATGGACTGTACCCGAGGCTATTGAACTCCAAAACTCTGGTAAGAGGGGTTGGGTAACTGGCTACATCGTGGGTGCTGTCGCTCCTGGCGTTACCCAGGTAGCTAGCAATAGCGATATCGAGTGGGAAGCTCCCACTACTCTCGACAATACTCTCGTGATAGCTCCAAGTGCCGACGTTCGCGACTATAGCAAGTGTATTGCTGTTGCTCTTCCACAGGGCTCAAGCTTCCGTCGTGATGCTAGTCTGCGAGACTTTCCCGAATTGCTCGGCACTCAAATCTGGGTTAAGGGAACTCTTGCCACGTTCATGGATATGGCAGGTATTACCGACAACACTGGTTCTATCGATGAGTATAAGCTCTCAATGATGACAGGTGGTGTCACTGAGCTTGACGAGCCATTTAATGGTACTTCTGTTCCCGAGGGATGGAAACTCGTGAAGACTAAGGGTGACAAGGATTGGTATATGGATTCATTCGATGATAATGGATATATCGCTGTTACCGGTTACAAGGGCACTCAGCCTCCATTCGAGGCATGGCTCATTTCGCCTGCTCTTGACATTAAGAATGCCGGAAGAAAAGAGTTGAGCTTCCAGACTAAGGTTCGCTATTATCGCGGCACCGATAATGTTGAGGTATTCCTCATGTCAACCAACGACCCGGCAACAGCCGAGTTCATCAAGCTTAATCCTACACTTGCTTCTGCAGCCGAGGGAGGACAGTCCGACTTTATCAGCTCTGGTGTTATCGACCTGAGCCAGTTTGAGGGCACTTATTGCGTTGGATTCCGTTACACGTCCGAGCAGCAAGCTAACTATACAACTTGGCAGCTTGACAACTTCAAGTTTGGTGGAAAGGCTCTGCTTCAGACCATCGACGACTTCGAGACGATGAACGGTGGTACTCCAACTTCTCAAACCTCGTTTGGCGACTTGATTTCCAACAAGGGATGGAAAGCCACTAATGCCGGTCTGCTCGTGGGTGGTAACTCAGATGCACCTCCCACCTACGCCATGATTGGCAAGAAGGCCGACGGCAGCGACTCTTGGGCTTATGCTGTTCATCTCAATGGCAAAACCACTGCTCCAGGTCGCTTGATTTCACCATCAATCAACGGCGGCATCAAGACTATCTCGTTCAGCTATGGTTGTGTGCTTACCGAGAGTAATGTCAGCTTCGTGATGAACTTCTACAGCAACTCATCGGCTAATCCTGTTTTGGTGAAGACTATTACCATCACCAACACTAATGCTGTCAAGGGCACTCCTTACAACTACATGGAGGAGGTCAACCTTAATATGCCCGACCTTATGATAGAAGTGAAACCTCTGAGCCCATCACAGTCGACATCCAACAAGGATCGTTTCGCAATTTGGAACATCATGTGGGAGCCAATGTAATATTGGTTTTTACAATTGAATCCAACACAAAAATCCCCTCTGCCATTTGAGGCAGAGGGGATTTTCATGTCCCATAATAGTTGACAGCCGCTCTCAATCGTGCCACTTCACTATCTCTCCCTGGGCGAGTGTGGCTTGGACGTCAATCAGGCGCTGGTTGTTGCTGCCGCGGAAACGCAGCTTGGTGTTGCGCTCATCCATGACAAATGGACTGTCGACAAGTACGTCGAGCTGCCGCACGGCGCTCATGAGATTCGGTTTCTGCTTCACTTGCTCCCAAGTGTAACCGGTGTAGCACCACACGTTGTAGCCAAGCTCACTTTTGATGCGGTTGATGAGGTGAGCAAGAGGCTCGGCCTGGGTAAGGGGGTCGCCGCCCGAGAAGGTTACGGGAGCTTCGTTATAGGCGATGACTTCCATCAACTCGTCGAGGGTCCGCTCCTCGCCACCGCTGGTGTTCCACGACTCTGGGTTATGGCAACCAGGGCAGTGGTGATTGCATCCAGCCAGGTAAATTGAGGTTCTCAAGCCTGGGCCATCCACGCTGGTGCCCTCCACGATGTGTAAGACTCGTAGTTTATCCATAATTGATAGGAGTGACTAGGAATAGCTAAGAGTTACGATAAACTTAAAAATATGAACACTTAATACTTAACACTTAACATTTAACTATTTATGTACCACTCTGTCTCTCAATTCGGCGAGCTTGCCACTGTTCCAACGGTCGGTGGTTCCTACAAGGTAGCCAGTTATGCGCTGCAGTTTGTCGATGTTGTGGCCGTGGCATTCTGGGCACTCATGCAGGTCTTCGGTAGCATCCTCATAGCCGCAGTCCATGCAGCGGTTGCGGTTGTGGTTCACCGAGCCGTAGCCAATGTTGTACTTGTGCATCAAGTCAACGATATCCATAATTGCTTGGGGGTTGTGGGTGGCGTCACCGTCAATCTCTACATAGAAGATGTGACCACCGCCGCATAGGGGATGATAGGGGGCTTCAACCTCGGCTTTATGCTTCGGGCTGCACTTGTAGTACACTGGCACATGATTGCTGTTGGTATAGTAAATCTTGTCGGTAACACCTGGAATCTCACCAAAGTCCTTGCGGTCGCGGCGGGTGAACTTGCCACTCAATCCCTCGGCTGGTGTGGCGAGGACGCTGTAGTTGTGTTTGTACTCCAGGCTATACTCGTTGATGCGCTCACGCATGTGAGATATTATCTTCAATCCCAGTTCTTGGCTCTCCTCGCTTTCGCCATGATGCTTGCCGGTGAGGGCTATAAGACACTCTGCAAGTCCTATGAAGCCAATGCCCAGTGTGCCCTGGTTGATGACATTTTCTATAGTCTCGTTGGGCTTCAATCCGTCGCAGCCCACCCATAGTTGAGACATCAGCAGTGGGAATTGCTTGGCAAGGGCTGTGCGTTGGAACTTGAAGCGGTCGTCAAGCTGACGGGCGGTGATGTCGAGAACGTTATCGAGCTTGTGGAAAAACTCCTTGATGCGCTCCTCTTGGTTCTCAATTTTCATGCACTCGATAGCGAGGCGCACTATGTTGATGGTTGAGAATGAGATGTTGCCGCGGCCAATACTGGTCTTGTCGCCAAAGCGGTTCTCAAAGACACGGGTGCGGCAGCCCATGGTCGCAACCTCATATTTATAGCGCTCAGGATCGTTTATGTCCCATTTCTCGTGGTAGTTGTAGGGCGCGTCAAGGTTAACGAAGTTGGGGAAGAACCTGCGTGCAGTCACCTTGCAGGCAAGCTTGTAGAGGTCATAGTTGGGGTCCTCGGGGAGGTAGCTCACGCCGCTTTTCTTTTTCCAAATCTGAATGGGGAAGATGGCTGTGGATCCATTGCCCACGCCCTCCCATGTGGAGTGAAGAAGCTCGCGGATGATGCAGCGTCCTTCAGCGCTTGTGTCGGTACCGTAGTTGATAGAGCTGAACACTACTTGGTTGCCACCGCGGCTGTGGATTGTGTTCATGTTGTGAATGAAGGCTTCCATAGCTTGATGAACGCGCTCGGCGGTGCGGTTGATGGCATGCTGCAAGGCACGGTCGCGACCTTTAAGGCCCTCAAGGGGCTTGATGATATAATCGTCAACTTTGATGTCATACATGTCTTTGTAGTCCTCGCCGTTGATGTTCTCGAGTATTTTTACCTCTTCGATGAAGGTCTTGCGAACAAATGGCGCCAGGTAGAAGTCAAAGGCTGGTATGGCTTGGCCTCCATGCATCTCGTTTTGAGCAGTTTCCATCGAGATGCATGCTATTACGCTTGCTGTCTCAATGCGCTTAGCAGGACGCGACTCGCCATGGCCCGCCCAGAAGCCGTTGTTCAATATCTTATCGAGAGGATGCTGAACGCAGGTCAAACTCTTGGTGGGGTAGTAGTCTTTGTCATGGATATGGAGATAGTTGTTGCGCACAGCCTCACGAGCCTCGTCGCTGAGCAGATAGTCGTCAACAAAGGGCTTGGTGGTCTCGCTGGCAAACTTCATCATCATGCCGGCGGGAGAGTCGGCGTTCATGTTAGCGTTCTCGCGGGTTATGTCGTTGTTCTTGGTGTTGATGATTTCAAGGAACAAGTCGCGGGTCTTGGCTTTGCGTGCGATGCTGCGTTTGTGCCTATAGTTGATATAGCACTTGGCAACCTCCTTGCGGGGGCTTTTCATCAGCTCGAGCTCAACCATGTCCTGGATGCCTTCCACACTCATCTGGCTCTTGCCGCGAGCGCCAATGTGGTCGGCAATGCGCTGAATCAGTGCCTCGTCGTCGCCTGCGTCGGTGGCAAGCATTGCTTTGCGAATAGCGGCTTTAATTTTTTCCTCGTTGTATCCAACAACTCGTCCATCACGTTTTACTACTGTCTGTATCATTTTCTATTAGAAGAGGTATAAATAATATAATTAGGTATAAGTCAATTTGCGATAGTCGGTGCGTACAAAAAAGCCCAATTTCTCGGGCTCTAAAGTATTTCCTTTTATTTGCTCTGCAAAACTACAAAAGGTTATAATAATAGCAAAATATTTTTTGAAAAAATTATCAACAAATTATTATTTTGGAAAACTTTTTTATATTTATAAAAACTTAAAAGCCTGTAAATCAGTGGTATAAAAATATTTTTGGAAAACTTTTTATAAAACAGGCATTGTTAAAAATATAATTTTATGATATCTGCGGTAGATACAAAAAGTGCGAAACACCAACATGTGGTGCTTCGCACTTTTGTTTTTTTATTGATTTCAGACTGCTATTGCCATATGCTGGTGTTTAGCGTAGATTCCACCGCCTCCTCAATGTCGTCGGGGAGGTTGCAGAAGAAGTCGATACCTGTTCTCCTCTCCAGCTCGTCGATGGTTATCATGCAGCTTGGCAAGGTTATTGAACTGCACGAACTATTGATTTGCTCAGTCCAGTAAGCCATAGCTTGGTATTGACCGTTCTTCAGTCGCAATACTGCCATATACCAGTAGCGTGGAATAGGGAGAGTTCCAGTGATGTTCACTCCAAATAGGCTTTGCACTTCTGATTTAGGAATGAGTCCAGATGTTGTGGAACCATTGAGTGTAACGTTGCCAATTGTGGCGCCCTTGCACACATAGAGCGTGTCGCGGAAGCTGTTACTGTAACCCCAGTTCTGCACCTTTGCCTCCATGCGTTGCCACAGGCCAGCGTTGTGCGCCTGATACTGTGGATGGATGTTGCTGGTGACAAAAGTGTGACTGTTCTGTTCACTACTCGACTGACGGTCCTCGCTGGCGCAGATGTGACCGCGGGCAAACATCGTCATGTTGTTGCCGTCAAGATTGACGACCGAGGTTGTGTACTTTCCGCTGGTGTATTCGTTCGTGTTAACCTGATAAGCGGTTGGCACATTACTGTCAACCGAGAATGAAGGAGTTCGTCCCACATCATTGTTTGGCGTGCCTGCGTGCATTGTGAAGCATGTCCAGTGATTGGCTCGCTGACTCTTGTCAAGCTCAAGCGAGAGCGATACGCCATATTGGGACGTTGCTTTAACCACAACCATGTAGTTGGAGCTTGTAGCGATGTGGGGATATTCAATGCGCCAAGCCTGATTATAAGTAGCACTAGAGCTAGTGGGTTTTGGACCTGATTCCGGAATATTGAAGGCCGTCTCTTTCCAGTTGGCATTGACATTGTTGTCAGTAACATTTTCAACTGTGTAAACAGCAGTCATTACAGGACTTGACACTCCGTTAAGTACAGCGATAGCCTTAATGGTTGTTGTGCCAACTTCAAGTTCCTCGATGGTGTAGGGCGAGTTGCCGTGAGTGTAGTAGTGGCTTGTGGTGGGCGTTGTGCCGTCGAGTGTGAAGTAAATCATACTTCCGTAAGGACCAGTAATTGTCACCGAACCAGTGCCTTGGAACACTGTGCCCGAAGGTGGGTTGAAGGTGGGGCCTGGCACTTCAACAAGTGAATACACCGCTGTTGCCACAGCACTTGACTGACCGTCAACTACGGCAATGGCCTTGAGGGTCATATTGAAGCCTACCATCACATTGATTGAGCCGTAAGCGTTGTCTTGATAGTGTGTAGTGCTTGGAGTGCTGCCATCGGTAGTGATATAAACGCGGCTATTGGCAGGACCTGTAACCGTTACTTCGGTGGGAGTGTTAAACACCGTTCCCGAGGGATGGCTGAAGGTGGGTGGGTCTACCGTTACAGGCATTTCGCCGTTCAATAGATAGTTGTAAATTATAGTAATGTCGGAACTGGTTACATAGCCATCGCCGTTAACGTCGCTGGTGTTAAAATAGGTCATATCACCGTTGAGAATATAGTTATATAAAGCGGTGATGTCGCTACTTGTAACACTACCATCGCAGTTCACGTCGAGTGGGTTGTGGTTAGTTTCTTCCATTTCGTAAGTCACTGTCATCGAGAACAGGGAGTTGCCGCCAGTGCCGGTGAAGGTGACCTTGCTGGTGGAGCCACTCCAGTAAGTGTTGCCCGAATCGAAGCCAGCGGGAGATGCTGTGAAGCGCTGCTGAGCGTAGAAACCGTCGAAGTCAACACGCTTGATGGTTGCTCCACTGGCAGCTTGAAAC
>JAFSPZ010000033.1 GCA_017451225.1 Muribaculaceae bacterium | reverse complement strand
TGAGAGAAACATTGTGACAGGCGTGGTGCTTAGTGCCGAAGATGGAGAACCAGTTATCGGAGCGCATATTTGTGCTAAAGGCACAAAAAACGGCACTGCCTCTGATTTTGATGGCAAGTTCAGCATTAGCGTTACCGATGGTACTGTTCTCACTGTGTCGTTCCCTGGACTTAAGCCACAAGACATTGTTGCCGACAGCCGCCAACCAATGAAAGTAGTTCTTGAAAATGATGAGAATGATCCATTTACTGGATTAATCAGTTGTCCACAACCGATCTCAGTGATACGAATGGATTCTCTTGATTTTGTGCTGCCTGAGAGTGAGTTCCTGATTGCACAGCAGCATATTGATATTTTAAAAGGAGACTATTATAAACTCAAAAATATAGAAATTTGCAGAGCGAAATATCTCCTTAACCGCGAGATTGATAAGCGCAAAAAAAATGTCTCAATTTATGGGACTCCTGCTTTGGAACTTAGCAGTTATGCTAGGCAATATTTGGGGTTCAAACACAATGGGCATCGTTTGATATTCATAAGTCTAACAGACAAAAGCATCTGGTCAGACGGTTTTGACGATTTTGACAAACATTTGAAGACTTTGATCATCCGTGACGCGCCGCAACTTAATGTGCGTGCCATTATTGATTTAGATACCGAAGGTTTCGTCTACTTCTCTCTGTGTTATTAAAAAATAAAAGCATTAAAGATTGCCGAGGTGCTTTGAGGACAAATACTTGCTCTTGACCAAAATAAACTATATCTTTGCAGAAAAATTGAATTATGATTGACGGGATGAAGATATTGTGCGGGCCGGTGCAGGGATTTACTGATTGTCACTGGCGTAATGCACATCAAGAGATATTTGGTGGGCCTGATGGGTATTACGGGCCATTCATGCGCGTGGAGCATGGCGAAATTCGCAAGCGTGACCTTGCCGATGCAAGTCCTGAGAACAACACAGTGACCTCTTTCACGCCGCAGATCCTGGCTTGCCAGCCTAAAGACGCGCTGCGCATGGTTGAAGCACTTAAAGACAGGGGGTACCACGCCATCGACATTAACCTGGGATGTCCTTTCCCTCCCATCGCATTGCACCATAAGGGCTCGGGACTGCTTCAATATCCCAATGAAGTGGAGAAGCTCTTTACAGCCCTGAGCAAGGTTGAAGACGTGACCTATAGCGTGAAAATGCGCCTGGGCTGGGATGAGCCGTACCACTGGCGCGACATCATTCCGCTACTCGAAATCATTGCTCCCACACAAGTCACGGTGCATCCACGCACTGGGCGCCAGCAATATAAGGGCGTTCTTAACCTCGACGAGTTTGAGGCGATACTTGCTACATGCCCCTACCCCATCGTGTATAACGGTGAAATCAAAAGTCTCGAAGATGTGACACGCTATAAGCAGATATTCCCCAGCGTGTCGGGACTGATGATAGGCCGAGGGTTAATCGAGGACCCAGCGATGCTTTGCCCCGAGAAAGCAACTCCCGACAACTATTGCGAGCTCCACAATCGCCTGCGCGACGCTTACACCGAGCAGCTTAACGGTGGCGAACATCAACTGCTGCTCAAGATGAAGTCGCTGTGGGAGGTATTCCTACCAAATTCACCCCGTAAAGCACTGAAGGCCATTAAGAAAGCATCGTCGATGGCAAAATATAACATTGCCGTTAACGAGCTGTTCTACTCACTTGAAGAAGATGCCTCAGACAATGAAGAACTCTAAATTTAGTTTATTCTTAATTTTTGCAGATATTACTACTCCTTGAAATAGCACAAAAAAAGCGCCCGCAGGCGCTTTTTTTGTATATATGATGAACAATGCAATTATGCATTATTTGTAGCTGAGGGTTATGTATTTAATCTTGTCGTAGACTGCGTCGAACGCCTTGAGGTCGCGCGAGTTGCCTCCTGCCTGAGCAGCAAGATCTTTAAGCATTGAAACGTTGCCATAGATTACAGACTTGCGGTCCTTCATGAGATTAGTGAGCGCAGTGGGCGCAGGACCACCCATAACCTTCGAAGGCTGAGCTGCAGTGTTCTCGTTGCCAGTGATATAGAAGCAACCATTATCGTAGCCGAACCAAGCCTGACCTCCTATTGAGTAGCCGTTGCTGGTGCTTGTCAAGCCAAAGGCTCCACCCATACCACTCTGGTTCATCATGTCGACGATATCGTTAGCGATGTTCTTGCCTTCGGCCTTGATAATGAAATCTTGAGGGCTGTTCATCACCCCAATAACGTTGCCCCTGATTTTGCTCAAGATGCCCGAAACCTGCTCAATCATGGGCTCCATCATCCTCTTCATGTCCTCGTTAGAGCTGCGGTTGATAGCGTCTTTTATCAACTCGGCAAGTTGCGCTCCATCGGTATTCATAGCAAAGCCAAACATGTCGCCCGAAGAGAAAGAACTAAAGGCCTTCTCAGAAATCTTGCCGAATGCCTTGCGAGCCTTCTCGATGCGCTCCTGCATATCTTTATTGTCGCTCTTGGCCGAGCAGATAAAGTCACAAACGCCATCGGTTGCAGTGCCCTCTAGGTTGATAACAATCGAACGCAACTGTTCAAAGTCTTTAGAATCCATGCTAGCCATGCTGCCTGCGCCCTCGAGAGCCTCGTCGGGGATAATCGACATATCGGCGCAAAGGCTTGCAAACGACGTGCTGCCATCGGCCTGAGCAAAGATTTTGTTATCGGCAAGACTGCCCTCAAAGTCTTTACCCATAAGGCGAGTGAGAGTGCGCTCCATCGACTGCTTATCCTTCTTGTCCTTGGTAACCACCATTATGACTTCGTCGTTGATAGCAACTGCGGCTTCTTGCTGCACGTTGAAATCGTAATCGGCACCCTTAGAAAGTGTTTCTTTTGAGCTCTTAGCATAGAACATCTCGGCCTGGGCCTTGTCGGTAACCTTAGCAACAAGACCGAGCACCAATTCAGAGCCACTGTTCCTCATGAACACATAGAACGGCGATGTGAGATCGATACCCGAATTCTTGAAATCGGCAACATCATCGCCATACTGCTCAACGATGTCTTTGAAGAGTTTTTCTTGGTCGATACCAGTTTGAGCGATAAACTCCTTGAAATCAAGCTTGGCCACTACTTTACTATCGGCAGGCACATAGGACTTATAGTCTTCGCTGCTACAAGCCGACATAATCACAGCAATAAGAATTGCCGACAAAAACATTAATTTTTTCATTGTAATAATATTTAATTAACGGGTTAATAACTGCACAAAGATAAGCGTTTTTTATTTAAAATCACTACATTTCTTCAATAAAAAACATCAATCCAAGTAAAAATCGCCTGTTAACGTTTTATATTCGTCGCTATAAGCACGATCAGGACCAGCAATGGTGAGAGTTGACTCGACAGTGCAAGCATCGCCCACTACTAATTCCCACAGCAGGCGCTTAGCTGGAGCACCATCAACAGGAAACACCCGAGTGAGACGGCGAAGACCAAGCCCTAAGGCCACCAGACAGCGACGAACGGCCAACTCAACCTCGACAGGAGTAATAATTGCAATCATGCCACTAGGCGCTAGCATGTGGCGACTGCGATTGAGGAGTGCCTCAAGAGATAACGTTGTGGTGTGCCTTGCATGGTTGCGAGACGCATTGGGAGGCAAAACACCATTAGTGAAAAACGGTGGGTTGGAGACAATCAAGTCATATTTGCCACCGTCATAATGGTTGAAATCGGCAAGCTCGGCACTAAGGCGACTGGCCCAAGGCGAGGAATCGAAGTTGTGGCGAGCCTCACCTATGGCATTGACATCGATGTCGATGCCGTGAATGAGCGCCTGACCGTTGCGCTGGGCAATCATGAGTGCTATAAGTCCGCTGCCAGTTCCCACGTCGAGCACCCGTCGGGCTCCTGAAACTGTGCACCACGCACCTAGCAGCACCCCATCGGTACCCACCTTCATCGCAGTCAGGTCGTTAAGCACACTAAACTGCTTAAAATGGAATATTTTCTCGCGAGCCATAACTAGAGGCAAAGGTAGCAATAAACGACAATGTGCACAAAAAGCATCGAACTTTTTGACCAAAAAACGATTAAATTCAAAAAAATAGCCAGTTTTCTTGTGTGAGAATCTTTTTTTTACTACCTTTGCACCGCTTTTCGCCGAAAAGCACCAAAGAATATTTATTAATTAATTTATAACAAACGTTTTATGTACAACTACGAAACCGTTTTCATTTTGACTCCCGTTTTGTCTGAAGCACAGATGAAGGAAGCGGTAGAGAAGTTCAAGACTGTATTGACAAGCGCCAATGCAGAGATCCTCAATGATGAGAATTGGGGCCTTAAGAAACTTGCCTACCCTATTGAGAAGAAAACAACCGGATTCTACCAGTTGTTTGAGTTTAAGGCTGAGCCTGAAATTGTTGACACTCTTGAAACACAATTCCGCCGCGACGAGCGCGTTATCCGTTTCCTGACTGTTAAGATGGATAAATATGCACAGGCTTACGCTGAGAAGAGACGTGGTAAAGTTAAAAACAATGACGCACAATAAGGAGGACAAGAATTATGGCACAGAATCAATCTGAAATACGTTATCTCACCCCACAATCGGTAGATACCAAGAAGAAAAAATACTGCCGTTTCAAACGTAGCGGTATCAAGTATATTGACTACAAGGATCCTGAGTTCCTCAAGAAATTCCTTAACGAGCAAGGTAAAATTCTGCCTCGCCGTCTTACAGGTACATCACTGAAGTATCAGCGTCAGGTTGCACAGGCTATCAAGCGTGCACGCCACTTGGCACTACTTCCATACGTAACAGATATGTTGAAATAATTTAAGGAGGACAAGAAAATGAAAGTAATACTAAAAGAAGACGTTCACGGACTTGGATACAAAGACGACGTACTAACAGTAAAAGATGGTTACGGACGTAACTACCTCATACCTCAGGGCAAGGCTGTTCTTGCTACTGAATCTGCTCAGAAAGTTCTTGCTGAGAACCTTAAGCAGCGTGCTCACAAGCTTGCCAAAATTAAGGCTGACGCTGAGGAGCTTGCCGCTAAGATTAACGGTCAGACAATACAAGTTGCTACAAAAGCAAGCTCAAACGGCAAAGTGTTTGGTGCTGTTACAGCTATCCAAATTGCTGAGGCATTTGAGAAACAGGGCATCAACGTTGACAAACGTACTATCCAGCTTCCTAACCCTATCAAGGAGCTTGGCAGCTCTAAGGTTGCCGTAAAACTCCACAAAGAGGTTTCTGCTGAGATTATAGTAGAGGTTGTTGCTGCTGAATAAGCGTAGCATATACACTAAAAAAAGAGGAATACGAGTCCGTATTCCTCTTTTTTATGCTCCACTACATGAATGAGATACCTCACTCTACTTACTTTTAGCTCTGAAAAAGAGCTGGATGGGCACACCTGAGAAATTCCACTGCTCCCTTATTTTATTTTCAAGGAAACGACGATAAGGTTCCTTTACATACTGAGGAAGATTTGCAAAGAATATGAACGTGGGCACATAGGTGTCTGGCAGCTGCGTTACATACTTGATTTTAACGTACTTGCCTTTAATTGCAGGTGGCGGATAGTTCTCTATGAGAGGCAGCAGGAACTCATTAAGCTGACCTGCACCCACATGGGTTTTCTTACTTTCATAAACTTGCATCGCCGTGTCAATAGCACGGAAAATACGCTGCTTAGTGACCGCTGATATAAAGATGATTGGGAAATCTGTGAATGGGGCGAAACGCTCACGTATGGCTCGCTCAAATGTGGTGATGGCCTTCTGTTCCTTATTCTCCACCAAATCCCACTTGTTTACGCATACCACAAGACCTTTTTTGTTTTTCTGAATAAGAGAGAAGATGTTCTGGTCCTGAGCCTCAATGCCACGTGTGGCATCTATCATAAGTATGCAGACATCGGAGTTCTCTATGGTACGTATGGCTCGCATAACAGAGTAGAACTCAAGGTCTTCTGTAACCTTGGCCTTCTTACGTATGCCGGCTGTGTCAACAAGATAGAAATCTTTGCCGAACTTGTTATAGCGAGTGTAGATGCTGTCACGGGTGGTGCCTGCAATATCTGTTACTATATTGCGTTCCTCGTCCATAAGGGCGTTAAGAAGTGATGATTTGCCTGCGTTAGGTCTTCCTACAATGGCTATACGGGGCAGCGATGCGTCAATATCGCTCTCTGAATCCTCTGGCAGCAGTTTCACTATCTCATCAAGCAAATCTCCAGTGCCAAATCCGCTGGCAGATGATATGCATATAGGGTCGCCGATGCCAAGACGGTAAAACTCTGCACTGTCATACTGCAAGTCATTATTGTCTGTTTTGTTTGCAACAAGCAGTACGGGTTTCTTGGAACCTCTGAGAAGACGTGCCACATCCATATCAAGGTCTGCCACACCATCCTGAACATCAACCATAAAGAGTATTACATCCGCCTCTTTTATGGCAATATCCACCTGCTTGTTTATCTCACCCTCAAATATATCATCACTGCCAGCCACAACGCCGCCTGTGTCTATTATTGAGAACTCCTTTTTACCCCACTCCGCCTTGCCGTACTGACGGTCACGGGTGGTGCCTGCCTCATCGCTCACTATGGCGCGGCGTGTTTCTGTGAGGCGGTTAAAAAGTGTTGACTTGCCCACATTTGGGCGACCTACTATTGCTACTATACTCATAATTATTTAGTTGACAGTTGACAGTTGAGAGTTGACAGTTATAAGGATATTATCAGTTGAAAGACTAGTCTTTCAACTGATACCCAAAGTTCTTTAGTTGGCGATCTCGGCTGCGCCAGTCCTTCTCTACTTTTACAAATAGTTCAAGAAATACCTTTTTCTCAAAGAAAGTCTCTATCTCCGCACGTGCGGCCATACCTGTTTTTTTAAGCATAGAGCCTCCCTTCCCAATGATAATCCCCTTCTGAGATTCACGTTCCACATAAATGACCGCATTTATATGAATGATTTTCCCCTCTTCCTTGAATTTCTCAACAACAACCTCAGCGGAATACGGAATCTCCTTATCGTAGATTTCAAGAATTTTTTCTCTTATTATTTCAGTTACAAAGAAACGGGCGGGACGGTCTGTAAGAGCATCCTTGTCAAAATACGGAGGATTCTCAGGCAGGAGCTCCTTTATCTGCGTGAGCAGATTGTCAAGCCCGAACTTTTCACGGGCACAGATAGGCACTATGCGGGCATCAGGGAGGACACCATGCCACATATCCACTAAATCCTCAAGCGCCTTCTGGTCTGGCAGCAAATCTATCTTGTTAATAATGAGGAATGTAGGAATGCCTGACTTTTTTGCCTTCTCCAGAAACTCAGGGTTCTTGTTATAGGTCTCTATGGTGTCTGTTACATAAAGCAATACGTCTGCATCTGTAAGCGCTGACTCTGACGCTTCAAGCATTGACTCTTGCAGGCGGTAATTTGGTTTTAGCACACCCGGAGTATCAGAATAGACAATCTGGAAATCATCTCCGTTCACTATACCCATAATACGGTGACGGGTGGTCTGTGACTTTGATGTGATAATGGAGATGCGCTCACCAACCAAGGCGTTCATCAGCGTGGATTTACCTACGTTTGGATTACCTATTATATTTACAAAACCAGCCTTGTGCATACTCTTAATAATTAACGGTACAAAATTAGTAATAAGTGGATGCAAATGCAAATAATTGATTAAATTTGCAGTTATAAATGAAAGCACAATTCCATGACAGACCTTAATTTCCTATTTGAATCTGAGCTAAAAAGCTACCCTAAGGCAGCAGAAAACTACAAGAAACTGGAATTGATTGAAACCAAGGAGTTTGATTTTGAGAGTTACAGAATTTACGTTCACTTTAACCCTGCACGTGCTGTGTCATCGCTGGCAAAACTTGACGCCAAGAGCATAGCTGAGAGGCCGTGTTTTCTGTGTGCCAAGAACCGTCCCGCAGAGCAGAGCTCCATTGACTACAAGGGATTGTTTGACATCTGCATCAATCCGTTCCCTATCTGTGACAAGCACTTTACCATAATTTCAAAAAAGCATGAGCTTCAGCGGCTTAACAATGAAAAGATTGACATATTCTACTCTTTAGCCGATGATTTTAAAGACTGGGTGGTGTTATACAACGGCGCCAAATCCGGAGCTTCAGCTCCAGACCACTTCCACTTTCAGGTGGTTAATAAGAGCTATTTCACCTATCCAATAGAGACCCCGATGCCTGGCTTAATAAACAAAATCAGTTTCTCAAGCCAGACAGCCGCCGATGCCGCTATGGAGCTGAAAGAGACGCTTTTGAAACTCTCTGACGGCAAATGGCTCTCACTTGAAAGCAGTGATCCGGCTGACAGCTTTGAGCCTCAGATAAATCTTTTCTGCGAGCACAAAAACGGACAGTTCATAACTACTGTGTTTCCTCGTAACTGCCACCGTCCTCGCCAGTTCTATGCTGAAGATGAAAGCAAACTGATGATTAGTCCGGGCGCCATTGACATG
>JAFSPZ010000032.1 GCA_017451225.1 Muribaculaceae bacterium | reverse complement strand
TGCCATCCTCCGAGGTTACAGTGTAGGTCACGGGGCCATCGCTGAAGTCGTGCGCCGATCCGCTGGCAGGGGTGATTGTGGCGCCAGCAGTGATTTTGAATTGTGGTGCAAAAGCCGTAACGTCGGCATCGTCGCGCATTGTGAACACAACTTTGTTCTCATTGCTAAGGACATTGATGAGTGTGTCGTTGGCGTTGTAAAAACTGGCTTCTAGATCATTCACATGTACCCATGCCTGCTCAATGTCGCATTCGGCGTTGAGTGGCTCTTCCTTAAAGCACGATGTTGAGATAATCGCCAGCACCATAAGTGCCAGAATAGCAGTTGTTTTATAATTAAGATTTCTCATTTCCAATTAACGTTTTTGCAAAATCTTAACAAATAAGAAAGTCAGATTTGCCAATTCAAGCTGCAAAGTTAGTAATTATTTTTTATATATATATTATATATTATTTAAATAATAACGATATTCAAAAAATAGTTTTTTAATATTAGAATAATCTTTGTACGTTAAAAATAAAATTGTATATTTGCGCAACAAAAAATAAAGAGGCGTTTATTTTCTTAAAAGAAGGCAAAATTTTACTCTTTATGTTATAACGATGTTTATTTATAAATAAATGATAGACACATTAATACGACAGTTATTTGAACTGAAGTTGTTTAGAAATCTCAAAACAAACACAGTTCCACGATGGATGATATTACTTATCGACATGCTGCTTGTTGCATGTAGTTTTGGAATCTTCTATATCTCGACACTTAACTCTCAGCTCGACCATAGTTTATTCACACTCATCCGCAACCTTATTCTTGTGGTTGCCGTTTATGGTCTTGTAACTTATTTATCAAAGAGTTACACTTGTATTATAAGGCTATCTGTCATTGAAGACCTTTATCGCGAATTTATCGTGGTTTTTGTCTCTACTCTAATACTTATAGGCATTAACTTGATCTACTCAGCAATTACAGGTTATGTGCTTTTCAGCTATTGGGGAGTGGTCTATGTGGGAGTGTTGTCATTTGCATTGCTCACAATAGAAAGATTGACAATCAAGTATATGTATGCCCGCATCACTGCCACCGAGAGCAATCGACGCAAGGTGCTGGTGCTAGGAACTTCGCTCGACTCACTCATTCTTGCTAACGCTCTTAAAAATGAAATAGGTGGAAAGTATGAACCTGTAGGGTTGCTAAGCATCAAGAGTGGTAAGGACAAAGACGAAATAAACGGTTTCAAGGTGTATAAATACCATCCTGAGACTGTGGCCGACATTTTTGTTGGCGGTGGCATCCATGCACTCATTTTTGACTCGTCAAACATCAAACTGATGCGCAATGGGTTTGCCGATACCTTTATAGAGAACAATATTGCTTTGCTCGCAATCAACAAAGTAGAGGAGTTTGAGCTTGACGACGAGCGCGATGGGTCAAATATCTCCACCTATATCAAGGAGGTACAAATTGAAGACCTGCTGGGTCGTGACCCCATTGTCCTTAACAACACGCTTGTTAGATCGCACGTTAAAGACTCGGTGGTACTCATCACTGGAGCTTGCGGCTCTATAGGCAGTGAAATAGTGCGGCAAGTGGCCAGTTACAAGGCTGGACGCATCATCCTTGTTGACCAGGCCGAGACACCAATGCACGACTTGAGTCTTGAGCTTAAAAAAGATTTCCCCGAAGCCGACGTAGTACTCTACATGGGCGATGTCCACAACCACGCACGCATGGAGGCTGCATTCAAAGAGTTCAAGCCTAAATATGTGTTCCATGCAGCCGCATACAAGCACGTGCCCATGATGGAGATGAATCCCACCGAGGCAGTATTAACCAACGTTGAAGGCACTAAGAACATTGCCGACCTAGCGTTGAAATATGGAGTGTATAAGTTTGTGATGGTATCGACCGACAAGGCGGTGAATCCCAGCAATATCATGGGCTGCACTAAGCGTTTGGCCGAAATCTACTGTCAGTCGCTCTTCTTCGATGCCCAAAAGATGGGTAAGAACACCCAATTCATCACTACTCGCTTTGGTAATGTATTGGGCAGCAATGGTTCGGTAATACCTTTATTCCGCAAGCAGATTGAGAGTGGTGGACCAGTGACGGTGACTCACCGCGACATCATCCGCTACTTCATGACCATCCCCGAAGCTTGCTCACTAGTGCTTGAAGCAGGATGTATGGGACATGGTGGTGAGATTTACATCTTCGACATGGGGCAACCTGTTCGCATTTACGACTTGGCTACACGCATGATTTCCCTTGCTGGTCTTCGACCCAATGTTGATATAAAGATTGAAGAAATTGGTCTTCGTCCAGGCGAGAAACTCTATGAAGAGCTGCTCAACGACAAGGAAAACACAGTCAAAACCGACAACGAAAAAATCATGATTGCTAAGGTTCGCAAATATGACTACATCGACGTGTGCAACAATATCGACAACATCATAGAACTAGCACAGAGTGGAAGCATTCACGACATGGTCAAGAGCATGAAACAGTTTGTGCCAGAGTACAAGAGCATGCACAGTGAGTATGAGAGCATCGATAAGGAACTAGACAAGGGCGATAAGAACGACAACTACTACTTCAATCCAACAGCCCCTGTTGGACAATAAGATTATAAAAAAATATCCTCAAAGATAGGTTCTTTGAGGATATTTTATATTCTGAAAAATCAATCGGAACTATTTTTTCTTTCTTTTCATTGAAACGGGAACCGCTACAGCTGCTAACAATACAGCAGCAATAGCACCTGCTGTGACTTTCCCAGTAGTGGTGCTCAACCATTTCATGATGGGTTGAGTGCCATTGCCTCCACCTTGTTGAGCGGCAGCAATGCTGTCACTATCGGCAGACATAGTATTAGGTTTGATAACTGGTTCTGGTTCGGGATATTCCACATTGTAAATATTAACAGCCAAGCCTCCAAAGGTTTTGCCCCCCTGGGTGTGTCCTTGCGATGTAACAATTACTGTTTTGCCGTCTTTGCTCACATCAAGTCCTACAGGATAGGAGTCGACAGGAATTTCGGCAATCATCTGCATGGTTCTAGTGTCTACAACACACAGCCTGCTGGCATTGTTGCAAGCTGCAAAAATATACTTGCCACTTGGCGAAAATTCAATAGTTCTTGCTCCAGCCCCCACTTTGCAGTTTTCCCATCCTTGGGAAGTAGCCTTGTGGTCTTTCATGTTCTTTACGGCTTCCATGAAAGTGTCTAGCTTGAGTCGCTGCACATATCCTGCACTATTGATGCTCAAGTAGATATATCCGTCACGAATGAGAATGTGGCGCACATTTCCCATCATTCCGCTCACACGGCCCAAGTATTCTTGCTTCTCTACATCGATAACAGCAAGTCCACCACCGCCGCCCATACAGCAAACGATTATGTACTTGTCGTCAGGTGTAAAAGCTGTTCCGCGCAAGCAATATCCACTGTTGTTGTCGCGGTTAACCTTGCGGTTGCCAAAGTTGAGAGGAAGAATATAATCCACTACAAGCAGTTTTGTATAATGCCAGTCGTTTGGGTTGTTGCTCGAAATGTCAATCAGACCTACGGTGTTATTTCCCCAGTGAGTGACAGCAAGAGTTTTGTTGTCATGAGAAGTGGCAACCATTTTGGGAAGAGGACCTGTCTCGAAGAGTTTTATTATTTCGTCTTTCTGTGTGTCAATTACTGCCATGGCCGATGGCTCAACGGCATTCATGTCGTAGGAGCGGCGGTAGTAAGGCACCCACAAATATCTGCCGCCATGTGAAAATGCTGCTTCTACAGGTTTCCCCATAAAGGTATTAGGCGTACTCCACTGCTTGTGCCACTCAAAAAATCCGCTGGCCGGTGCCCATAAATTCTTTGAACCAGCATCGGTGAAATTGTGACTGATTACTTTCAGCTTCTTATGGGTCGCCATATCATAGGCTATAGTGACACCTCCTTCAAGAGAGTTGATATAGTACTTTTTGCCATCGGGTGTTACGCTTGCCGACTTGGGCGAATTGATGTCTCGGTCGTAGCTGTCTTTCATTGCAGCGCTATAGTTCTGCTTTTTGGCAACAAGCGTGATTTTAAGCTTTCCATCGGCCGATGTTGCTGTCTCGCCCACTTTGGGATGTATCACCGATTGGGCATATCCACCAGTTGCTACCAGAGTGGCGAGAGTCAGTAATAAATAACGCACTTTCATAGTTATTCAGTGTTAAGATGTATTGTAAATAAGTTATTTCTTTTTAGTTTTCTTCTCTTCCTCTTTGTCGGCATCTTTCACCTTTCCAGCTAGCATACCACAGGCAGCACTTATATCCTCGCCACGGCTGCGACGTATGGTACAAGTTATGCCCTTGCTGTTTAGGTAGTCACGGAAGTAGGCCATGCGCTCGTCACTCGAGGTGCGCAGTTTTGTGGCACCAGGAATCATGTGGTAGCGTATTAGGTTTACGCGCACATGCTCGTTGGGCAATATCTCTCGCAGAGCCTCGGCGTGTTTGATGTCGTCGTTGAACCATTGCCACATGATGTACTCTACCGAGAGACGACGTTGGTGAGCAAAATCATACTTGCCCAGCAAGTCCATCACCTCCTTGATGTGATAGGCATTTTCGATGGGCATGAGCTGGCTGCGCTCGTCCTCAATGGCATTGTGGACGCTAACGGCGATGTGCACGCTTGTAGTCTCACATAGCACTTTAAGAGCATTCTTAACACCCACAGTCGAGACTGTAATGCGCTTTGGACTCCATGCAAGTCCCCAGGGAGCGGTGAGAATCTCGATTACCTTTAGCACGTTGTCGAGATTGTCAAGAGGCTCGCCCATTCCCATAAACACAACATTGGTAAGCTGCTCCGACTGTGGCACACTAAGCACTTGGTTGATGATTTGATTGGCAGTTAAATTTCCATGGAAACCTTGCCGTCCAGTCATGCAGAAGTAGCAGTTCATGCGGCAGCCCTTCTGCGATGAAATGCAAAGAGTAGCTCTTTCATCTTCGGGGATGTAAACACTTTCCACAGCCTTGTCACCACCGGCATCAAACAGATACTTCACTGTACCATCCTCGCTTGATTGAGCGCTCTGTGGACCATAAAGTCCAACGCAATACTGCTTGGCAAGCAACTCTTTGTTGGCCTTGGATATGTTGCGCATCTCGTCAAATGTACTAACACGCTTGTTGTAAATCCATTCGGCAAGTTGGGTGGCTACAAACTTGGGCATTCCCAGCCCGGCAGTTACTTCACGCAGTTCTTGCAGATTCATGCCGGCAAGCGGCTTGAGTTTTTTGGTTTTGGTTTCCATCTTGATGTTTTGTCGAGTTTATTTTAATTAATGTGCAAAGTTAATTATATTTTTTTATTAACTCGGCCATTGAGAGCTTTTTTTACTTATAATGAAACTCAAGTACTGATTTTAAGTAAAAAAGAAACGCCCATCACTGTGATGGACGTCACTTTTTATAATATTAGTTCAATAATTTGAATTATGGTTCAATCTTGATATTTTCGTTGCGGTAAGGTACTAAACGTCCGCGAAGTGTGATTTGGCCACGGCCCAGAGTTGGGTCGATGGTGGCAAGGGCTTGGTCGCTTCCGTTAAATAACGTTAAGGTGACATAGGCGTTCATGTTGCGTCCTATCATGCTGAAAGTTACGATAGCATTGCCTTTCTTGTCGCCCTTGATGTCCAGGTTGCTGATGCGTCCATGCAGAGTCACACCACCAAGACCGTTGGCTCCTGCACTCATTACGTTGTAGGCTACCTGGAAAATGCCCTTGTCGCCTTGCATAAGCAGGAAATTTGAGTTGTCATTAAGTCCTAGGGCATAGTTGCCGTAGCTGTTTCTCACTTGTGTAGCCTGAAGCACGAAATATCCGTTCTGGATAGCATGCAGTGCCTTGAGATGGAACACCGAGTCAACAATCTCATGATCTTTCTTGATGCGTTCCTTGCGTTCTTTCTTTGTCTCATTGGCAGGAACAGGATTGGTTTCCTCTATGACATAGATGTCGTCATAGTTTTGGGCCAGCACTGTTGTGGGGAATACCAGCATTGCCACAAGTGCCAAAGTAAAAGTTAGATAGATATTTTTCATAATAGCGTTTTTGATTGTTGATTTGCAAAATTACACAATATAAACACACAAACCTTCAAAATACTGCATCAATTTTATGTTTTTTTTCAATAAAATGTTACTTTTGTAGTCAAAATATTGTTACTATGGAAAATAAACGAGAAATGTCGTGGTTCGTGAAGATGTTATTGCTTGCATCTTTTGCTATGATGATGCTAATCATAGTTTCGATTGCCATTATAATTATTTTTGGAGCCCGTTACACTGGGATAAATGTGCAGTTGAGTGCCATTGCCTTGCAGAATATACTCATTTTCATGGCCCCAGTCTTTATTTTGGCTCTTATATGCCAATCTTCAGAGAAAAGGCCTATAGCGCAGACCATGTGGATGACCAAGGCTCCTTCATTTAAGTCTATAGTAATGGTAATACTTGTCTATATCGTTGCTCTGCCGGCAATGAACTGGGTAGTGGATTGGAACGAGGGACTGCATCTGCCGCATGAGTTGCGAGCTGTAGAGAGTTTTTTACGAGACATGGAAGACACTGCACAAGGGATGACAAGCGACTTGCTCTTAACAAAGACATGGGGAGGCATGCTTGTAAGAGTACTGCTGGTGGGCTTGCTCACTGGACTGGGCGAGGAAATTTTCTTCCGCGCAGGATTGCTTGGCTCAATGCATTTTGGACGTGTCAAGCGGCACCTGGCGGTATGGACTGTGGCGGTCATTTTCAGTGGCATCCACATGCAGTTCTTCGGCTTTGTGCCCCGCCTGCTGCTAGGAGCCTGGTTTGGATATGTGATGCTGTGGGGTGGAGAGGTATGGACTCCAATCATTGCCCATAGCATTAACAACAGCCTTGTTGTAGTGTTCACATTCCTTGCCAACAACCACTACATCGAAAACAACATAATCGAAACGTTGGGCATTCCCGAAAAGGGGCAACAACCATTGCTCGCAATAGCCAGCATGATTGCCACAGCGCTTGTGATATGGCTTTTCATGAGAAAAAAGAAAACCACTGAATCATGAAAAGGATAGCACTGCTGTTATTGACAGTGACAGCACTCACAGCGAGTGCTCAGGAGGTGATTTGTCACCGTGGATATTGGGACGCCGAGGGTTCGGCTCAGAACTCCATCCGCTCGCTTGTCAAAGCCGATTCAATCAAGGCTTGGGGTTCGGAATTTGATGTATGGATGACCACCGATGGTGTACTCGTGGTCAATCATGATGCATCTTTCCAGGGAGTGACGATTGAAACAGCTAAGTGGAAGCAACTAAAGGGCATGAAACTGGCTAATAGAGAACCATTGCCAACACTGGACCAAATGCTGGAATGCGGAAAGAAGCTTCAAACTCGTCTCATCCTTGAAATGAAGCCCCACACCAGCAAGGAGCATGAGAAAGAGGCGGTGAAGAAAATCGTTAAGATGGTTAAGAAAAAAGGCCTTCAAGACAGGATTGAGTATATCACGTTCTCTTATCAAGGAATGAAAGACCTGAAAGAGATGGCTCCAGAAGGCACTCCCATTTATTACCTAAACGGCGAGCTCTCGCCATCGCAGCTAGCCGAGCTTGATGTGGCAGGTATCGACTACAGTATCAGAGTCATGCGCGAGCATCCGCAGTGGATAGACGAAGCCCACTCGCTAGGCATGAAAGTTAACGTGTGGACCGTCAATAGTGACCGCGATATGGAATGGTGCATCAACTACGGCGTTGACTTCATTACAACCAACGCCCCTGAACAGTTGCAGCAGAAACTTGCACAATAAACAAAAATCTTAGATACCTTTCTTTTGCGAAAAAGAGGCTTTACCACCCCATTAAATCATAGTAGAAATCGGCAAATGTGGTTTTTGCCACCATCTCGGCTCCCTGTTGAGTAGCCATTCTATCGGGCAGTGGCGTTATGCCCACTCTAAAGAGGTCCATTCGGTCGGCATCAAAACAGATGTCGATGGTAATGTCGCCTGTTCTGAGTTCGACTGTATGCAACTGGCATGCACGTTTCAACTTCGCGATTTGCTCATCATTCAAAAAGCTCAAATGCGAATGACGAATCATATCAACAAGCTTTGCGGCCCTAGGTCCGTGGTCAAAATCGTCGTCGTTGTCAATTCTTTCTGAATCATGAAGATAGGCAAAAGCCTGTATAACATTCATGTCGGCGCCTTTCACATAGAGCATCTGTCCAAATTTTGCCACTCGGTCCCAATGCTCTACCCCATGAGATTGGCCTAACTCATTGGGCCAACGAGCGGAAGTGAAAGCCCTAAGTTTCTCAATGCCGTCTTCGTTATAACTAAATCTCATATTCTCTAAACTATTTCATATCATGCATTAAAACAGCAATTGCATTATTTCCACGTCGTGGACTTCGGAACCGTGATTAATCCAGCGTTTTAGGGTGCCAGCGGTAGTGAAGCCGTGCTTTTTGAGCAGAGTTGTGCAGACAGTGTTTTCCACAGGCACAAGGGCATAGAGCTGGAAAAGGCCTATGTAGTCTCGCACATAGCCGATGGTGAGCTTCAGCGCCTCGCTGCCATAGCCTTTCCCTTCGTGATTGTGATTGATGAGAATGCCAAGCTCTGCTCGATTGTTGAGCGGATCAAAGTTTGTCAAGTCGATGGTGCCTATGGGCTCGCCTGTCTCGGTAATGGTTATCATCAACCTGAGCTGGCGAGTGTTGTAGATGTCGCTGTCATAGTTCTGGAGATATTGCCAGAGGTAGCTCTTGGGCGACGGTCCCATGATGTTGCTTGCAGTCCACAAGGTGGAGTCATTCTCCCACTTGTAGAGCACATCGAGGTCGGTTGCCTCAAGCGAGCGCAGCGTCACTATGTCGTTAGAAATAATCTTTTTCATAGCTCGTAACGATTATAATCTGCAAATTTAGTCATAATTATTGTGTTTTTCTCTCAACTTGCACTAATTTTGGATAAATTAGGCGGCGTTTCGGAAATAAAAATTAAAAAAAACACTTTTCATTTTGTATTTGTATAAAATGCTCACGCTCGGAAAACCAAGTATTCTTGGCCTTCTCTCGCTTACTCGCATTTTTCTCTCAACTTGCACTAATTTTGGATAAATTAGGCGGCGTTTCGGAAATAAAAATTAAAAAAAACACTTTTCATTTTGTATTTCTCTCAACTTGCACTAATTTTGACCGCACAAATAAAAACAAAGAAAAACAAATATCATGGGACTAGTAATAGGTATTGATGTGGGTGGCAGCACCACCAAGATTGTTGGACTCAAAGAAGGGCAGATACTCTCGCCCATGTTCATCACCGCAGCCGACCCCATCACGTCGCTATTTGGGGCGTTTGGCAAGTATATCTATGACAACGGCATCACTCTCGCCGACATCGAGCACGTAATGCTCACTGGAGTGGGCAGCTCGGGAGTGACAACTCCCATCTACGGCTTGCCTACAAGCAAGGCCGACGAGTTCCAGGCCGATGGTCTGGGAGCACGCTTCGACAGCGGGCTCGACAACTTGACCGTCGTGTCGATGGGCACTGGCACCACACTGGTGAGTGTGGATGGCGACGAAATTAAGCACCTGGGTGGCATTGGCATTGGCGGCGGCACACTGATGGGCCTCGCCCATCTGTTGCTCAAGACTGACCACATAAGCGATGTGATAACACTTGCCGAGCAAGGCGACATCACCCATATCAACCTGCAAATTAAAGATATCTGCAAGACCGACCTCGAGGGACTGCCTTTGCATGCCACAGCATCACTATTTGGCAAGGTGCGTCAAATAACTCCCAGCGAGCACGATGTAGCGCTGGGCATCATCTGCATGGTTCTCGAGTCGATAGGTTCGGCTGCCGTGCTGTCGAAGCTCAACACCGGCGTGAAGGACTTTGTGCTGATTGGCAACCTCACTCGCCTGCCACAGTGCGCAGTAGTATTCCCTCGCATCGAGGAAATCTATGGAGTCAAGTTCCACATCCCTGCCCATGCCGAGTTCTGTACCGCTCTGGGCGCTGCGCTTGCATATAAAATATAGTTTATTGACTCAGGTGACTCGGTTTCTTTTTTAAGACGATTAAGGACAATGTTGGGTTTACATGAGACTTCTACATCTAGTCTTGCGACTTTTGGTTATTAAGGACAATTGACTCGGGGGACCACTCGACTCGGTTGACTCGGGTGACTCAGGTGACTCGGGTGACTCGGGTGACTCAACTTTTTATGTATATTTTATGCATATTGCTGGCAATCAGGTGGATATGATGGTTTTTTAATAGTATAATGCTGTTTGTATAGCGTTTATAACCTGAGGTGAGATTTATTGCTACCTCTTGTTATGACAGGTGTGCACAAAGTTAATGTATAAGCATTGCTGACACAAGGTTAAATAATCAATATGATTTGGCAAACATTAACCTAAAATTTGCTCACAAAGATTTAAAGCATTAATTTTGCGTTCTGAAACTATTAAATATTATACAATATGAAAATGAAATTCTTACTAATTGCAATGATTACCGTGTGCTCGGCAGCGATGGCTCAAGCATCCACGGTGTATGGCGATGTGAATGGCGACGGAACCGTAAATGCCTCGGACGTGACAGCTCTTTATGACTACTTCCTAAATGGCGATATGACTCATTATGCTTCCTGTGACGTTGACGGCGATGGCAATATTACCAGCTATGACATAACCGAGGTGTATAACATCTTGCTAGGCTTTGGTCCAAGTGTTGACACCCATGAGTATGTCGACTTGGGACTGCCCAGCGGCACGCTGTGGGCAACGATGAACATTGGAGCTAATGCCCCCGAGGAGTTTGGCGACTACTTTGCCTGGGGCGAGACTACTCCCAAGGAAGTCTATAACTGGAACACCTACCAGTGGTGCAATGGCCGATGGAACAAGATGACCAAATACTGCACCATCAGCACTCATGGCGACAATGGCTTTACCGATGGCAAGACCGAACTTGATCCCGAGGACGATGCCGCCTCGGTCAACTGGAGCTCGCAGTGGCGCATGCCATCTAAAGAGCAGCTGGATGAGTTGCGTACCAAATGCACTTGGACGTGGACCACAAGCAACGGTGTGAAAGGTTACAGGGTGAGCAAGAATGGCAAATCTATATTCTTGCCTGCCGCTGAAGGATACTCAGGTAGCATCCTCTCAAGTGGCAATCTTGGCTACTATTGGTCGCGCACCCTTGGCGACACAAAATCTTACTATGCCAACTACCTCTACTTCTATTCGAGCAGTGTGACTGCTGAAGCCTTCGAACGTTCCACCGGTTGTACTGTACGTGCCGTGCGCGTGTCTCAGAAATAGATAACGAACTTTATTTAACTACTTCCCCGAAACGTCGCTTGGCGTTTCGGGGAAGTGCTGTTTTAGTGTGGAGAAAGTTTTTGTCCTAAGAAGGATACTATCTCTTTAAGTACAACTAATAATTCTAGTTTAACGCGCTGCGCCGCAGAACTGCCCTGCGAGCAGGATGGCATTTGTATCCTCGTTGTAGACGAAGTAGAGGAAGGGACGATTGGCAGTGAACTGCGTATGCATTGCTTTTACAAGGAAGCTCTGCACTGTCACGCTGCTGGCTTCGGTGCCAGATTCGTTGACGGTAATATTAGTATCTTGCGTAAAGTGGTTTATGTAGGAATGCGCCTTACTTAGCCTGCTGAAGTCGGCCTTTTCGTCAAATGCTGTGGGCATCAAGTCCAACAGCATCTCGCGCACGTCAAGGTTGCAATTGGTTGAGAATCGAGGCAAACTCAAATCAACAACTCCAGTTTCCTCAAGTCCCGAAATGATGCGATTGAACTCATCGGCATTCATCGCTGCCAAGAAATTGTTGATTTTTGTGTCTTTGGGCAGAACGACGAGCATGCGGAGCCTACCACCGGCATATTTCTTTGAGACCGCTTGACACTTGTTATCCTCGTAATACAGTTCATGAAAATACTGGAACATCATGGGCACTTGGGAGATGGTGCCGTCATCGTTGGTGAAATCTCTCTCATAGGTGAGATTCTGGCCAAAGGGACCGTTCCACCACGCCTTGAATTTCATGTAATTGATGAGATAGGCAATCTCGTTGACATTGGTTTGCTTGATGATGTCGCTAAACTCGCCACCCGACTGCTGCTTGATCCAGTCATTTATTTTGTTAGTGGCTTCGGTGGTGCCGAAGTTGAGATTGCTCACTTGGGCATTATAGACTCCCTTTATTGACTTGATGAATTCCTGATTGACAGGATAACTCTTGTTCATCGCTAAATAATTACTCATCTCGACCATCGGAGCGAAACTGGCGAGATATTTTCCATAGAAAGAGTTGGCAGCAGCCGACGTCCCTACCAGCGCCTCTATCTCCTTGAGCGTGGCACCGCTGGCACCGTTGCTCGTCATGGCAAGCGCATAGCTCACACTCAACGGCGAGAAAGTGAAGCTCTTATAAGGCTCAGACTGCGACTGCTTTTGCAGCAGAGTAAATGCCAGCTCATTGGTCTTGTTGATGCAGAGCTTGTCATCATTGTTCACAACAAGAGGTTTATCGCTATTAGCTTCGGCAGCCGGTGTGGTTGCCCTGTGATAAACCTGGGAAGAAGTGCTGGCATAAGCCCCAAGCGACCAAACCACGGCGCAGATTATAATCAAAAAGCGAGGAATGGATGTTTTCATATCATCTTTGTTTTTAAGTTGTTAATATATATTCTCAACGCTAATAACGCTGTGATTATTATTGAGAAAACAAGTTTTCATTCTTGTTTTCAAAAAATTGCACCTTCCGCGGTGTCGAAAAGCCTGCTTACGCAGGAATTTTGAAACATGGAATCGGAGGAATCAGTTTGCCGTGAGGCTGGATGGGCGCTTCGCTTAAAATTAAATGAAAATTAGGTTGAAAATTGCAGAGACGCGAGCGACAATCCTCATGTCGTACTTCTCCCGCAGCTCCTCCTCGCCAGTAAAGAGGTCAAGCCGGCACGCGTCTATAGGTTTAATCTGTTGTTTCACAAGAAAAGCGGTTGATTCACACCACAATGGTAAACCAACCGCCTTCCCCCTCAAAAGACATGGGATTAATTTTAGTTTTTCACAACAGGTTTTGGTCCATTGATGAGAATATATACAATGCCTTCGGTGTCCAAATCAATCAAGGCACGACCATATTTGTCGCCTCCGTCAAAGACTATGACGAGTTCTTTGTCAATATAATTAATATAATTATGGTCTTCCAGATTTGCTTTCGCAACCAGATTGATATAAATCAAGCGGTGGCCATTGCGTTTGACTCCAAAATATTGCTTAGCGTAGTTTTCGAGCGGCATAGGTCCTGTACCAGGCAGATATGCTCTCCGAGTTATTTCACGGTCAAGGAGCCATTTTGCTCTCCCAATATCAATTGGTTTCAACTTATAGAACTCTCCTTCCAAATCTTTGTTATATTTTTGTGCAATCAGGAACTCACTCTCAGGCAGCACAAAATCAAGGGAATCCATTCGTATCACTGAGATCGGTTGTGGACAACTGATTAATCCAGTAAATGGATCATTCTCATCATTTTCAAGAACTACTTTCATTGGTTGTCGGCTGTCGGCAACAATGTCTTGGGACTTAAGTCCAGGGCATGACACAGTGAGAACAGTGCCATCGGTAACGCTAATGCTGAACTTGCCATCAAAATCAGAGGCAGTGCCGTTTTTTGTGCCTTTAGCACAAATATGCGCTCCGATAACTGGTTCTCCATCTTCGGCACTAAGCACCACGCCTGTCACAATGTTTCTCTCA
>JAFSPZ010000031.1 GCA_017451225.1 Muribaculaceae bacterium | reverse complement strand
TCTATTATGCTTATTGGTATTGTGGTAAAGAACGGTATTGTGCTCATCGACTACATCACCCTCAACCGCGAGCGCGGCATGAGTGTGCGCCGAGCAGTAATCGACGGTGGCAAGTCACGTCTACGTCCTGTGCTCATGACCTCACTGACCACCATCTTAGGTATGGTGCCTATGGCAATAGGTCATGGCGAGGGTGCCGAGATGTGGCGTCCAATGGGTATCGCCGTGATTGGTGGTTTGACTTTCTCGACCATTCTTACCTTACTCTTTGTGCCAACGATGTACACCATCTTTGCCTATAACGGCATGAAGCGCACACGCAAGAAGCTCCACAAGAGCCAAGCCAAGAAGGCAAAAAAACAACAAGATGTAGAACTTCATAGTTAAGACTAAGAAATATGAAAGCAATATTTATAGCCTTCGATCAGGCCTATTATGAGAGAATAGTAGAGATGCTTCACAAGAGCGGATGCCGAGGTTTCACAGCATTCAACGACGTGGTGGGACGTGGCAGCCACACTGGCGATCCACACTACGGCACCCACGCATGGCCATCGCTCGTGCAAGGCATCCTCACGGTTGTTGAGGAAGGCCGCGTTGACATTGTTCTAGAAAAACTCCATGAGATGGATCTTGCAACCCCTAAACTAGGTCTTAGGGCCTTCGTTTGGAACATTGAGAAATCAATTTAATAATCTTCTCACTTTTTACAAAACCGCATTTTGTCAAACCAAAATGCGGTTTTGTTATAATATTCTAGGCGTTCGTAATAATCTTTAAAAAAAGGAATATTTAAAGAGAATCTTTTTTAGCAAAATAACTTATTTTTGCCATTTAAAAAAATGTCTAAAGTTGAAAACCAACTTATTATATTAATTATTTTATTAACCAACTAATTCACAGAAGTTATGAAGAAAACATTAACTCTACTTCTCGCAGCTGTCGCAACACTGTCGATGACAGCAGCAAACCTCTTCACACCCAGCGAGGCCCAAATGGGTGCTCCAGTGAAGATAGAAAACGTTAAGAAAGCTCCTGCTGGTATGCAGGCAAAAATGATGGCAAATCTTGTCTCAAAAATCAAAGCTACCCCAAGCTTCCCAGTAACCAACACCCCCGACGATCTCGTGGGCGGCTATGCTTGGACCTATCGTCAATATACTGGTGGCTTTAGCACTCAGCCCGACACCTTGTCGGCCGAGCAATACGACCAAGAGGACAATGTTGACCTCCTTGGCATGAACAAGATTTCCGACACCCAGATCCGTCTTACCGGTTTCATGCCTTTCCCAGTTACTGCTACTATGGGAGAGACAAGCGGTTACACCACCTTCACCGTCGATGAGAACCAGGTTGTTTACACTCACAGCACCTACGGCGATTGCACACTGGGAGCTGCTTGGTACTATGAGGGCGACGACACCTACGAAGCTGGCTGGTACGTTGGCGACGTTTTGGGCATCATCCTCGATCAAGGTATCATCATGGATCCCGACGTTCACTTCTACATGAAAATCATGAGTGGCACCTATGCCAACTATCGCTTAGGCTGGGTTTATGTTCCTGGCAGCACAATGGTTCCAGTAACCGACTTCAACGCAATGATGAGTTTCACCTACAACACTCGCGTCTATGACTGGCCAGTAATCGCTACCGAGAACAACGAGACCTACGTTGTTTCAGTTGACAACTTCGCTGGCATGGGAACCACTCCAGTTACCATCAATCTTGAGGAAGGCAACACTTGGACTGCCGACCAAACTGTATTCTATGTTGATGGCGACAACAACTTCGCATTATCTAACCTCACCGACTACGGTGCTGTTACTGGCACTGGAACCGAGAAAGTGCTCACTTTCGGTGATGGATGGACCGGCCTTGACGCCAACACCAATTACTGGCTTGGCGAGCGCACCAACACTACCATCACTCTCATCGACGACAGCGAGTTTGTTTATCCAACTCCTGCTCCCGAAAAAGCTTACTACCTGATTGGCGGTTTCAACGAATGGAACCAAGAGGCTATGATTCCATTTGAGGAGAATGATGGCGTCTTCACTTTGACCTACACCTTCGGCGGCGAGTTCAAGGTTAAGGACGAGCAAGGCAACTGGTGGGGCGGCGGCGTTACCCTCACCGAGGAGAACCCAAGTGTTACCCTAGTCGACGGTGGCAACCTCAATCTTGACCAGCAGGCCGAGTACACCCTCACTATCGAGGATGGCGTTCTTACTGTAACTGGTTTCCCCGCACCACAAGTTGTTGAGTACAACGACTTCTTCGTTTGCGGCACATTCAACAACTGGAGCCAGACCGAAGGTCTCGTTGAGCTCACTCTCAACGAGGAAGGCACTGAGTTTGCAGGTTCTGTAGAGCTCGAGGCTGGTGCCGAGTTCAAGCTCATCACCCACAACCTGGCTGGTGGATGGAAGTGGTTTGGTGGCCAAGCCGATAGCAATATCTTCCTCATTACTCCTGAGCTTCTGGGTGGTAATATCGCTCTCGTAGACGGCTCTAACTTCCAAGTTCAGGAAGGTGGCAGCTACGACATCACTGTTAAGCAAGCAAGCAGCAAGGGCCTGCAAGAGCCTCTCGTTATGGTTATCAGCAAGACTCCAACCGCTATCAGCACAATTGGTGTTGACACTAACAACGACAACGCTTACTACAACCTCATGGGTGTTAAGTTCAACGGCACTCCAAGCGTTCCCGGCATCTACATCCATAACGGAAAGAAAGTTGTTATTAAATAAAATACCTCAAACTAAATAAACCTAATAAGATGCATCCCAATTTGGGGTGCATCTTTTTTGTACAAAGTCTTGATAAAAAGCAAAAAAATCACTACCTTTGCGCCAACTTTTTTCAAAAAAACCTCCACACATGGCTGAAATTACAATAAAAGGGCTCACTTTTGAGCCATACATCTCCCAAGAGGAGATAAGAAAACAAGTTGAGCGCGTGGCAGCCGAAGTAAAGCGCGACTGCGTGACTGAGTCCCCTATCTTTGTGTGCGTCTTAAAAGGCGCATTTATGTTTGCATCCGACTTCTACCGTGCTATCGACATGCCCAAGAGCGAGATAGCTTTCATCCGCTACAAGTCCTATTCTGGAACCGAATCAACGGGCGAGATGAATAAAATCTTGGGGCTTAATGACGATGTTACTGGCCGTGAAGTGATTATCCTAGAGGATATTGTCGACACAGGACTTACTGCCCATGCTTTGCGCAGTGACATCGAGGCAATGAACCCAAAGAGCGTTAAAATGGCAACACTGCTCTACAAACCAGAATCTTTAAAGCATGGAAAAGCTCCAGAGTATGTGGGCTTTGAGATTCCACCAAAGTTCATCATTGGCTATGGCCTCGACCTCGACGAAAAAGTGAGAGGGCTTCGAGAAATCTACGTACTCAAGAAAGAAGAATAAATATTTAACTCATTAATTACCATAAACTTATGCTGAATATAGTAATATTCGGTGCCCCTGGTTCGGGCAAGGGCACACAGAGCGAGAATCTTATTACACACTACAAGTTGTTCCACATCTCCACTGGCGACGTGCTGCGCGACCACATTCGCCGCGGCACCGAGCTTGGCAAAACTGCAAAGGAATATATCGACCAAGGTCAACTTATCCCCGATGAGCTCATGATAGGCATCTTGGCACAAGTGATTGACGACAATAAGGACCAAGCTCAGAATGGAGTGATTTTCGATGGATTCCCTCGCACTATCCCACAGGCCGAAGCTCTAGAGACACTGCTCAACGAGCGTGGAACAAGTGTGAGCGCCGTGATTGGTCTTGAGGTTCCTGAAGAGGAACTCATCGATCGCCTTGTGAAGCGCGGACAGATGAGCGGACGCAGCGACGACAACGAGGAGACCATCAAAAAGCGCCTCGACGTTTATCACAATCAAACTTCTCCTTTGCAGGAGTTCTACAAAGAGAAAGGTCTGTATCGTGCCATTAAGGGCATAGGCACAATCGACGGCATCTTCGAAGACATCAAGAAGGCCATCGATCAGCTTTAATTCATAATGCATAATTGGGAATAACCGGAGTCTTATTTTCCACCAACTATTTCAATTAGATGGCAGGGCTTTATATCCATATTCCCTATTGCAAAAGCAAGTGCACCTATTGTGACTTCTACTCTACCCCACAGGTCGAGACGATGGAGCAATATGTGCACTCGTTGCTTTGTGAGGCAAGGTTAAGGAAAAACGAAATAGACAGTGAGCAAGTATCAACTCTTTACATTGGTGGCGGCACTCCTTCGGTGATGCCAACAAGCATGCTAACCACCCTAATAACCGGCCTTGACAAGGTTTTTGGTTTGAAGAACGTAGAGGAATTCACAATCGAGGTGAACCCCGACGATGTGACAACCCATTATGTCACTGCACTGCGAGCGCTGGGAGTTAACCGCGTGAGCATGGGAGTACAGAGCTTCAACGACGACGAGCTGCAAGCCATCAACCGCCGGCACACTGCCAAGCAGGCAATTCATGCTGTAAACTCAATCAAGGATGCTGGCATAGATAATGTGAGCGTTGACTTGATATATGGCCTTCCTGGACAATCTCTTGACTCGTGGCAGCACAATGTGGAACAGGCTATAGCCCTAGATGTACAACACATCTCGGCCTACTGCCTGAGCTATGAAAAAGGAACAAGGCTCTGGGCCATGCGTGAGCAAGGAAAAGTCATGGAGACAAGCGACGAACTGTGCATTGCCATGTATGAGAACCTTGTCAAAAGCCTGAAAAAAGCCGGATTTGAGCACTATGAGATATCCAACTTTGCCCTGCCAGGTTTCCGTTCGCGCCATAACTCCAGCTACTGGAACTTCACACCTTATCTAGGGCTAGGAGCTGCAGCCCACAGCTACGACGGCAATGTGAGACGATACAACCCTTCTAGCATAAGGCAATATATCAAGGCCTTGAGCGGCGGCAGCACGGCCTATAGTGAGGAGCATCTGGAGCTGTGGGAACGCCACGACGAGGAAATAATGCTGCGACTGCGCACCAGCGACGGCCTTGACACTACTCTGTTCGAACATCGCTATGGCCAAAAAGCCTGCGAGAACCTCCTCAGCAAGTCAAAGCCTCTAATTGAGCAAGGACTGCTGAACAAAGATAACAACACCCTCATCCTCACACACAAAGGTGTGATGCTGAGCGATAATATCATCCGAAATCTCATGTGGGATTAATCCCTAAATACACATCATTTTTTATGAGACATTCAATTACTTACTCACTTTTACTCATCTTATCACTGCTTGCAACCGCCAGCATCCAGGCACAGGACATTACCGAGCCCAATCTCAAATGGGGACACCCCACTCAACAGGAGCTGGAGATGACCACCTACACTCCCGACCCTGATGCCGACGCCGTTGTGCTATGCAAAACCACCGACGTTCATTATATTATCACTAAAGATGTTCTCCAAGTGCTTTATGAGGTAAAAGGACGAATTAAAATACTAAAGCCCGAAGGTACAATACATGCCAATGTTGATATTCTTTATACTATCAATGACGGCGTTGAGGGAAACAGAGAGGAGGTGACACACGTCAAAGGCACCACTTTCAACCTTGTGAATGGCCAACTCGAGCGAAGCGAGTTGACAAGCAACATGATTAACACTCTTAAATCTCCAAACCCGAGGCAAAAGGTGATGACTCTTCTATTCCCCGATGCCAAGGCTGGCTCGGTAATAGAATATGAATACACTATCACCAGCGACCTATATCTCGAAGTCAAAGATTGGGAGGCACAATGCGACATTCCAGTGGCTTACACAAAATATGATGTAACCATTCCTGAATGGTTCGGATTCTATGTCCAAACCATTGGGAACGAATACAACTCTAGCCGCATCACACAACAGAGAACCAACAAACGCTCTCTCTACATCATGGAGACTGCAGGATCGGAGTACGAATCACTAGGAGTCAACTTCGTTTTTGAGGGACGCAAATTAACACCTCTGAAAGACGAACCTCTTATCTTCTCGCCACAGGTCTATGCCCAACGTGTAATCATCGACATCAACAATGAGTCGTTGCCCCGACGCACCAAGAACCAATATTCAATGACATGGGATGAAATTGACCAGTATCTTCTCAAACAAAACAACTTCGGCAAATTGACCAAGGGCAATCCTCTCAAAAAAGAAATGAAGAAAGCAGGAATATATCAAATTGGCAATATCGACGATAAAATAACAGCCATTGCCAAACTGCTGCGACAACATGTGAAATGGAATGGAAACTACAGCCTATATGGCAGTCCCGCCAATCAAGTCGTAAAAAGAGGAACAGGCAGCAACAGCGATATCAACTTTTTGTTCATTGCAATGCTCAACGATGCTGGCATAAATGCCTATCCTGCAGTTTTAAGCACTCGCGACTGTGACATAATCGACGAGAACCACCCCACGATGAAAACCCTAAATTCATCAATTGCGGTAATCGACAGGGGCGACACTTTTCAAGTCTTCGACGGCTCGGTCGAGAATGCCACTATCGACATTTTGCCAACTAATTTCCTCGTAAGCAAGGCACGAGTAATAAAGAAGGACAACAACAAGCCCTGGATAAACCTGGAGGACAAAGGAATAGAGAAATCAAGCTACAAGATTACAGGTGACATTGATCAAAACGGAAAGTTGACTGCCACTTGCATTGGCACACACAACAATAAAGCTGCCGAGCAAATGCGAACTGCCATTAAAAACAGCATCGATGAGTGCCCCAACAAGAAATTTCAATCATCGCAAATCGCTGTGAGAGACTATAAAGCACAAGGCATTGACTACATTGACAAACCCGTCACCGAAATCATTAATTTCACCAGCCTGCTCACCTGTAACGATGGCATCATCACTTTGCCGCAACTCATTGTGCCATTTATCGATGAGAAGCTCTTTAAAAGCGACACCCGCTACAATCCCATCGAGTTCCCCACCAAGGTGAACGAGACTATTGACATCGCATTCACCATTACCGATGGTTGGGAAGTTGTCGACATCCCTGCACCCATCTCGCTGAACACCAGCGACAACACAATCATGATGACAATCACCCCTAGCTCAACAGGAAATGCAGTCAAGGTTTCTACACAGCTTTCAATTAACCGTTTGGTCTTCAACAAACGAGACTATAGTGGAATCAAAAACCTTGTGGACAGAATTGTTAAGCAAAGCAAGGAGCCATTTATCATCAAAAAGAAGAACTAACTTATATAGCTAACTAATTTATTATTCAAAATATTTCAATATCTATGAAAAGATTATTTCTAGCATTATTTGCACTCTTTTCTCTATCAACAACTGTCAACGCTACAGCGAGCGACATTGTTGATGAACAATCTCCCGACTCGGTTTATGTCGTAGCCTACTTCTGCAAAAACGATACGCTTGAATATATCTATACTAGCGAAGAGACAAGAATCAAAGGTTCCGACACGACAACTGTAACTATTGAGGAGAGCAAGTTCAGGCTAGTCGTTCTTGATTCCACAGCCACTGAATATCGCATTCAGTTCACTGAACTAGAAACAAAATCGCCACATATAGAAGATATTGACAATGACCCTAAACAAGTGATGCTTAATAGTATTAAAGCAATTTTTAACCGAAATAGCGCCAATTCCCATATAGTGTTTACAACCAACGAGTTAGGAGAAATTCAACATATTGTGAATTGGGAAGAGATAAGAGACAATCTCCTTAAAACTCTGGAAACTTGTTGGGACGATATTTACAAAGCTGTACCTGAAGCAAGCAACTATGTCGACAAAAATTTATTTAGCGAATTAATCAAAGCAAAATATTCAAGTGAAGAACAACTCATCGAGAACCTTGAAGGGTTTCCGTTGCTGTTTTCATTCCACGGCTCAGCATTCCATACAGGAAGCACTACAATCGAGAATGAAGGCAACGATGAAGAATTTCCCTCAACCGTACAGATAGCTGCCTATAATTTTGATCCCGAAGAGGAAGAACGTGATGATTTCGACCCCGACTATGAAGTGGCCATTATCACTACAAGCACAACTCATGGTATAGAAGTAAAAGAATTAGTACAAGCTGTCATGGGCTTCATTCTCAATGATAATGACAACTCACAAGAAGTGATGAAATCGCTCAATGCGACTAAAGATTTTGACAACGCCACAATGAACATATATGATGGCATTGAGGCATACTACTGGTTTAACGGATGGCCAAGTGAAATAATGCATTTCAACATTGTTGAGCTAAACACCCCTAACAAAGAGTCACAATCGCGCATTAGAACTAAATCTCTTGAGTGCGTCTATCGATCCTGTTTCAACTTTATGAAATAATAATTATCACCCCCAGCTTAACAGGAAACACAGTCACGGTTTCTACACAGCTTTCAATTAACCGTTTGGTCTTCAACAAACGAGACTATAGTGGAATCAAAAACCTCGTGGACAGAATTGTTAAGCAAAGCAAAGAGCCATTTATCATCAAAAAGAAAAACTAATCTTTGTTCTGCACATTTGATATCAAGAATTATGCCCCCCACAGCTGCAATTGCTGTGGAGGGCATGATTTCATTTTTTCTGCTTAGAAATCATTTATTTCTATATCTTCGAGTAATGTGACGCGCCAGGCGGTCAACAATTTGAACTATCTCTCTATCATTAGAGTTACATAATTTGAGAATTTCAGAGTTAGAGAAGTAATAGGAGATATTAGAGCGTTCAAAAACTCCCTGTTCTTCAAATACTGTCATTAGGTTCTTTAATCTTTGCAATATGCACGGATTATAGTTGTATTTTGTATATCCCAGCGCTTTCATTTCATTAGGTGTTTTATTGCAATCTTTTACTCTTATAACATCATAAGGCCGTTCTATATCTTGTTTCTTTTTAAGCTTGCCGTAACAAGGCACAAACAAATCGACAGATACTTCAAATTCCAACCCTTGCCCGTTTTTCAAAGCTGTATCACAAATTTTTCTGGCATCTGCCATAGTTTTGAGGGGATTGGATTGTCTAATAATATCCGGAGTTCCCCAAAGGTAGCCCGTCTGCATATCACATCTATCAAAACCGAAAGTCTTCCATTTTCCATCAGCATATGTTTTGCTATAAGGTATCCAATAGAATTTAAACCCTTTTGAATGTATATAGTTACTTATATCATTAATTATGATATTATCTTCTCTGATTTTGGCACCATTAATATAATCATATTTTTCCCCAGTCTTGTTCGTCCATTCTCCTGTTTTATTGTCTTTATGCCATCTTATCATTAATGCTGTCTCTTCGGTCCAATACAGGCCTTCAAGTGTTATATTTTTATAATGTTGGGCTTCAAATCTACGAATCGCCTCATCAATAAACCATTTGACAGCTTCAAGTCGATGCTCTTTGTTTCTAAAATCTAATTTAATAGTTCTACCATTCTTTTTAATACTACCCCATTCAGTAAAATCAGTGCATGGAGAAGGCACACTCAAATAAACTTTGTGCCTAAATGCAGGCTTTCCAAGTGTTTTTTTACATTCCTCAATGCACTCATCCAAAGCCTTTAACCCCTCATAATTGCCACCATTATAAGCGGTCGAGAAATATCTGTTTAGCAACCACTCCCAGTGCGCTTTATTTGCCGCGCCTTTTTCTCCTGGTTGATTGTCGCCAAATCTGTAACCTTCATCATTTTTGAATTCCAAATAAAGATATGAAGGGAAAAACCAATCTTTATGTCCGTCTTGAAACGTGTGTGTCACCACCTTTTCTAATTCAGACTTACCCCATTTCAACCTTTTTTTATTTCCATAATAGATGAGTATCATGTCATCTGTTTTGGAGTCATATGAACTAGAGTAATATGTATTGTAACCATCTGTATTGTAGGCTCCCACATTGGAATTTTCATAATTGGAAGCACCCATATTGTAATTATCGGAATGGGATGCTCCAATATTTGATTTATCAGAATTGGAGCCTTTAGTATTTTCAACATACTCAGCATATTGAGTATATGACATCTCACTTATGCCATAAATATCGTCGTCGACAACAGTACTGTTGTTTCCATTTTGAGAAACGACAGTATGTGTTTTACAACTGATGCACACGAGCATCAATAAAAATAATAGTGAATTTTTCATCTTTCTATATTTTTTAATTCGTTAATTCTTTCTGATACGCCAAATGGTGCCTTCAATCAGTGAGCAGTAAATATCACCAGTGGCAGGATCAACCTCAAAACCGTTCACCTCGCTACTGCCCATTTCATACCGGAATACCAGTTTGCCCGTTGCTGCGTCGAGCACAGCCAGCATACCACGGCGCGAGCCTGCATAGATATAGCCGTCATGCTCGAGCACAATGCAGGGAGCATGCTCGTAACCAAAACCGCAGTCGGTGTTCCACAGCTGGTGATAGTCGTCACTCTGGGTATCCATTGCCACAACCGTCCCATCCATAGTTTTGGCATAGGCGCGCTTGCCGTCCTCGCTCAGTCCAAGGCTCTCGCGCACCTTCACTGCATTGTCGTGATGACGCCACAACTGTTTGCCGGTAGTGCGTTCAAGAGCAGTAGCATAGCGATCGGGGGCGACTATTACTACCCTACTCTCAGTCACAGCTGGCACAACATTGCCCGGGCTGAAAAGGTTGTTGCTCTTGCCGTTGTCCCACGACCAATTAAGCGTGCCTGTCTTGCGATTGAGCGAGCGCAAGTTTGTGTCCCACGCGCCAAAGATAATGTCATTCTTCCCCACAAACGGCTCTGCCTGACAGTAATTGTTGATATCGTTGTACTCCCACAGCAGTTTCTTCCCTTTCACATCCCAAGCCTGGAAAGTCTTGAAACCGCCTTGATAGAGCACATCATCGGCAATCACACCATCGGCAACGTATGGCCCATTAGCATGCACTTCATTCAAAACCTTGCCATTCTTCTTGTCAAGCCAAATGAGTCGCTTATCGCCAGTAGGTAATATAACAACCTTGTCGGAAACTGCTGGACGTGCAAAGAGCATACTCTCGGTCTTATATTCCCACTTTAGCTTGGCATTCTTCTTGTCAATCACTCTCAAGTAACCCAATGAGTTTCCGAAGTAAATATTATCCTTATCAATACCTAATCGAGTGAAAATCGAAGCATTATCGGCATAAACCTTTTCCACCTTGAATCCCTTAGGCACGCCAGGATCAAAGGTACGAGAACATGCTAAAGTATAGTAATCGTCGGTATTTATCCTGTATGCATAGAATATATTATTAGGATGACCAATTGTATTATCAAAGGGCTGACCAATAGTCTTGTTATACACATGAATCCAGCTATGGTCGAGATCAATATCCATAATGGTATATCCATAATCACCGTTTCCCATATCTAGACAACGTACCATGAGGCCATTTATACCTTCTGTCTCATATTGGCGCCAACGATGCCAGTGGCCATTGATATGGGTAATCACAGGATATTTATGTAAAACCCACACGTAGTCACGATAGTTGTCAAGGTCACTAAGTATCGGATAATGATTGATGCTCAACACTTTCATGCCGGGTTTCACCATCTCGCTAAGTGTTTTATCGAGCCAGATGAGGTCTTCCTGCTTGATGTGGCCGTCGCCCATCTTCATGAAAGGACCGCAGTTCATGCCAATTACCACAAGTTTGCCAATCGTGAACACAAAGCGGTCATCGCCCCACAGGTCATTGAATGTCTTACATGCGCTCTGGCTCCAGTTATTCTCGTGATTTCCTGGTATTACATAGAGCGGCTTGGTGATGCCGTCAAGAATCGACTTCACATTCAGCAACTGCTCGTCACTACCCTCGTTGGTCAAGTCGCCACTAACAATCACTGCATCAACGTCGCTCGCATTGATTTCAACTACCGCCTCCTTCAGCTTACCCTCATTGGCATTGCCAGGCGTAACGTGTATATCACTAAGAATAGCAAACTTCTGCGCCATGCCAGTGCCCGACACAAGCAAGAAAGTTACTAATAAAAGTGCTCTAAAAAATGAGATGTGTTTTATCATAATGCCATTATTTATCTATAAGTTTTCAACTTCGGTACAAAAAGATTAGGATAATATTCAAGTTTAAAATTTCCCTCACTGCCGATAAGAATTATCACATCATACTGAATCTCGCATTGAAGCTGATAAAAGTTAATGTAGGCGTTTGCCGATGCCACCATGTGCCGCTTCTTGGCACTGTTGATTGCCCGCATAGGGTCGAAATACTCGTCGGTAGTGCGAGTTTTAACCTCCACAATGTGCAGCAGCATGCCAGGCTCTTGAGCAATGATGTCTATCTCGAACTTGTCCATGCGCCAATTGGTCTCACGTATGGTAAATCCTTGTTTTATAAGGAAATCCACAGCCTTCTTCTCTCCAATCTTGCCTAACAAATTGTGCTGAGCCATAATTCTTTATTTTCATGCAAAAATAGTAATTTTTATATAAGATGCAAAGTAAATGGAGATTTAAAGGGCAAATCAAGTGAGAAAAAGAAAATAATCAACACTTTATTGAAAAAAAATTTATTTTTTAGAAATTAAATCACTAACTTTGTAGGCTCAAACGGCTGTACCCTCTTTTTCGAGGTTATAAACAGCTGTGTTTGAATCAAATATTATTGAAATAAAAAGAACGAAAATCAAATCATTTAATTTCACTAATAATTTTCATGAAAGTTTATAAAAGTAACGAGATTCGTAACATCTCATTATTAGGAAACAAAGGCTCGGGTAAAACTACCCTTGCCGAGTCTATCATCTTTGACTGCGGCCTCATCAACCGCCGCGGCACTATCGACGCTGGCAACACCGTATGCGACTATTTCCCTGTAGAGAAGGAATATGGCAACTCGGTGTTCTCTACCATCTTCAGCGTGGAGAATAAGGGTAAGAAGCTCAACTTCATCGACTGCCCAGGTATGGACGACTATGTAGGCAACATTGTTACCGCACTCAACGTTACCGACGCTGGTCTGATGCTCATCAATGGTCAGAACGCCATTGAGGTAGGTACTCAAAACCAGTATCGCACCGTTGGCAACATCAAGAAGCCACTCATCTTCGCCATCAACCGTCTTGACAACGATGCAGCCGACTTCGACAACGCTCTCAACCAGCTGCGCGAGACCTTCGGCAACAAGGTTGTTCCTGTTCAGTTCCCTGTTTCTACAGGTGCTGGCTTCAAGAGCATCGTCGACGTGATGACAATGAAGCAGTACAACTACGACGGCGACAGTGGCAAGGCTACCGTTACCGACATCGACGCTGCTCATCAAGACCGTGCCGAGGAGTTCAACATGGCACTCGTTGAGATGGCTGCCGAGGGCGATGAGGCTCTGATGGAGAAGTTCCTCGAGACCGACACCCTCAGCCCAGAGGAAATCGTTGATGGTATGCGCAAGGGACTCATCGACTGCAGCGTGATTCCAGTCATGTGCATCAGCGGCGAGAAAAATGTAGGTGTTGACCGTCTCATGGACTTCCTTGGTGAGGTTGTTCCTACCACCGCCGAGATGCCCGCAGTTTGCGACACCGAGGGCAACGAGGTTAAGTGCGACCCCAACGGTCCCACAAGCATTTTCTTCTTCAAGACCACCGTTGAGCCACACATTGGCGAGGTTTCTTACTTCAAGGTGATGAGCGGTACACTCAAGGCTGGTACCGACCTCAACAACATGAACCGTGGCAGCAAGGAGCGCATCACTCAGCTCAACACCGTTTGCGGTAGCTTGGCAAAGAGCAATGTCGACGAGCTCCAGGCTGGTGACATTGGCGCAACAGTTAAGCTCAAAGACGTTCGCCGTGGCAACACCCTTAATGACAAAGACTGCGAAAGCGTTTACGACTTCATCCAATATCCTGCTCCCAAGTATCAGCGCGCTATTCGCCCTGTTAACGAGAGCGAAATTGAGAAACTCGGTCAAATCCTCAACCGCATGCACGAGGAAGACCCAACATGGCTCATCGAGCAATCTAAGGAGTTGAAACAGACCATCATCAGTGGCCAGGGTGAGCTCCACCTGCGCACCCTCAAGTGGCGCATCGAGAACAACGAGAAGGTTGAGATCGAGTACATCGAGCCCAAGATTCCTTATCGCGAGACTATCACCAAGGCTGCACGTGCCGACTATCGTCACAAGAAGCAGTCGGGTGGTTCAGGTCAGTTTGGTGAGGTACACCTCATCATCGAGCCTTACCGCGAGGGAATGCCCGAACCCGACACTTACAAGTTTGGCAACCAAGAGTTCAAGATGAACATCAAGGACAAGCAAGAGATGGATCTTGACTGGGGCGGCAAGCTCGTTATCTACAACTGTATCGTGGGTGGTGCTATCGACGCACGTTTCATCCCCGCGATCGTTAAGGGTATCATGGACCGCATGGAGCAAGGCCCACTCACTGGCTCTTATGCTCGTGACGTTCGCGTTTGCATCTACGATGGTAAGATGCACCCAGTTGACAGTAACGAAATCTCGTTCCGTCTGGCTGCTCGTAACGCCTTCAGCATGGCATTCCGCGATGCTAACCCCAAGGTGCTTGAGCCAGTTTACGATGTTGAGATCATCGTTCCAAGCGATGCAATGGGTGGCGTACAGAGCGACCTTCCAGGCCGTCGCGGTATCATGATGGATATGTCGAGCGCCAACGGTCTTGAGACTGTTAAGGCTCGCATCCCATTGAAGGAAATGGCAAGCTACTCTACCGCTCTGAGCTCTATCACCGGTGGACGTGCTTCATTCTCAATGAAGTTCGCTAGCTACGAGCTCGTTCCTGGCGACGTTCAGGAGAAACTCCTCAAGGAGTACGAAGAGGCAAGCAAGGACGAGGATTAATACTCCCGTCACTTCTATATTTTCCTTACATAACTATGAAAGCCACTTCCCGACTCACGTCAGGGAGTGGTTTTCGTTTCTTAAAGACAATTCTACCACTTTCCACCCACACCCCAAATCTTTCACATCACCATAAAAAACACCTTATATTATTTGGTTAATAGAAAAAACTATTCGTACCTTTGCACAAAATAATAAAGCCTATCCCCATGGAGCAATCAACTCTATTTTGTTCCACACAATAGGCTTAAAGAAAAATTTTAGTGTTACTACGTCATTAAACAACATTTATTTATAAGGATTATGAAACATTTTTCAGTGATTACGCTTTTTGCACTTGTGTGTATTTTCACGCTTAGTTCATGCGGAGGCGATACGACAAACTCTACGCAGTTGACTGAAACCGACAAGCGCGGCTACGACCCACAACAAGCTGTCGAAGCCCTTTACAACACTCTGCCCGATGGTGATATTAACCAAATGAAGCAAGCCGTAAAATTTAAAGAAGAAGACAAACTCAGCGACAGCCAGAAGGACGAGTTCTTCAAGAAATTGAGCGAAAAGAAGTTCAAAGTTGAAGCAAAAAAAGCAAAAGACAAGAATAATGATGGCGTTATCAAAGTGAAATGCAAAGTCACCTTTAGCAACGGCTCCTCCGAGGAAAAGAAATTCAAAGTAGTCAAAGAGGACGACATCTGGAAAACCATCATCGGCTACAGCGAAATCCAAGACGCAATCTACAAGTAATGATAAATCCCCAAATCACTCCAATTAGTCTAATATGACCAATTGGTCAAAATCACTTCATAATAGTGTTGACATAACGTCAACACTATTTTTATTTACCCAGATAAACCACACGCCCACGGACCACTAAACCGACATCGAAGATTTTAATCCAAATTATTGTTATCAACACAAAAATAATATTAAATCGTATATCAGAATTATTTATCAACCTATTGTTTTTGATTATATTTGCACTATCAAAAAAATATATTGCTGAAAGGAACATTTTTACAAGACACATCCACCGAGTCTTTTAACCCTGCAGTTTGACTCTTTTATTGCAAAATAACCCTAATTTTCTACTAACTAAAAATTTACAACTCATGAAAAAAGTTTTACTAATTCTTGTTTCGCTGCTCACAACCGCCATGATGTGCGCTAAAGACCCAATTACTATCCACATGGGAGAGAACGAACAATTCGAAATCTCGGCAGGAATTACCCAGTTATTATTCACTCCCGAGGAAACCGACTACTATGTCTTCACAGCCGCCAGCACTGTGGCACATGGTTTCTGCATCAACTTGTGGACCGACAGTCTTTACGAAATCTATTCAGAGCCTGCTCCATTACCTAACCTACACGGCTGCGATCTTGGTTATCCAAAAAAACTGGTTGCTGGGCACACTTACAAGCTGGGAATCTTTCCACTACAAACTGATGTGACTGCACAGACACTAGTGTTTGTGCGCAAAGGTTACCTTGTCAGCACCGATAGCGAGAGCGAGGGACTCACTCACCTGCTGGAACCTCTGCCTGTTGCAGCCTACGAAGGCCAGAAAGTGCAACTCAATGCTATGCCAGGTACTGTAATCGACAACCTGACCGCGACTGCCAACGGCGCGCCCATTGATATCGAAATAGGTTCTAGCTCATCTGACGGCGGTTCAACATTCACGTTCACCATGCCTGCTGCCCATGTCACACTCAGCGGTTCGGGACATCTGGCTACTAACGAAGTTAACTATATAGATGGCGACGGCACAGTTCACACCGCCGATGCTCTCCCCCTCACTGGCAATGAAACCACACTTGGCATGGAAGGAGAGGAGAGATGGTATGTTGCCGATGGCACACTCAATTACAATCAAACCCTTATCCTCAAAGGCGATGTCCACCTCATCCTCGCCAATGGTGCAGTGATGAACATCGGCACCGAGGCACAACCCATTAGTGGCCTAGGTATAGATGGCAGTTACACTCAATCTTCTCTCACCATCTATGGGCAGACGCTTGACGACGACATCGCCGGACACCTGAACATAAACACCGACGATGACTGCATCTATAATGAAGGCGATTATGCCCAGCACAGCGGCAACGTCACCATGAACTCCAGCAATGGCGCCGGTGCCGTACCTTATTACAATTTCACTTTCACTGGTGGAACTCTCTATATTGCCGTAGATAAAAATGCCATATATAATGGTGAGAATGTCGACATCCTCGGTGGCAAACTCACGGCCGTCAGCACGGGCTATTATTACGGCATCTACCCCTTAAATGGCAATGTCACCCTCGGTTGGAAAAACGCCGATGATGAAATCACCATCAGCAACTTGACGTATGGAAGCGGCTACTGCACTATGAAGATTGTCGATGGGCAGGCATTTACCGATGGACAGAACATATACGACAGCACTACACCATCCGATGTCCTTTGGGCATTGACCAACGTCACCCTGCGCCCCGTTGTTCCCACCTTTGCCATCAATTTGCCCGAGTCGTTTGAAAATGGCACGGTAACTTGCGACAAGGCAACTGCCGCCCAGGGCGAGACAGTGACACTGACCGTGACCCCAAATAACGGCTATGAGCTTGAAACGCTCACCGTTACAACCGTTGTTGATGCACCTGTTGGCGCGCCACTTCGCGCCAATGTTGACCTCACCGAGGGCGCCAACGGCACCTACACCTTTGCAATGCCAGCCGCTCCCGTAGCAGTGAGCGCATCGTTCAAAAAGAGCAATCCCACAGGAGTTGACAATCTCTACATCGACAACTCAAAGAACGCCCAGCGCTACAACCTCATGGGCCAGCCAGTGGGCAACAACTACCACGGCATAGTGATCCAGAACGGCAAGAAAATTATTGTGAAGTAATTCAGCTGAATTGCAGTTGATATAAATCAAGTGCTGTGATTGTCAACCTCAATCACGGCACTTTTTTGTTTTTTGCCCCCTTCTGTTTGTCTATCAAGAAAACTCCAAGTAATTTTAGCGACCACAGGGAGCACTAATTTCCACTCCGCAGGAGTGGCAAAACTCTCCCCTCTCCTAAAAATATCAACAAAAATCCTCCAGTCGGTCAACATGCAGCTTCTGGGCAATTTGAATCTTCTTGTTGCTCACGGTCCCCAGGCTCTTGTAGTGCATGCAGGTCATTATCACGCTTCGCGAGAAACCGCAGCAGTAGAGTGCTAGATAGTTTATCTCGTCATCACGCAGTGTGCCTCCTGCAGCCTCTTGCGCTCTTGTGAGCACATTGTCGTGCAGCTCATTGGTGATAGTGTGCAGATTGTTCCAGAACGATTCTTGCTCCTTGCCGCTCGG
>JAFSPZ010000030.1 GCA_017451225.1 Muribaculaceae bacterium | reverse complement strand
TAGTTTCTAAAACGCCTTTAGACATGAGCACACTCCTTTTTATCTCTCACTAAATCAACGATTTAGTCAAAGAAAAGGGTCGCTTTTTGCCCAAAAGCGTTGCAAAGTTACTAACTAATTGTCTAATAACCAAATGTTTTTGACTTAAAGTTTTCAACAACCCTCTTATTTTAATAATGTGTATAATACAAAAACCGCCTAACATGGTAGTTGTCAGGCGGTTTGCTATTTCATGAGTTTTACTAAAATTCTAAAGATTTAACATCTTTTAATCGTATTCCCTTCTTATCCTTGTCACTCAGCAGCATTTCTTGTGGATCTATGAGCCAATCGATACCCAAATCAGGGTCGTTGAAAGCGATTGTCATTTCACTTTGCGGAGCATAGACATTATCTACCTTGTACTGGAACTGAGCCTGATGGCTCAAGACCACAAATCCGTGGGCAAATCCACGTGGAATGAATAGCTGTTCGCCTCCTTCATGGGTGAGTCTAACTGCCACATGATGCCCATAGGTGGGACTGTCGGGTCTCAGGTCGAGCGCCACGTCGAGCACCTCTCCTATCGACACCCTCACCAGCTTGGCCTGACTCCAGTGTCCACGCTGCAAGTGAAGGCCGCGCAGCACACCATAGGTAGAAAAAGACTCGTTGTCTTGAATAAAGTTCACTTTGCCCACATTAGCCTCAAACTCCCCCTGTTTCCATGTCTCACTGAAGTATCCCCGGCTATCACCGAATCGCTTGGGCTTGATGAGCCAAACACCCTTAATATCTAATTCTTGAAATTCCATATGTTGTCTGTCAATTACACCTTAATATATAATATATGATATATAGTGGGTACAAAATTAGCAAAAAAAATTCGTTTATAATGAAAAAACCGCTACTTTTGCACTCTGAAATAAAAATTGACCTAGCGCATACCTAACGCTACACCTTATTATATATAATATGAGCAACATTATATTCTTTGACGACAACGAAGTGCGCAAAAACCTGCTGCCTCTAACCTATACCCGCCCCACAGCAATGCTGCGATGCGGCATCACCACCATCGCCAGCAAGTGGAAAGCAGCAATAGGCGACGAGAAAATGACCTATTCGTTCCTTACCGTGCCATATCTCAAGGGCAAGTTTCCACTAGTGGCACGGCGCGCCAACTTGATGATTGCAGGTCATGTGCTTCCCAATCCCGAATTGGTAGAACAGGTACTGGCGCTCAAGAGCGGCGAAGCATTAATGCTTGGCGAAGAGCTGATAGCCTTCCGTGGCGCAGCACGCGACTTCGACAATCGTCATTTTGTGAAGGTCAGCCACCCTACTACCCTGCCAGTGATGCTTCATTTCCCTTATGACATCTTTGAGCAGAATGGAAAGGCAATGGAACTCGACTTTGACAGAATAACTGCCAGACGCAAGTCTCAACACATCTCGGACTCTTGCACCGTGATTGGCGACAAGAAAAGAATATTTATCGAGAAAGGCGCAAAGGTAGAAGGCGCGATTCTCAACACCAATGAAGGATGCATCTACATTGGTGCCGATGCCGAAGTGATGGAGGGAGCATGCATCCGAGCCCCATTCGCCGCTTGCCGCCACGCTGTAGTGAAGATGGGAGCTAAAGTTTATGGTGCTACCACTTTTGGTCCCTTCTGCAAGGTGGGTGGTGAAGTTGCCAACGTGGTGTTCCAGGGTTACAGCAACAAAGCTCACGACGGATTCCTAGGCAATGCCGTGATTGGCGAGTGGTGCAACATTGGCGGTGGCACCACTGCGTCCAACCTCAAGAACGATTATAGCGAGGTGAAACTGTGGAACTACGCAAGTAAGCGATTTCTTCGCACCGGCAGGCAGTTCTGCGGTTTGATTATGGGCGACCACTGCAAGACAGGCGTCAATTGCATGATAAACACCGGCACGGTAATGGGTGTTGGTGTGAACCTACATGGTGCTGGATTCCCGAGACCCTTTGTGGGCTCATTCCACGAGGGCAGCGATATGGCTGGCTTCAAGAACGTGAAGCTCGAGGCTTTCTTCGCCACTGCCGAGCGGGTGATGTCGCGTCGCGGCATAGAGCTTACCGATGCCGACCGAACTATCTTTGAGGCAATTTATAACATCCGCGATAAATACAAGTAATTAGCTACTTTTTTGTTATAATTATTGATTTAGGGAGAAAAATATATTATCTTTGTAAACGATATGCATCAAGAGTGCTTTTTGGGCACACCAACCGAGCTCACGTTATGCCACGGTGGTTTTGATGATGCGAGTTAATAATAACTAAAATAATAACGTTATGAAGTACGAAAGGATTGTGCTCAATGAGCCGCACGCCTCAATCGAAGGCCTGCATGACAATCAACTGAGTTTTTGGAACATCGACAACTGGTTCATTAATGAAATTGTGCTGAAATGGACCGATTGGCACACCGATTATCTATTCCATGGTAACAAGAATGAAAACGTGAGAACGGTGAGGTTTTCCTACTCACGGTTTATCGTTGATGCCGAGAGATTGTGGAACGATCCGCTCGAAGAGCAAGGCCAAGGCATCCTTTACAGGCATTTCCTGGGTTATACACGCGAGATTCCACACAAGCAAGAAGAAGTATTGCTCAACCTATGGCGCTGGCACCAAGAGAGATTGAAAAACAACCTATGTGCCGATGCGCTACTGCTTGACTGCCATTCCTTTCCTAGCGACATGGGCGAGGTGGACATATGCATAGGTTTCAATGAGGACTGGTCAAAACCATGCAAAGAGACAATTGAGATGACAGTAAACCTCTTTGAGGAAAACGGTTACAAGGTGGGTATAAACAATCCATACAGCAACTCCGAGACTACCGATTGCCCATTCTTTTATCAATCAATGATGCTTGAGGTCAACAAAAAGGTGTATATGGAAGATGGCACCATTCGACTGAGACACGACACAGGGTATAAAAAAACGGTGCGTGATTTGATTACAAATCTCATCACGCACTTGGTAGTATAATTCCTGCAGACTTGGCCGGTTAGAAATCAAGTCCTAACGACACGTAGAAGTGAACACGGTGGGTGTGGCTGCTCCAGCCTATAGAGGCTCCTAAGGGGCCTGCAAAACCACTGTTGTAGTAATAGCCAAGCTGAACGCCCCAAATGGGTTTTCGGTTAAAGATATCGCCCAGTTTATTGTTGTGCTCGGCAATGCCTGCGTCAAGCATGGCGTAGTGGCGGCCTATTATGCGCTGCTGCAGTCTCAGCGAAGCGCTGATGAACTTGCTGTCAAAGAACTCGGAATGCCCGAAACCTTCGAGCGGCAATTGCTGTGGAAAGTACTTGCCGTAGGTTGGACCGCCACACACATTAAAGGCTGTTGTGGGCACGTCATCGCCAAATACCATTCGAGTCTGTAGCCTTGGTCGGATGTGGGTATTATGCGCCAAGGCAAATGTCATTTGCCACATAGCCATGAGTGTGGAGAATCCTGAATGACCATTCCACTGAGCAAAGTTGTCGGTATAATAAGCATATTGAGCCTCGGCTCTAATGCCGCGGCGGGTAAAGTAGTGGTTGTCTTCGTTGTTGTAGCGCAAGCGCACATGGTAATTGAAGTAGTGTTCGTTGCGATAAAATTCTATATCATTGTGCTCGTTCCATAGTTCCTTGAAGAAGTGGTAGTGCTCCCACCCAAGTCCCAGCTCGCAGTCGAAATTCATGGCGTCGAGCGAGAAGAGTTTCACGTTGGCCTTCTGATAGATGACCGACATGTTGGCACTGCGATGTCCGAGTGTGTAAAGGTCACTATATTTATACCATATCTCATAGCCTAATCCCATCTTTTTGAACTTCCATGGCTCCATGTCAAATCCCAGTCTAAGCATTGAGCGCAGACCTAATCGCAAAGTAAGGTCAAGGTCTTTGTTTACCTTTCCGCCCAAGTAGTAATGGCCGTTAAGTTGGAATGCAACAATGTCTTCGTTGTCATATCTGGCTCCTATCGACGCCACAATAGTGTTGTTCTTGCGCAAGTCGAGGAGTCCTTTTTCGTCGTCCTCGATGTTGAGGACGTCGACAATTTCGCGTGGATGAGTTATATTCATGGAGTTAGAACCCACTTGGGCCTTGAGCATCATCAATGTATCGAGTTTCTCACGTGTGGCATCCTCACCACGTTTCATAAGAGAGTCGAGAGCATTCCTTGAAAAACTTCCACTGGAATATCCAGTCACTGGCACTTTTATAAGTAAATCGCAGTATTTTTCGTTTTCCTTTGAGCGGCGTGACACATCACTGCCAGCCGAACGCTCCATCACGTCCATGAGCGAGCGGAACTGCTTGTTGGGGTTTATCACACCGTCAAACTTCACACCAATGACGATGTCGGCACCTAACTCTCGCGCAACATCGGCAGCGAAGTTGTTCTTTGCACCTCCGTCAACGAGAACCATATCACCCATGCGCACTGGAGTGAACACTCCTGGAATGGACATGCTGGAGCGGATGCTCTTGACAAGAGAGCCTTTGGTGAGAATTACCTGCTCGTCGTCGACAAGGTCGGTAGCCACGCAAGCAAATTGTCGCGGCATGTCGTTGAGGAAGTTGATGCTATCGGCATAATCCTTCAAGTAGTAGCCAAACACACGTTCCACATTGGCGCCACGAATCACACCGCCTGGCCTGGGGTCTTCTGCTTCGCCAACATAGAAATCGCGCTCATAGAAATAGGTGTTCTGCTCATCACGTTCACTCAGTGTGAGGCGATGCTGCGCGTTACGGTCAAGGAAAAGCTCAACCCAGTCCATGGTGCGGAACATTGTGGCGATGTCTTTGCTGTTATAGCCTACGCTATAAAGTGCTCCCACAATGCTTCCCATACTGGTTCCCACAACCATGTCGACGGGAATCCCCGCCTCCTCTATAACCTTGAGTGCGCCCACGTGTATTGCTCCCAAAGCACCGCCACCGCTGAGCACAACGGCAACCTTCTTGCGAGAATGCTCAACCTGCTGAGGCTGCAATGGCAGTATGGACTGCTGTGACTGCACGCTGTCGCTATCGCTGTAGCAGTCCTGCGCTTGTACTGGAGAGATTAAAAATAATGCTGCTAAAAATGAGAATAATGCCTTTTTCATCCTTTTTTGAAAAATGTGGTGGAAGATACGAGCGATACGTGCTTCCACCACAACAAATTAGTCAATAATTTTATTTTGCCTCTGCCTCAGCAGGTTTGAACTTGAAAGACTTGAGGATGGTTTGAATGATTTCCTCATCATACTTCATGTGCGAGAGGTTTATGCTCACATTACCTTCAGGTTTGAGAGGAGCCGAAAGTCTTGTAACAGTATTACCATCAGGATAAACCTTCACAGCTTTCTGGAACTTCACTCCACCGATTTCTACTTCTCCATCTTTCTTGGCATCTTTGTAGATATTGAAGAAAGATTCCATATCTTTCTCAACAGTATTGCTCTTGTAAGGATAAGAGCTGATTCTCACGCCAACAGGACCTTTAAATCCATCGGGAACAACAATAGGCTTGAGCTCGCAATAAGAAGAACTCTTTTGGCTATCGCCAGGACGAACCGAAGGAGCCTGCCATCCATCGGGCAGTTCTACTGACCAGGTTGGATTGTCGATAGTTGCTGGACCCTTGAGAGTGTCTTTCTTCTCTTTGGTTTCTTCGGTTTTAGTACTGTCTTTTTTTTCACCACTTGCACTGCCGCTAGTGTTACCATTGCCTGTACAAGAAGCAACGAGGGCTACTGTGGCAATCATTAAAAATAACTTTTTCATAAATACTGATTTTGATTAGTTAATAAATTAATAAAGGTGGAATAGTTATAGTTATGGATTAGTTGTTTCCAAGCAAGATGTTATATACAGCAGTGATGTCGCTTGATGTGATAGTGTTGTCACCATCTTGGTCACCGTTGACAATTGCACTGTAGTCATCGTTGAGCAGGTAGTTGTAGAGTGCGGTAATGTCGGCGCTTGTCACGCTACCGTCGCCATTCACATCGCCTGGAATGGCTGGATTGGAAGGTGTGCCAGGCATAATTTCAATCTCACCCCAGTACATGCCATTGCTGCCGTTGGCACAAATATCACCGTAATCATCAACATGCCCTCCCACGGGCTTACTGATGTAGCAATTGTTGAGGGTTAGCGCTGGCGGTGTGCTGATGTAACCATCGGCTAAGTGGATATATGCATTCTCTATTGTGAGCGCGCAGTCATTGTCCTCGTTTTGAATCTCACCTCCGGGCATTGTGATAGAGCAGTTTCGTATGTAGGTTTGGGCTGGTTCTTTCTTATGGGTGAAGTAACCTATGCCCATTTGATTGACACTCGATTCCATCGACAACACGTCATTCTCCACTCCATTGCCTGCGCCTTCAATTGCCACGCCATCACACTCAGTTAAATCTATACCATAGGTGTTGTGATGT
>JAFSPZ010000029.1 GCA_017451225.1 Muribaculaceae bacterium | reverse complement strand
TGGAAACCCACTTAACTTCCAAGTCATTCATGAAGAAAAAGACGAAAACGGACAGACTTTTGTTGTCAACAATGAAGATTACTCATATTATAACTCCCTTGACGTAACATACAGTCCGAATATCCGCACTGTAAAGGCCGACAACTGCTCCGACCTGCCCATTGTGCGCGCTCACAACCGCACTGATCTTGACACTCTGTACCTAAGTAATGACCCCAACCTCAAGACTCTATACGTCCAAAATGACCCGACTCTGAAGACTAACTTCCAGGGTTTGAATACCTTGACAGGCCTTGAGACACTGTTTGGATACAACAACACCCAGTGGGGTAACGACATCAATTTCTCAAACAACACTGCATTGAAGAACCTGTGGGTATCTAACATTGGAGCAAGCAGCATTGACGTGAGCAACAACACCGCTCTTGAGAAACTGCGCGTTTATGACAACTCGCTCACCGAGCTCGATGTGGCAAACAATTCTGCCCTCACTTGGCTCGAAATTGCTCGCAACCAGGTACCAAGCATGGACTTGAGCGCTAACATCGCTTTGCAATACTTCAACTGCTCTAATAGCGAGGAGACACTTGACGACCAATCTCTTGACGCCAACAACCACAATGGTGGCGATGCCGACAACGTGAAGCCTGTAAGCGGTAATGCTAAAGCCAGCAATGGCGGCAACAGCTTGAGCGACCTTGAGTTCCCTGGCACAGCTATTGCCGATGTTCGTGCAAACTACAACGACCTGCACTGTATCAATCCAGGCGAGAATGGCAGTTTTGCAAACTTGACCAACATTGAGTTTGCCCACAACCACATCAATGGCATTGACCTGAGCTCCGCTCCTAACGCTGCCGTCAACAGCGAGGACAATGGCCGCGACATCGTTGCCGACTGTGCTTTCTTTGCAGTCACTCAGAACCACCAGGTGATTCAATATAAGGTATACTTCTTCCAGCTCGACGCCACAGTAGAAGGCAACGGCACTGTTCTAACACTAAAGCAGAGCGTTGACAGCAAGAATCAGACCCGACTATTGGGCGAGGACGGATTAGTCATTAAAGACAGCAATATTGCTTGGACTACCGGAAATTCAGGCGTACTTAAGAGCGAGACTATCACTCCTGACAACATGAGTGTTCTTGACCCTAATGAAGTGCCTGGCAATATAGTAGTGCTGAAACCAACTGAGGAGAATGGTGATGCAGCCAATGGCCAAGCAACTTATACCTATGACACTGGAAATGGCAATGGCAGCTTGTTCTATCTTAACTGGGAGAGCAACGGCACACCCACTGCTATCAGCGAGATAAAAGCCGAGGATGGAGTGAGCATTACCAACACCTATGGTAACCTCACCATCAATGGCAAAGACGGCACAGTGGTGGGCGTTTACGACCTCAATGGCCGCCAGGTGGCCAGTGAAACCATCGTCGACGGCAGTGTGACCATCAACGACCTCACACCAGGCATATATGTAGTGAACGGTGTGAAAGTGCTCCTGAAGTAATTTTCCGCAACAAATATTTTTGCGCTGTTATTAAACGAGGACTTCCATGGTCCTCGTTTAATATTTCAGTGAGTATGGTCTTCACCCTTATTTTGGAGTTTTTCTCAAGTTTAAACCTTTGGCCGCTTGGAATGTCTTATCAATGAACATTTAACAAAAGTAACCAATGAGAAAGTACATTTTTTCAATATTAGCATTAGCGGCACTGGTGCTGGCACCTGTCGCCAAAGCATTGACAATCACCAATGAGAGCCTTAACTATGAGATTGTCTATCACTGGGGAATCTTGTGGAAACATGCTGGTGACGCCACCCTCTCGGCCACTAAGAGCGGGGATGGATACACCGCTGAGCTCACAGGAAAAACACGTTCATGGGCCGACAAAATCTACCCCGTGCGCGACACGCTCAAGTGCACAATGGGAACCGATTTCCGCCCCGACAAATATGAGAAATTCACTCACGAGAAGGACTACTTCGCCCACGACGTGGTCGATTTCAACAGTACCGGTAAGGGCACTACTGCTCAATGCACTCGATACCGCAAGAACAAGCCCACTGCCAACCTAGACCTGAGCCATGACGGCCCAGCCTACGACATGCTGAGCGTGTTCTACATGATGCGCAACCTCGACTTCACTAAGATGAAGAGTGGTAAGACCTATACCTCGTGTGTGTTCTCGGGCAAAGAGAAAGAAACTCTCACCATCAAATTTGTGGGCATTGAGCCAGCGCTCGAGTTGCGCGACAAGTCGCACCACCAAGCCTACCACCTGAAGCTCACTTTCACCACCGACGGCGGCAAGAAATCGAGCGATGACATCGATGCATATATTTCAACCGATGCCAAGCGCATACCGCTACTGGTTGTGGGCAAGCTCAAAATAGGTGAAATTAAATGCTATTACGCCAAATAATTCAATAAGTTTCTATATTTTATCCTAACATGAAAATGACAAAAATCGGAGTGATTGCCACTGCGCTGATTGCATGTGGCATCATGGCACTTACTGCTTGCCAGGGCAAGAACAGCACAACAAGCGCCAGCACAAGTGCTGCCAGCAGTAAAGACACAACAACTGCTAATGCCAATAGCAAACAGCAGCCCGACAGCTACTTGAAAGCTATCGACAAGTATATTGTTGAAGAAATTGGGAAAAATTATGACAAGAGCGATGTATGCATTCCACAAGCGATGATTGTGGCCGCCGATGACAAGGACGACCAGGACATCAAAGTGTGGGGCGACTTCTGGGTTTTCAACTACAAAATCGCGGGCGACACCCTCAAAACTGCCTCAGGAGGCAGTCATCCAGGACTCATACACTTGAAAAAGAGTGGTAATGGATATGAAATCACTTCGTTTGAGCGTGTTGCCGACGGTTCCGACAACTTGCCAAGCGCAAAGAAAATCTTTGGCGACAAGTTTGACGCTTTTCAGAAAATGAACTCCAACGAGAAAGGACGCGAGAAACATCGCGCTCAAGGCATTGCGACCTATGTAAAGGAACACAACATCAAGGTCACTATGTATCAAGACTACGGCTGGCCGGCAGTGAAACTGCCTGAATAATGCCATCGTTCATAAAACAATGAGGGAGTGCCTAGGCACTCCCTCATTGCTAATATTACTTTATTAGAAAAGATATTATCGCAATCAAAATAGGCACTACAACAATAATACCAGTGAGTATAACGGGAACTCTCCACGCCTTCCACTTGCCACGCTCAAGCCATGTCTTGCGATTGATTGTATTGATTGAATACAATAAAATATAAAGTAAGTACGAACAAGAAACCAACATTACTGACAACCTAAATATTGCCCTCATAATTAGGTTACTATCAGCTGTATTAAGCGCACTTGAACCTGTTACTGACATCAATGTATCTACTATATCCCCAATGAGTCCAACTACAAATATCGTCACAATGAACATCATCATCAATCGCCATATAGTACCCCACCAGTTGTATCCAAAAAGCTGTTTATAGTCAATGACCAAATACATAAGCAATACGCAAAATTGTATCTCCAAAACAATATCGTCTTGTGGCACAAAAAACAGCAACAACCCAATCAAGAGGAAAAACAACTCAATGACCAACCCTTGATTAGCAAGAAACACCTGAATAAAAAAACCTTGTGGCAAGGTGTGGCGCTTGAGCAGTGGTGCATGACGAAAAACAAACCATGTGGGCAAGATTAGCACAGAGCCAATAGCTAGAGATAACCATTCAGAGTGATGCAAAAGCCATTGCCAAGCATATTCCAGATAATACATTGCGCCAGTGGATGATATCTTGTCTATATCATGTGTATACTCTTTAGGAGCAACCCAGTGACCTATAAAATAGACAATAACCCCCATCAGCACAAGCATCTTCACCGGTGGGAAGCTCACCTGACGCTTACCTGTGACATAGTCACGCATTAAATGGCCCGGACGGAACAGCAGTTGCCAAGCAGTATAAGGGAGTGAGCGCGAGTGCATGCCCCAAATTTCCATCACTCCAGCCCACACACTCTTCCATGTGACAGGACCCTGAGTCGCCTTCTGTCCACACAGGGGGCAAAAATTGCCCTCATGTTCCTCGCCACAACAGTCACAACGATGCTTCTCTCCAGTGTACTTATACTCCACTGGATGCTTTCTCCACTCGCGGTAACTGTTGCGATATTCTTTTAATCGGTGTGACTTCATGATTGAAAGATGGGTGACATTGCAAGCCTTGCATGCATTGCCACCCATTGTGATTGATTAATTGATAATTATTTCTCCACTTCCTTCACGCGCAGATAGTCGCCACTACCCTTGACGATGGTCTCGAAGTAGTCTTGTGTGTAGCCTCCATAGTTGGGCGAAACAGGATTGCCATAGGGGTTGCGCTCAAACTTGCCGTCTTTCTCTTTCTTGATGTTTCCATCGAGGAACTTAACAAAAAGATACTGGGCGAGCTGCTGATACTTGCGAAGGTAATCCTGCGAACTGTTCACGCTGTAGTTGGTGAGGAATTCCACTGCCTCGGCAGGATTGTTCTTGTATATTGCCAAAGCCTTAGACTCCACCTGAGGCTGCTGAGCCTCGAATGCATCTTCAATGCCCTTCTGAACCTTGCGGACGTCGGGAATCATCTGCGAGTAGCGGTGGTAGCACTGGTTGGCAATGAGGTTGTTAACCCAGAATGCAGCGTCGAAGTCGAAGTTGTAAAGGTCGCCCTTGCCCTCGCGGAAGCAATCGGGAGCCTCGTTGATGCAGCAGTACATGGGCACAAAGACGGCGGTGTTGGCATCGTCAACGCCAAACCAAATGATGCCACCCACTGGGTCGGGAAGCCATGAACGCATCTGAGTGCAGAACACGAAACCGGTTTGCTGCGTAGCGATAGCACGCTCGTGGCAATAGGTCACGCTGTCTACCTTGAATTCCATGGGACGATAGCGGTAAGGCACGCCGAAGTAGTTCTTTGCTCCGGGATCCTGAGTCATGTCGTAAGGAGTTCCCTCGAAGTGGTCGCGCATCATGTCCTGCATGTTGCGCACGCTGAGCAAGCGGTCGGGCTTGACATATAGAGGCATCACCTCGGCGCCCTTCTTGCCTTCGAGATAAGGCAGATAGCGGTCCATGCCGGCTTTATACTTGTTGAAGAACGACCAAGCGCGAGCATCACAGCCACGCAGGGTGCCATAATCGGGGGGACAGTAAGTTACCGAGAAGTCGAAGTCCTCGTCCTTGCCGTTGAACCAGCCCATCTTGCGGGCAAACGACACAACGTCCTTGCTGTACATGCAGTTTTCCTTGTCTTTGAATGGAATCTTGTGGATGCGAGCCTGGTTGGCATGAGCCGAGATGCAGTCGTCGGGGATGCGGATTGCTACCCACACTGCGCCTTTCTCCTTGCCGCCCTTACCAATCATCTCAAGCACCCAAACCTCGTTGGGGTCACCTACTGAGAACGACTCGCCCTCGCTGCAGTAACCATACTGTGCTACCAGGTCGGTCATGACCTTCAAGGCCTCGCGAGCGGTCTTTGAGCGCTGCAGTGCGATATAGATGAGGCTTCCGTAGTCGATTCGTCCTGTAGTATCTTCACACTCATGGCGTCCGCCCCAGGTAGACTCGGCTACTGTCACTTGATGCTCATTGATGTTGCCCACCACCTTATAGGTATGAGCTATCTCGGGAATCTCTCCCAGATATTTGCCGGTGTCCCAGTCACGTATTGTGCGCATGTCACCTGCCTTGTGGTCGGCAGCGGGATAAAATTCGAGAAAGCCAAAAAGGGTGTGAGAGTCGGCGGCATAGGTAATCATAGTCGAGCCGTCGACCGTTGCCTTCTTGCCGGCAATCAGGTTGGTACAGGCATGAGACTCAGCGCCCCACCCCATCACGAGAGCTGCAGCAACAATAAGCCCTACAGCACGTAATTTAGAAGATAATTTTTTCATGAATAGTCGTTTTTATAATTATTATTAATGATATCAAATTTGTTAATGAAACGAGCAGTGAAATGCATCCAAGAAACGCACTTAAAACTTACTCCTTGTCACTTTGATTAACGTGAACTTTCACCTTGGCGATGCGGTATTTTTTCACCTTGAGCACAGTGAACTCGCAAGGGCCGCAAGTGAGCTTTTCCTTCTCCTGAAGGAAATCGCCCTTGATGTTCAGGAGCAGGCCCGCGATGCTCTCGGCCTCATCGGTATACTTTGCAAAATGACGCTCGTCAACCTCGGTCACTTCAAGGAAGTCGGCAATCGATGTCTTGGCATCAAAAATGAAGGTGTCGTCGTTCTCCTTGGTGTAGAATTTCTCCTCGGTATCATATTCGTCGTCGATGTCGCCCACTATCTCCTCGAGCACGTCTTCCATGGTGGCAAGGCCCTGGGTGCATCCAAACTCGTCGACAACCACTGCCAGATGAATCTTTTTCTTTCGGAAGTCCTCGAGCAAATCGTCAATCATGCGCGACTCGGGCACGAAATACACCGGGCGAAGCAGTTTCTGCCACTTGAAACCATCACTTTTCTTGTCGATATAGGGCAGGATGTCCTTAGCATAGAGGACCCCCTTGATATTATCGGGGTTGTCTTCATAGACCGGCATTCTGGAATAGCCATTCTCCACGATGCATTTTATCACTTCGTCAAAACTCTCCTCGATGTCGATGTCGACAATGTCGATGCGAGGGGTCATAATCTCGCTCACCGTCTTGTCGCCAAACTTCAGGATACCCTCCAACCAGTCTTTCTCGTCGGCATTCTTCACATCGCTCATTTGCAAAGCGTTGGTAAGGTCCTCGGTCGAAATTTCGTCGGCACGTTTGCCCACTGCTTTACGCACAAATCCCATGCTCTTGACCATGAGTTTTGACAACGGAGCGAACAGCATCGACATCACTTGTAATGCCGGCGCTACAAAGGTCGCGAACTTAACGTTGTTGTTGGTAGCATAAAGCTTGGGAATCACCTCGCCAAAGAGAAGAATCAAGAACGTGAGTATAACACTCTGTACCAAAAAGTTGGCAATAGTGCTATTGAAGGTGAACATTTGGTTCATTGCATAGTTGAGCACTATCACAATCATGATATTAACCAAGTTGTTGCCTATCAAGATTGTTGCAAGCAATTTCTCGGGCTGACTGAGCAAATGCTCCACCCGCTTGCGCTTGCGGTCGTCTTCTATACCTTCTATATCCTTGCTCGTGAGCGAGAAATAAGCTATCTCGGAGCCCGAGTTGAACGCCGAGAATAATAGTCCGAAAAGTGCCGTTGCGATAGCCACCCAGCTGCCCAGATTGGGAGCGTTGAATGATATAGCCGATTGTGAGATTAGTGACTGCAACAATGTTGCTACATTAGTTAAAATACAAGATAAAGGGTCAGGATCCAAAATCAAAAGTTTTAGTTAAACATTCTTGCTTGCCAGCACATTTCTCCCTAACAATCAACGGCATAACAGCGATGGCAAGACTGAGAAACGCCACAACATGAGCGATTCTATTGCAAAGGTAATGATATTTTTCAGTACCGCAAAAAAAATATCAATTTTTACCCCGACATTGGCCTAATTTATCTCATAAGGGAGTGTGCATTTAGATGTATTTTGTTGCAAGCGTTGAGCGAGGAGTAATCATCGACACAATAATTAAGAGGGCTATACGTTATTTTTTAATAAGGGGATTACTATGTCCTCTTGTGAACAAATAACGACTATTACACTATGACGATAAACTATCACAAGTTTCACGCTTTTTTCTCTCGCGCTCTTGTTGTTGCAGTGATGATTTGTGCTGCAATGAGTGCTAACGCTTTTGATAAATCGTACTACTGCGACACATCACGTCTTGCAACTGGCAAGTGGGTGAAAATAGAAGTTAGCCAGAGCGGCATTTATCAAATTACATCGAGCGATGCCAGCAAGTGGGGCCTGGGTGACCTGAGCCGGGTGAGAGTGTTTGGCTACGGAGGCGCACAACTGAGTGAGATTCTGAACGAGGAGAGTTTTATCGACGACCTGCCTCAAGTGCCCGTGTTTCGCACTGGCGACCGCATTCTATTCTATGCCGCAGGACCTTTGACCTGGACCTGGTCGACGACAAGCAAAATGTGGGTTCAAAGTCAGCATCCTTATGCCACCAAGGGCTATTACTTCGTTACCGATGACTCGTCCTATAGCGACATGACGCCTACCATATCGCAGCCAGAACTATCGGGCAGTGTCGTCACAAGCTTCACCGAGCGATTGTACCATGAAGAAGAACTAGTCAATCCTGGAGAGACAGGCCGCAACCTGCTGGGAGAAGATTTCCTGAGTAATAATTCACAGGCATTCAAGTTCACCCTCGACGGCTTGGAAGACGGCTCCACAGTGAGCGTTCTCACCAGGTTTGGCGCCAAGACTCTGAACCAGGGCAGCAGTGTTTCGTTCAAGTACAACGGCACCAACCTTGCCGGAACTCACGAGATAACAGGCATCACTAATGAAGCCAACCACTACCACTACAACGTGGTGGCGCCAATCAAGCAATTTGCACTCTCGGGAACCAAAGAACTCACCTACACCGTAAACTACACTCCAGGCGGAACCCTGAACTTGGCACGACTTGACTATATCACAGTCAACTACAAGCGACCTCTTGACCTTAGCGGCAAGAATAGCCTCGCCTTTGGTCTTGCTAGCCTTGAAGCCTCGCAATATGAGCTAAGTGGAGTGAGCAGCAACACTCATGTGTGGGACGTAACAAGCAAGAGTGGACCTGTGGAGATGAAACTCAGCACCGATGGCAACAAAGGTCGATTCAGCCTCCCCGACAACAAATATCGCGAGCTTATAGCTTTTAACGATAACGCTTCATTCCCCTCTCCCACGATGACTGCAAACGTCGACAACCAGAGCATTCACGGGAGCCCCATCCCCGACATGATAATTCTCGCTCCCAGCGAATTTCTACCTCAAGCTCGCCAGCTTGCAAGCCTGCACGAGAGCATCGACAGCATGCGCGTGATGGTAATCGACCACACCAAGGTGTTTAATGAGTTCTCAAGCGGCACCCCCGACGCCACCGCCTATCGCATGCTGTGCAAATACTTCTATGACCGAGGGTCCGACGAGCAAGGTCATCGCCTGGGCTACCTGCTTCTCATGGGCAACGGATATTGCGACAACCGCCTCATCACCAACGCCGGCCGTGCGCAGAGCTATCCCAAACTGCTGGTGTGGGAAAGCATTGAAAGCGAAGACGAGATGAAATCATTTACCAGTGACGACATCTTCGGGTTCCTACTCGACAAGTCGTCGATGAGCAACAGCACCTCGATGCAAATTGCCGTGGGACGCATTCCCGCCCGCAGCACCACTGATGCCAGCATCGCAGTGAGCAAAATCGTCAAATACTCCACTCAGCCCGACTACGGAAACTGGAAAAACAGCATGCTCAACGTTGCCGACAACGAGGACTATGGCAACCACTGGCGACATGGCGAAAGTGTGATTCAAAACGTTGCTGCCAATGGAGGTGAGAACACCAACTTTAACCGCGTTTTCCTTGACGACTTTGAAGAGAAAAGCGATGGCTCGGGCTCAAAATTCCCCGATGCACGCAAGAAAATGTACAAAACTCTTACCGAAGGTGTGCTGTGGTGGAACTATAGCGGACACGGCGGACCTTCGGGATGGACAGGCGATGGACTGCTTGTCACAAGCGATATAGAAAACAACTTGTTCTACAGCCATCAGCCCATCCTCTTTGCCGCCACGTGCGAGTTCTCGCGTCACGACGGCAGCAACCCCTCGGGTGGCGAAAACGTGTTTTTCAACCCCAACGGCGGATGCGTTGCTATGATATGCCCACCTCGACTGGTGTATATGGCCGACAACCGCTATCTGAACATAACTGCCGCAAAAAAAATGTATTATCGCGACGAGAACGGACAAATCATGCGATTGGGCGACATTCTCGTTTATGCCAAGAACAACACGTCCAACGGACGTGATAATTCAAAACGTTACCACCTCTATGGCGACCCTGCCATGAGACCTGCCATGCCACAGCTCAACGCCGTAATTGACCAAATCAACAACAAGGAGGTGAACCCCGACGACATGCCAGTGTTTGAGGCACGACAAACGATGAGCATCAGCGGACACATCGAGAATCTGGCGGGCGTGAAGCAGACCGACTTTAACGGTCTCATTGAGAGCACTCTCTACGACTGCGAGAAATCGGTTTCTTTCTCCTATAGCTACAACTGGCGAAACCCAACCACAGGAGAGACGGAAGAACGCGACAGCACTCTCACCTATGAAGAACGGCAAAACAAGCTCTCGCTTAACGTATCGCGCGTGAACAACGGTGAGTTCACTTTCAATATCACCATTCCTAGCGAGGTGACCGTGAGCTACGACAACTACAGACCATCACTGGTGAGCCTTTATGCCTACGACCCCGACAAGAAGGTTGAGGCAACTGGCTCTTGCGACGATTTCTACATCTACGGATATGACGAAAGCGTAGTAGCCGACACCATAGGTCCTGACATCAGCTACATGGGACTCAACAGCACTAATTTCAATGACGGAGACAATGTGAACGAGTCGCCACTGCTGCTTGCTACAGTGAGCGATGAGAGCGGCATCAACTTCTCCAACGCAGGTATTGGTCACAACATGACTCTCACACTCGACGGAAACATCAACTACAGCGACGTGAGCAGCTACTACACTGCTATAGAAGCCGAACAAGGGTCGGCAGGAAACATCAACTACGGATTGAGCAACCTGAGCAATGGCCACCACACCCTCAAACTCAAGGTTTGGGACGTGTTCAACAATTCGAGCGAGAAAACCATCACCTTCAACGTGATGAGTGGCCTCAAGCCCGAAATCGATGAGATAAAAGCCTTCCCAAATCCCGCTTCGACCACAACAACTTTCATCATTACCCACAACCGCCCCGAGGCGACTGTAACAGTAACAATAGAAGTGTTCAACCTCATGGGGCAACGAATGTGGAGCACTACGCAAAGCGGACGCAGCTCGATGTTCTCGTCATTCCCCATCACTTGGGACCTGAGCGACTATAGCGGCAGTCGACTGCCACGAGGCATCTACCTATACAAGGCAACAATCTCAACCGACGGCCACCAAGAGAGCACCAAGACCAAGAAACTTGCCATCACTGCCCTTTGATTGTGAAAAAGCAAAACATGGCATGAGCTGAGGTCAAAGCACTATTTTACACGATTTTCGAAAATTATTTTGATATAAAATATTATTTTTTACTATATTTGCAGTTTGTATTGCGACAAGCACAGCCTTTTAGGCTAATGTCAAGCTAATGAGCGACAACCAACGACATACTACACGCAACATGCTTCCAGAGCCAACCCTCAGGCGGCTGCCTTGGTATCTGGCCTACGTGAAGATGCTTGACAGCAAGCATGAAGACTATGTGTCGTCAACCCAAATCGCAAAGCGACTGAACGTTGACGCATCACAAATTGCCAAGGACTTGTCTTTCCTCAACATTAAGGGAAAGACCCGCATTGGATATGAGGTGCACCCGCTCAAAAAAGAACTAACCGAGTTCCTGGGATTCAAGCACCGCCACAATGCGTTTCTGGTGGGCACAGGCTCGCTTGGCAGCGCTCTCATGCGCGACTTGGGACTGATGCAATATGGATTGAACATTGTGGCCGGTTTTGACATCAACCCCGAAATAGTGGGCAAAAACGTGGGGGACATCCCCATCTACGACATCAAAGAACTTGCTGCAAAGCAACGCACCACGGGTGTGTCGATTGCCATTATTGCAGTGCCTTTTGAAAACGCACAAGAAGTTGCCGACTACTTGGTTGAAAGCAACATCAAGGCCATTTGGAACTTCACCCCCTATCGCATCAAGGTGCCACGCAACATAGTGTTGCAAAACACTTCAATATACTCCGACTTGGCTATCATGTACAACCGCATGGAATCGAGCGGAAGCAACAATAAGACTACAGCTAAGTGAAGATAATAGGCATAAAAAACGGTAATGGCAGAGAGCTGCCTCAACAGGTTTACATCATTGCCGACTCGGCAGTGATTAAAAGCAACAAACCCTTTTTTGTGCCGCATTTTGCCCAAGCTTTTACAGGACGACTGGCAATAGTATTGCACATCGACCGGCTGGGGAAGCACATAGCACCAAGATTTGCTCACCGCTATTGCTTGGCGGTAGCTCCGGCAATCAAGGTCACAGCTCACAATATCGACACGCCGCAGCATAGCGAGAGCCACTCAGCACTTGCCAATGCCTTTGACGGAGCTTTACTACTGGGTGATTTCGCCTCCGTCGACGAGTCAGCAGGCATTAACGGAACGATAGTGACTGCTACTCTCAACAACGAGAATGCTGGCACGGGGTCATTGGAAACAATGAAGATTGACTATCGCGACATCATAGCAAAGCTGAGCACCTTCTTCACTCTCAAGATGGGCGATTTAATCGTAGTAGAAATGGATACATGCGATTTTGAGCTCAACCCTGGCGACACCGTCAACGCCTCATGCGGGGTACTCAAGAGTCTTACTATCAGGGTAAAATAACAGGATATAACTGAACACAAAACTTGATAACATATTTTTAAACCACTATGCATAAGAAGTTTTTATTCAACATTTTAGGGCTGATTGCCATCGCCTTTGCAACAACGTTCAGCGCACAGGCTTTCTCGGCTGCCAATTATACCAACACCTCCAAGCTGGCAAGCGGCAAATGGGTAAAAATCGCTATTCCCGAGAACGGTATCTACCAACTCACGTTTGAAGAATTAGCGCAAATGGGATTCAGCAACCCAGAAGCAGTAAGAATCTATGGCGCTGGAGGATATGCCATAAGAGAAGTTCTTGACGGCTCGCAAATCGACGACCTTAAGCAGATTCCAGTCAAAATTTTTGACAACAAAATCTGCTTTTACGGATGTGGAGTAGTTAATTACACCCTTTCCACACCTACAGGAACTCCCCATTACACACGAGAATCTAACAGTTATTCCACCAAGGGATATTATTTCGTTACTCAAAACGACGCAACCGATGCTCTTGAACCCGAAATCACACAAAGTTCCACCCCTACTACGATAGTCAACAGGACCACAAGTCTTGACTATTGGCATCACGAGCAAGAGCTCATCTCTCCGGGTGAGTCGGGAAAATATCTGCTTGGAGAAGCCATGACAGGAGGTCAAGTCACAATTCCTTACAACATATCCGATCTTGTGACTGACTCGGCGGCAGTTGTCAACTGCTGTGCCAGTGCCAAAGTTACAGCTTCGTCTTATGTAGAGGTGAAATTGAATGGCATCGACATGAACTACACCTTGAGTTCGTCGAAAATCTATGCACCAGCCAATAGCTTCGTGTATTACAACTCGGCTTCGCCCTACGCCAAGATATTACCCGATGGCGGTGTGCCTCAAAGCGGAATTATCGACGTGAATATCACCTCGGCCAATGGCACTGTGAGCAGCGCATGGCTCGATTTCATAATCATCACCTATTGCCATAACAATGACCTTACCAACAGTCCCGACAACCAGTTGCGCATGGGCCTCAACAAAGTCACAAAGAAGGATCGTATCACGTTCAGCAACGCAACACAAGACCTGCAGTTGTGGAACATCAACGAGCCTAATGCCCCCACGATATGCGCATTAACTTCGGTTGACAATGTCATGGGATTTGCCCCAGGAAAAGATGCCAACTGGCAGCAATACATTGCCTTCGACCCCACTAAGGACTTGAAGAGTATTGATGGCTATGAGGAAATAGAAAACCAGAACATCCATGGCCTGCCTACCCCCGACATGGTCATTATTACTTGCGAAGAACTAATGCCACAAGCCGAGCGCATTGCACAAATGCACCGCGACAACGACAACATGATTGTGCACGTGCTCGACCAGCAGAAGATTTTCAACGAGTTCTCGAGCGGCACTCCCGATGCCATGGGCATTCGCCTGATGAACAAGATGTTCTATGACCGCAACAGCAGCAAGTTTAAAAACATCCTCATGTTTGGAGCCGGCAACTACGACAACAGACAAATCCTTGCCAAGCGCGACTGCACAATTTTAGCTTACGAAGCCGAGGTCAGCAACGACGAGGAATACAGTTATGTGTGCGATGACTTCTTCGGCATACTTGACGACAGCTCTGGCGCAAACCTCGCTGGCGAATACCTGCGCATGGGCGTGAGCCGCATTCCCTGTGCATCGCTGCAAGAAGCTGAGAGCGATGTCGACAAGCTCCTGGAATATGTCAACAACCCCGACTATGGAGCATGGCGCAATGACTTTGTACTTGTTGCCGACGACTATGACAACGGACTGCACTCATTCCAGACTGAAGGTATTAACAACATCATTGTCGACGAGCTTTCTACTGGAATGATGAATAACAAAGTCTACATGAGCCAATTCCCCACCGACCCCATCAGCAACTTTGCTTTTGATGCACGCAAGGAACTCATTGGCAAACTAACCGACGGGCAATATTTCATGACCTATGTGGGACACGGCGACAAAAACTTCCTTACCAAGGAAGAACAGCTGTGGACAGTGAACCAATCTAACAATGTAGAATATCCTCACTTGCCCATCCTCACAACAGCTTGCTGCGACGTGGCAAGGTATGACAGCAACGAACGCGGACTCGTCGAAATCATGTTCCACAAGCCAGGTGGAGGAGCAATTGCTATGGTAACGTCGGCACGTTCGGTTTACGCTAACGACAACGACGCTCTCAACCAAGCCTTTGTGAAAGCAATGTTCTGTTACAGCACCAGAGGATACATGCCCACCATCGGCGAGGCCTACAAGCTTTGCAAAAACTCATTTGGAACAAAAACCAACTATAACAAGATGTCGTTCATGCTCCTGGGCGATCCTGCAATGAGAATCAACTATCCAAAGCCATTATTCAAGATTACAAAAATTAATGGTATTAATGTTGGAAACTCGGCTATTTCATCGGGAGCAATGCAAGAAGTCACTGTTGAGGCTAAGGTTTATAACACCAATGGCACTACTGTCAACACCGACTTCAACGGAGACGCTACACTCTCTATCTACGACTACAAGAAAAAGGAGACCGAAATCACTCAACGCATCAACCGAGTTGATGTGACAAGAGAAATCTTCTATCCTCAGAATTTGCTCACACGCGTTAGCGGAAGAGTTGAAAATGGTGTTTTCACTGCACATGCAGTAATACCTCGATTCATTCTCGCGTCGGGCAATTATGGCTCGGTAAAAGTCTATGCCCATCAGGATGACAGCCAGGAGATGGTAAATGGCACTTTTGATCTACTCAAGCTAAACTCTTACAACGAAAATTCCAGCCTAACAGTACACGACACAATGTCGCCAGTGATTGAAGCAATCTACTTCAACGATGAGCAATCATTCTCCAACGGCGCTCTTATACCAGCCAACAGCACTCTTTACATACGTGCAACCGACGATTACGCTTTCAACAACCAAGCTGTGGCAGTGGGCAACAGCATGAGCCTCCTGCTTGATGGCGGAAAAACTACCTACCCCTATATTAAGAGCTATTCCACCACAAGCAACGATGGCAAAGAGCTGGCAATCGAGTTCCCCATGGATCTTAGCGAAGGACGACACACTCTGCAGTTCAATGTCTATGATGCCGCAGGAAACAAAGCAACCGAAACAGTGTCGTTCCTTGTTGGAACCGAGTCACAAATTGAGCTCACAATTGAAGAGGAACCTGCTGTTAACGAGGCAACATTCGACATCAAGACCACACTCACAAGCCCGCAAGTTACTATCAAGGTGCTTGACAACGTGGGAAATCTTGTGTGGAACACTACGACCGACTCTTTCCCCTATAGCTGGAACCTCAAGGACAACAATGGCAACAGAGTTCCTGCCGGTATCTATAAATTCTTTGGAACTTATAAAAACAGTACCAGCTATGGCGGCACACCGATAGGACACATAATCGTTATCGAGCCCCACAAGAGCAACAACTAAAACCAAGCGCCATAAGGCACTTGAAACCCTAGAAACAAGAGCATTTCGTTCTACACATCTTGAGAACGAAATGCTTTTTTCATTTGAAATTAATTGCAGGTAGCATTAGACTTGAAAAAGTAAGAAAACAGCGATGAGCAGCTCTCAAACGACTGGCCGGTTGAGAATATGAAATGATAACTCACCACATCTGCAATAAATAACATTTTTATACGTTAATAATATAATATAGAAACACACAACAATAACCGAAAAGCATCTTCAAAAACATAATTACGTCATGAATAAAAGACTCTTATTCTCAGCCTTTTGTTTAATAGCATTTACCACTTGCTCTTTCCTGGCAAGTGCGTTCTCAACATCTAATTACGCTTCATCATCATGCTTGGCGACAGGCAAATGGGTTAAAATAGAAATACCCGAAGACGGAATTTACCAAATTACCTACAGTGAGCTTCGAAGCATGGGCTTTGACAACCCAAAGAGCGTGAGGATTTTTGGCACAGGAGGACACCCAATAAGTGAGATTCTTGATGGTAGCGCAATCGACGACCTGGCACAAATCCCATGCAAAGACACAGGCAGCAAGCTATATTTCTATGGATGCGGCCCCACCGACCACTACCTGGTCACCCCCACAACCACTCCCCGATTCTTGCGATCGTTCAACAGCTACTCAAGAGCTGGATACTACTTTATCACCAGTAACGACCGCATACCTGTAAAAGAACCTGAAACTCGCAGCTATAGCATCACCGGACAGAATCTTAGGGCATCAAGCCTGGATTATGCAACACATGAGCAAGAATTAATTTCAGTATCACAATCAGGAAAGGACATGCTTGGCGAGACCTTTGAGAACAACAACCTCTCTTTGAGATTTTCACTACCTGAATTATGTTCTGACTCTTCAATAATTGTTAATCCATGTATTGCTGCCAAAAGTCAATCTATTTCGACTATTTCAGGCACTTTCAACAACGAAGAATTGTCATTTACAATTGGCTTGCCACGCATCTATGCCGCATCTTCCCAGTATGTGTTCTACAACACAGCCAATACTGCGGCAATATATAATGCGGCCAGCAGCGGAACAACAATCGACAACAATGACATAAGCATTGGGTTCAACATTGAAAACTCGGCCTTGAAATGGGCCCGGCTGGACTTCTGCATCCTAACTTACTACCACAACAACACACTCAGCAATGCCCAGCAAGGACAAATGCGAATGGCATTCAACAACGTTACGTCTAACGACATAATTGCGGTAAAAGGTGACAACGGAATAGAAATGTGGGACATAACCTCTCCCAACACACCAGTAAATTACACCCTCTCAACCTATGGAGAATACCTGGGTTTCACTCCATATAATAACGCCAACTGGAGTCAATTCATCGCTTTCGACCCAAGAGTTGAGCTCAAGAGCATAACAGGCTATGAGGAAATAGAGAATCAGAACATTCATGCTCTGCCCACCCCCGACATGGTAATCGTCACATGCGAAGAACTCTTGCCTCAAGCCGAGCGCATCGCTCAAATGCATCGCGACAACGACAACATGATGGTGCACGTGCTCGACCAGCAGAAGATTTTCAACGAGTTCTCAAGCGGCACCCCCGATGCCATGGGCATTCGCTTGATGAACAAGATGTTCTATGACCGCGACAAAGACAAGTTTAAATATCTTATCATGTTTGGAGCAGGAAAACAGGACAACCGACAAATCTTGAGCAACAACGATTGCACCATCCTTACCTATGAGTCCAATTCAAGCAATGACGAAAACAACAGTTATGTGAGCGATGACTTTTTCGGTATGCTTGACGATAACTCGGGCACCAACCCCGCTGGAGATATATTGAGGCTTAGAGTGGGACGAATACCATGCGCCACAATAGACGAAGCAGCAGGCGATGTGGACAAACTACTCAACTATGTCAACAATCCCGACTATGGGCCATGGCGAAACAATGCGCTTTTTATTGCCGACTACGTTAGCGACAGCAATGAAGGAAACCTTCATTCTTACCAAGCCGAGGGAATAGGAAACATCATCAACGATGAACTGAACGTTGGCTTTATGAAAAATAAAGTCTATGTCACTCAGTTCAATACCGACCCTGCCACCGGATTCTTGCTTGAAGGACGCCGAAGCATGAAAATGCTGCTTGAGAGCGGACAATACTTCATGACCTACGTGGGACATGGTGATGGCACTGCTCTCACAAAGGAAGTGAAATTGTGGACCACCAACGAATCAAAGAACACAGCCTATCCTCACCTGCCTATAGTCTCAACTGCATGCTGCGACGTAGCAAGATATGATGGAAGCCAACGTGGAGTCATGGAAATTATGTTTCACAAGCCCGACGGTGGAGCTATTGCCATGTTAACTGCCACACGTTCGGCCTATGCCAGCGGTAATGATGCACTCAATCAAGCTTTTGTGAGAGGTTTATTCAGCTACAGCACCACTGGACAAATGCCTACTGTGGGAGATGCATACATGCTTTGCAAGCAGTCGTTTGGCACAACCGCTTCCTACAACAAGATGATGTTCACGCTGCTTGGTGACCCAGCCATTAAGGTGAACTATCCAAAGCCATTTTTCAAAATCACCAAAATAAACGGCAAAAACGCCTCTACATCCAACATATATACAGGCCCTCTGCAGCAAGTGACTGTGGAAGCTAAAGTCTATACCCCCGACGGAACTGCGGTTGATGCCTCTTTCAATGGTGATGCCACCTTGTCAATCTACGACTATCTCAAAAAAGAGACTACCGAAAACAACCGAGACATCTATTATCCACGCAAGCTGCTCACTGAGGTTAGCGGACGAGTGACAAACGGAATCTTTACTGCTCAGACAGTGATACCACGTTATACTCTATATCCAGGAGTGTCAGGTTTGGTTTCGGTTTATGCACACCGCGACAACAGCGATGAAATGGTGAACGGATCGTTCGAAAAACTTGTGATAAGCGCATATAACGAAGATAACTCACAAACCATTCACGACAACGTGCCACCAACCATCGACGCCTTCTACTTCAATGACGAGTTTGACTTTGAACACGGCGAACTGGTGCCAACTTCTTCCTTACTATTCATTCGCGCCACCGACGACAAAGCATTCAGCAACCAGAATCTGGCTGTTGGAAACAGTATGGAACTCAAACTTGACGGCGGCAAGACAAGCTATCCCAACATTAAGTCCTACACCACTATTACCAACAATGGCAAGTCTTTGCTGTTGCAATTACCCATGGACCTCTCGGAGGGGGAACACACTCTGCAATACACTGTATATGATGCAGCCGGGAACATGACCACCAAGGCCATCAACTTTGCAGTGGGCGGCAATCAGCAAGTGTCGCTCTCTGTTGAGCAGGAACCGGCTATCAATTTTGCCACCTTCAACATGTCGACAATGCTTCAAACTGATCCTACTGTAAAAATCAGGGTGTTCGATTATCTAGGAAATATTGTATGGAGCGATAACGTAAGTTCTTTCCCCTATGATTGGGATTTGAAAAACAACGCAGGCAAACGTCTGCAACCAGGAGTCTATACTTACTATGGCCAGTATAACGACGGAACTGCTCATGGCGGCACCAACATTGGCACAATAATCGTAGGCGAAGATTACCAAACTCAAGAATAAGAGACTATCTTTCAAACAAATTTACCACTCCATGGTTTTGTGCAAAACGCTAAATCATGGAGTGTTTTTTGTGACCACAGCTTTGATTTTTACCTATAAGTGATTTAAATCAATATATTTTTTTTATTCTAAAGTTTTATTATTACTTTTGCAAGTTGATACTATATATTAAGTTAATAATTATACTACATAATGAAAAGATTTCTCACACTATTAATTGCTTGCTGTGCAGCTATCACAATTTGGGCTGTGCAAGTTGAAAACACTGCAGGCAATTTGGCTAACCTTATTGATGACACTTCCATCACGCAACTCACGGTCACTGGCACCATCGATGCTCGAGACTTCAAGTTCATAGCCGACAACCTTAACAATTTGACTCTGCTCAATCTGAGTAATGCACATATTGTGGCTTACAGCAATGCAAAGTCACCAGTGTTCATGTCGACAACCAACTATGAAGAGAATGCTATTCCAATCACAGCGTTTATGGGCAAGAAACTGCGCAGTGTGACACTGCCCACCAGCACCAAGAAAATTGGCAAAGCAGCTTTCGCCGGATGTAGCCAGCTTGAATATTTCACGCTGCCAGCTGAAGTGGAAGTGATTGAGCCTTATGCTTTCTCGGCATGCGACAAGCTCAAGTCAATTAATTTTCCAACTACTATAAAAGAGCTGGGCGAAGGTGCTTTTTCTCGATGCAACGGACTCAAGACGGTGACTATTAACCCCAACAGCAGCTTAATTGTGGGAAAAGATGCTTTCATGGACTGCAGTGAGCTCGCAAGCATCAATCTAGGAGAGAACGTGACAGAAATTGGACCCGGCGCTTTTGCCGGATGCACCTCGTTAAAAGCACCCAACTTCAGTGATAGCCATAGTATTACAAATATTGCCGAAGCTGCTTTCGCTGCCTCGGGCATAGAGGAAATCAATCTCGCAAACAGCAACAACCTGACCTCAATAGGAATGTGGGCTTTTGCCAACACTCCATTGAGCAATGTAACACTTCCAGCCACGCTTGTTTCATTAGGCGATGGAGCTTTCTACTACAATCTTGATTTGGCACAGCTTAACATTCCTTCAGGCATCACTAGCCTGAACAATTACTTGTTTGCTGGCAGCAATGTTTCAGGCATGAGCCAATCACTCAAAAACGGTATCACTTCCATTGGTGACTATGCCTTCTACAACACGTCGGCAACAGAGCTCACTCTGCCAGCAAGCATTGTGTACATAGGCAAGCAAGCCATGGCAGGCATGACAAGTTTGCAAAAACTCACTAGCAAGGCTGTTGAAGTTCCCGAGCTTGGCGAAGACGTGTGGTTGGGCGTAAACCAATCCAGCGTGCCCCTCTCTGTTCCTCGCGGAGGATATGACGCCTATATAGCCGCCGAGCAATGGAAAGAGTTCTTAATAACACCTCCTGGAGTCTTTGGCGATGTTAATCAAGATGGAGTAGTGACTTCGGCCGACATCACTGCACTCTACAACTATCTGCTCAATGACGACATGACATTCTATGAAACAAGTGACGTGAACGACGATGGTAATGTCACTGCTGCCGACATCACAATTATATACAATATCTTGCTGAGCAGCAAGAACATTTCTGGGCGCAACAAGTCGGTACACAACGACAACGACAAGCTCTTGGCACAAGACTTTACTATAGAGGCAGGTGAATCTCACACTATGGACGTTGCACTCATCAACACTGCTGGCATCTCGGCCATTCAGCTCGACATAACAATGCCACAAGGACTCAGCATCACAAGCGTGACAGTTACCCAACGCGCTAATGGCATGCTATTAGGCTACAACGAGAAAGAACCCGGCAAGTGGAGAATTCTGCTTACCAACGCAACCGCCATGCAGGGCAATAATGGCACGTTGTTCAACATCATTGTTGAGGCCGACGAGAGCTTCGGAGGAAATAACGAAATATCAATCGACAACATCATAGCTGTTGAGCCTAACGAACTCGTACACTTCATCAATGACTTAACTGTCGCAGTGGGCAACACCACTGGTGTGAAAGACATAAATCTCGATTCGGCAGTCAACGGACCTGTTGACGTTTATAACATGAACGGCCAACTGCTGCGACACAACGTAGAGCGCAACGAGGCGACTCAAGGATTGCCTAGTGGCATCTACATTGTGGGAGGCAAGAAAGTCATCGTACGTTAACACTTTCCGCTACCATATAAAAGTTATAAGTTTGCTCCCCCGCTAAATCAGACAAATGAGAAGGGGGAGCAAATATTAAAAAAAGAACTTTAACAAAAAAATGGGAAAGAACAAGCTCAAGAAATTTGCCGACATGGAAACGTTCTCATGCGTCTTCCAGTACCCCTTTGGTAAGCTGCAAGAGGGACCATTCCCAATGAAAGGCAAGTGGAAGGAACAATATTTTCACAACAACAACCCTATCGTGCTTGAACTAGGATGCGGCAAGGGTGAGTATGCTGTGGGGCTTGGCAAGAAATTCCCTGCAAAGAACTACATTGGCATCGATATCAAGGGAGCTCGCATGTGGACAGGAGCTAAGATTGTAGAACAGGAAGAGATCAAGAATGTGGCTTTCCTGCGCACCAGCATTGAGCTTATAGAGCATTTCTTTGAGCCAGGAGAAGTGGACGAAATATGGATTACGTTCCCCGATCCGCAAATGAAGAACGCCAACAAACGCCTTACCGGTACACGTTTCCTGAACAACTATCGCAAAGTGTTGGTTCCTAAAGGGCTTATCCACCTCAAGACCGACAGCCCATTCCTCTACACCTACACCCATGAGCTTGCAAGGCTTAACAATCTTGACACCGAGGTTGACACCAGCGATCTTTACGACAGTGGATTGGCCAACGACATTCTTGAAATAAAGACGCACTACGAGATGCAGTGGCTCCAACGAGGGCTCACCATCAAGTACATCAGCTTCCACCTTCCACAAGAGGGCGAGCTCAAAGAGCCTGACATCGACATCGAGCACGACACCTACCGAAGCTATGGTCGAGGCGAGATTCAGATGCCACAAATTTTTGACAACAATAATACGCAAGAATAACAAAACCTAAAACAGAATCATGACAGAGCTTTATCCATCACTTATACTCGACGCCCTTCGCACAGTGCGTTATCCTGGCACTGGGAAGGACATAGTTACAATGGGAATGGTAGAAGACGACATACGCATCGATGGAAACCGCGTGTCGTTCTCTCTCATTTTCCCCAAAAAAACCGACCCTTTCCTCAAGTCTATAGTCAAAGCCAGCGAGGTGGCCATCAACACTTACATAGGTCCTGAAGTAGAGATAAAAGGCAATATCAACATAAAGACTCCCGAACCTGAGGCAAAACCCAAGGCCAATGAGCCACTGCCAGGAGTGAAAAACATCATCGGTGTTTCGAGCGGCAAGGGAGGCGTGGGTAAGTCGACTGTAGCCTGCAACCTCGCAGTTGCACTGGCTCAGCAAGGTTACCGCGTGGGATTGCTTGACGCCGATATTTTTGGACCATCAATTCCCAAAATGTTCGGTATCGAAGACGAGCAGCTATACATGGAAGAAGTTGACGACCAAAAACTCATCGTACCAGCCGAGAAATTTGGAGTTAAAATTCTATCTATAGGATTTGTAGTAAGCAAAGACCAAGCTGTATTGTGGCGTGGAGCCATGGCCAGCAACGCTCTCAAGCAGCTCATCACCGAGGCCAACTGGGGCGAACTTGACTATTTCATAATTGACATGCCACCAGGAACAAGCGACATACACCTGACTCTAGTACAAACTCTTGCTATCACTGGCGCCATTGTGGTTACAACACCTCAAGAAGTGGCTCTTGCCGACGCTCGCAAGGGTGTGTCGATGTTCATGGGAGAGCACGTTAACGTGCCTGTACTGGGCATCGTCGAGAACATGTCGTGGTTTACACCGGCAGCTCATCCCGACGAGAAATACTACATCTTTGGACAAGACGGAGGCAAGAACCTCGCTCAAGCTCTCAACGTGAAACTGCTCGGACAAATTCCTCTCGTGGCGACAATTTGCAAGGGTGGCGACGATGGCGTGCCTGTGATTCTCGAAAACACAGTGTCGGGTGTGGCATTCAACAAGCTAGCATCGGCAGTGGCTGACGCCATCGACGAGCGCAACGCTACCCTACCGCCCACCAAGCGTGTAATAACTCATTAACAACCATAAAAAAACATCACTTTCATGAAAAAGATTATTTTAATTTCAGCAATGATTGCAGTGGTTTTGACCGCCTGCAACAAGGTGCCCATCTCGGGACGCAACCAGTTGAACCTCGTCTCTGACAGCGAAGTGCTCCAATCAAGCCTTGCTTCCTACAAGGAATACATGTCAAAAGCTACAAAGTCCACTCAAACAGTAAAGAGTGAACAGGTTACCCGCGTAGGCCGCAAGATTGCTGCCGCTACCGAGGCCTATCTCAACGCTAACGGAATGAGCGACCAAACCAAGAACTTTGCTTGGGAGTTCAATCTGGTTAAAGACAGCCAGCTCAACGCATTCTGCATGCCTGGCGGCAAAATCGTTGTTTACGAGGGTATCATGAACATCATCTCCAGTGATGACGAACTTGCAGTCGTGCTTGGACACGAAGTGGCACACGCCGTTGCCAAGCATAGCAACGAGCGCCTCAGCAATCAGAAGGCTCTCCAATATGGAGGTGCCATCCTGGGCGCAATCACACAGAACGCCAGCCAATCTACTCAAAGCCTTGCCAACACAGTATTTGGACTTGGTGCCAACTATGGCGTGATGCTGCCTTTCTCGCGCAAGCACGAGACCGAGGCCGACAACATTGGACTTGTACTCATGACTATGGCAGGATATAATCCCGACTGCGCGCTCTCTTTCTGGCAAAAAATGAGCGTTTATGGCTCTAACACTAAAGCCGAGTTCATGAGCACTCACCCAAGCGATGCAACACGCATAGCAAACCTCCAGAAACAACTCCCACAAGTGAAGGAGAAATACAAATCTTACCTCAAAGTAAAGTATTAAACCAAATTTTACTATAACAATAAAATGAGACAATGGGATTGTGCCCATTGTCTCATTTTTTTTCTAACCTATCGAAGTGGAAAACCTGTGACTGTGAGAATCTATCTCACTATCTCTTTCTTTCCACCCACTATATAAATGCCGGGAGCAAGTCCCTGAGTAGCCTGGTCTCGCTCTACACCCTTGCGCAGCAGCTGTCCCTGGGTGTTATAAACGTCAACAAGCCCAGCATCCACATCGGCATCTATGTCTTCAACTGCAGTCATGCCAATGATATTGAGATATCTCGCATGGCGGCGGTAAACATTCTCTTGGCTGTCGACAAAATTGATTTCGTTGAGTTGAATCTTCTCATTCAATCCAATGGGCCTGCTACTGCTAATGTTGAGTGTAAAAATCGCTCCTTCATAGCCTGCGATGTCGTCACCTGCAGGAGAGAAGCCCATGACCATGTAATTATTAGAACTTTCTTCTTTCAGATAAATTTCATGACCTATGTCTCGGTCGGCCAGTGCAACACCGTTAATGCTCACACCCTGGGGCGTAACAATATTAAGCTGGAAAGCAGTATAATTCCTAGTGTTTTCAAGAAGAATGCCAAGTTTAACAGCATTAAGGCCTGCAGTTACCCCGTTACCATCGATAAGATCATCAAAGTAGTAACGCACAGGAGCGTCAATAGGAACTGTGCCGTTGATAATGTTATAGATTGAAACCACGTCGGCAACATTCTCTTCTCCATCGCCGCTCACGTCGGTGACGCTCACATCTATGCCTTGGGTGTATCCGTCAACAAGATATTGGCACTCGGCAACAGCGTCGGCGGTGTTGACAAATCCGTCGCTGTTGATGTCGCCGCGAAGGTGAGCCTTTCCAATAATGAAGTCCATCCATTGCTCGGCGGCTTTATAATTGTTCAAGCTTTGCTCGTTGACATAAAGATTCACTTCCTGCTTGTTTATTCCCGCCCACACATCATCGCCCAGCTCGGGAACAGCGAGAGGCTCGCTTGTAATTTCTTGAAGCCCAGTCATGCCGGCCATAGCCTGTGTGCCAATGTAGTACACTCTAAACGGAATGCCAATGCTGGTGTGCTGCGACTGGTTGTAGATAGCATAGTCACCAATGCTACCCAGGTTCTGAGTCATGAATGACGTGCCATTGATGTTATCGCATCCTGCGAGCATGTAATCGGGAAGGTAAGAGAGAGTCCTGGGCAGCTCAATGCGTGAGAGCGACTTACTATAGAAAAACGTTCCCTGGTCAAGACTCTTGATGTGAGAAGGCACGCTCACATTCTGCAGCTTGGTGCGTGCAAGAGCCCAAGCACCCAAATGCTTGACCAGCGGCATAGCATCGAAGTTAATCCTTTTAAGCCCCGAGTTATAGAATGCTTCATCGCCAATGCTTGCAAGCTGAGAGCCATTCCATACTACAATATCCTTGAGCGCAAAGCAAGCAGTGAATGCACCATCGCCAATGGATGTAACCTTGGGGCCTATCCTCACACTTGAAAGCAGAGGACAGTCGGCAAACGCTTCATTGCCTATCTCCAGTGGCACACTGGGATTGATTAGCACCGAAGCAAGTTTTGCACAATGAGCAAAGGCTTTGCTTCCAAGACGGTTTATAAAATGGGTTATCTGGACACTGCTCAAAGCGTTGCATGAGTTAAAGGCATCGTCGCCTATCGTCTCGAGCGATGACGGGAAACTGATTGATTGCAGCGCCGAGCAGCCGGCAAGAGCACCATAGTCAATTGCCACCAGATTGTTAGGCAGATATAGCGTCTGCAACGTGATGATGCCTGTAAGGGCACAATAAGGCAAAGTGTTGTCGGCATAACTGTACCCTCCCAAGTAGAGGCCGTCGTCAACATCACTCTTATAGGCCTTTATTGTAGCGTTGCTCAAATTGAGCGATTTAATCTTAGTGAGCTCATCGCTAATGAACTTGAAATCGCGCGCATCAAGAGTTCCATTAATCACAAGCTCGGTAACATCATGATTGGTCACCACATCTGCCAGTTTGCCTGCTGTAGACGTAACAGTCACAGCTGCCGCTTGATGCGGCAACATGACTGTGAGAAGTAAAACAAGCAGATGTAACTTCTTAACCATCATTCAGTGTTTTTATGTTCTTTATTTTTGTAAAAAACCGACAGGGTACAGTCCCAATCGTGCATTAGGCATTGAACAAGTTCTTTTATCTAACAATTACTTTCTTGCCACCAACGATGTACAGGCCTTGAGGAAGACCTTGGGTGGCTTGGCTGCGCTCCACACCCTGGCGCAGCAGCTGGCCGTTCATGTTATAAACGTCGACCGGTCCTGTAGATTGAGAGTCGATGTTGATATCTTTCACACCAGTGGTGGTTCCCACCTCAACCGTGAAGTCGTCAATATAGTGGGTGAGCTCACTGGGTTCAACACCCTGGATGTTGCTCACGGTGATTGTCTCGTTGCCGCCAAATGTCTCGTCGGCCTTGACAGTGATGTTGAGCAGCGTTCCTTCGTTGCCTTCCATAGCCTCGGCGCTGTGCATGACAATTCGCCACTTGCCAGGTTCAATCTCGTTGAATCCCATTATCATGTCTTTGGCGCGGTCGGTAGTAGTCACATCGCTGATGCTCAGTCCTTGAGGCATCTCAATGTCAAGCTGCATTGCCGAGAAGCCGGCATCGTTCACCAGTTCCACTTCCATCACATGGGTCTCGCCAGCCTCTATCACGAAGTCTTCGGCGCTCATCTGGTCGCTGCTGTCGCTCACGCTCTTGCCGCGTCCTGGCGCATAGGCAATGCCAAGCAAGATGTTGTAGATGATGGTGATATCGGTCGAACTAATCACTGCATCGCCATTGACGTTGGCGGTTTCCATAAATTCATAGGCAGCACCCAGCAGAATGTTATAAATGATTGTAATGTCGGTGGCATTGACATAGCCATCACGATTCACATCACCAAACAAGAAATCCTGAATCATGAATCCCATCCACTGAGCAGCGCCACTGTACTTCTCGACGCAGCCTTCAACCACCATCAGTGGTATGGTGCTCTGGTCAATGCCAGCCCACACCTCATCGCCAAGCTGGGGAACATCGAGAGCATAACAGGTGAGACTGCCCAGGTGTGTCATCCCAGCCATGGCACGGGTGCCTATGTATTGCAACGAGTTGGGCAGTATCAACGTTTGTACTGGAGTATTATAGAATGCATAGTCACCTATGTAGCGAATGGCTGTGTTGTAGGTAACATTGTTCTCCACCTGTGTTCCTGCAAGGAACATGGGGGCGATGCTGTCGCATTGCCTGTTGGGAACATAGCTGGTCAAGCTCGGGGCATAGTAAAAAGCTCCCTTGCCCAGGTGATTGGTTCCTAACGCAGTAGCCACACTAGCCAGCTTTGACTGTGCAAAAGCCCAATCGCCAACTGAGCGCAGGCGCAATGCATTCTCAAAGTCGAAACTGGTGATTCCCGAGCCAAGAAAAGCCCGATCGCCCAGTTGTTTGATGTTGTTGCTGCCTTCGATACTCACGCTCGTCAGGCTTGTGGTGCCCATAAAGGCGCGGTCGCCCATCGCTGTCACATTGGTGCCCAGCATCACCGTGACCAGCCTTGTGCAGCCTTCAAAGGCTCTTGCAGGCAGCTCGAGTTTGCCCTCGGGAACTATTGTCACACTGGTGAGGTTTGTGTTATTGCTGAATGCACCCTCGCCCAGGTGCTGCACTCCTTGGGGCAAAGTCACCTGGTTGAGCTTCGTTGCCGCGAAAGCATAATCGGCTATCGAATCAAGCGATTCGGGAAATGTGAAACTGGCAAGACGGCTGCAGCCGGCAAACGCCGCCATCCCTATGCCTCGAGTGTTGCTGGGCAGTGTCACCTGAGCGAGGCTGTTCTTTCCAGCAAACGACAGTGGCGGAATGCAGTCGGCGCCAAAGCTTGCCTCGTTGTTTATCAATGGCTCCACAGTGCTGTAACCCACTATCGTCACGCCGCTCAGGTCAACGCTGGTGAGAGCGTCGAGCTCGTCGCTAATGAACTTGAAATCACGGGCATCCATCTGGCCGGTAACAACAAGAGTTGTCACGCTAGTGTCATCAACAAGGTTTTTCAGGTTGCCAGGCGAGCATTCCACCTGCACGGCCCATGCCATCGTGGCACTTGCCAGCAGGGCCAAGGTCAGCAAAATTTTTTTCATGTATAGTATGTGTCTCTTCAATTAAATGGTTCTTTTTTAAAAAAGGCTCTCTCCGCCTTAAATTAAATAACGAAAATTACCACCATTTTATTATAATCCAACGGGGGTTTTTAATTAAGGGAAACAAGAGAAGATAAAAGAAACGAAAAAAGAATACAGCACGCAAACCTGTGCATCTCAATTAGCTCTACATTGTGAATCGTGCATTAGCATTAAACAACAACTTCAATCCCACCCTGCTTGCCGCATATATAATTAATGGGATGGTCTATACCTTTGTGTAATAACCCATTGATAACCAATGGCTGTCCAGGAACAAAACCCTGGCATTTGAATGTGTCGCCAGCGGTGAGCTTAGCGCGATGCGACTCAAGCACTACATATTCGTTGTCACCCCTATATTCTAATTTCACAACACGGTCGGGATGCCAACGAAGAGTGAGTTTAGTACCGACTGTCAGACTCTCACTGTCAATGTGCTGTGTGTCAAAAATCTGAGACGAAGCATTCTGGTATAAATTCATGCAATAGTCTTCCCAATCCCTAAATCCCACATATCGTGAAAGCACATTGAGCGTGAAGCGGCGGCTTGTGCGGTAACCCTCAAGGTATCCCCACAAGCGCTTTAAGGTATTAGTAGAGATGTGCTCACCAGTAACTTCGGCAACATTGCGAGCAAGTAGTTCAAAGTCACTCGGAAGACGTAGCGCCCTACCCACCTTCTCTTCAACCTGACTGCGAAGCGCAAGAAGTTGAATCTTAATTTCGGATATTATTATAGATTCTTTGACCATTATGTTTTATTAGTTGACGAGACAATGGATAAAATGAATTTTTCATCCTATTCTGCGTCCGACATCGTCTGACTGCAAAATTACAACTTTTTTTCAACTTATCAATACTTTCCCAAATAAGGACTCTAAAGGATAAGGTTTTATTACATCATAATTATAATTTTGCCACTGCTACCACGAGGATGCTGCAGACAACCATTATAATGATGATGAAGCAGCTCACACTATAGAAAAATGTTTGCCCGTTTGGAGTTTTTTCCCTAACTTTGCAATGCGGTGGCAAAACGTAGTGCCAAGAGCGGCTGAAAGCACCATCGCATATACATTTTTTCAAGGAAGCGTTTAGCTCCCATTCCACGGCTTGTGAATCTGGACAATTCACTTAGGTGACACGGAATGAGAAACTGACGCCGCCCTCTACAAGCAAGGATTCGTTACATAGGCAATACCCTGTGGCGCACCAGCATAGAGGTGTGAGCTGTTTTTCTCGTGGTCACCAGGCAGTCCAGAGCCCACAAGCCCACGACGCAAAAAACAAGGCTCGCACCTCGCTTCTATTTATAAATATTTTGAACGATTTAACTTAAAACAATCATGAAGAAAATTCTTTCTATCCTAACTTTTACACTATTATTTAATCTCAGCAGTAATGCCGAAGATTTTATAAAAAATGGTATTGCCTATGATATAAACAGTTGTGGCGCAACTGTTTCTGTTACACATTCCGACCGAGTAAAATATCGTGGTGATATTGTTATTCCCCAAACAGTAGAATATAATGGGAAAAACTATCTTGTAACCGCTATAGGCAGGTCGGCATTTCAAAGGTGTATGGAGGTCACTTCAGTAATTATACCTAACACCGTCGAGTCTATTGGCAGTCATGGTTTTGACAATTGCAGAAACTTAGTTTATGTTTCAATACCTAACTCAGTAACAGCAATAGGCACCAGTGCATTCATTGAATGTACAAAGTTGCCTTCAATTGTTATACCCAACTCTGTAAACATTCTTGGCATAAATGTATTCATGCTTTGCACAAATTTAAAGGAAGTCACTATTTCTAACACTCTAGAATGTATTGTTCAAGGTATGTTTTATGAATGCACTTCACTAAGAGAAGTTGTTATTCCCTCATCATGTATTAATATTATAGACAATGCTTTTGAAGGTTGTAGAAATCTTCGTCATGTCTATGTGCAAAATAAAAATGCTTATATTGCACCTGGCGTATTTAACAGATGTGATAATGCAGTGATAATAAGATAATCATATATTTATATTTATGAAATATTTATTATTTTCACTTTCAACTTTACTATTGCTGATTCTAACCGCATGTGGAGGAGCCAGCAGCATCAGTGTTGATAAAAACAGTGTCTCGTTTGCCATAGATGGTGGCGAAGAGAATGTAAGCGTCACAGCCGACGGCAGCTGGAACGTAAAGGACTGTCCCGACTGGGTGAAGACCGAGACACAGGAAGGCGTAATCATTATCAAAGCCGAGCGCAACGAGACAGGCGCTGCGCGCGAAGGAAATATTGTCCTGCAAGGGAAGAGCAACGTGGAGGCAACTATCACCGTCAAGCAATTCTCGAAATGCACTCACATCACCCCTGCAAGCGACGAGGTGGAGTTTGAAAAAGAAGGTGGAACCGAGACCATTAACATCGACACCGACGGTAGCAACATCAACGTCGAGGCGCCTGATGGATTCTCTGCCACTTTTGCCGACGGTGTGCTTTCAGTGACTGCTCCTACTAACGAGGAAGGAGCCAAACGTGGAGAGATAAAACTCACCTGCGACAATCAGAGTGCTACAATCTATGCATCTCAAAAAGGCAGCATCTGTCCCACCTGTCGAGGCACCGGAAAGGTGAAATGTAAATCATGCGGCGGTAAAGGATATGTCACTCATGCTTACTCTGATGACTGGGAGGATGACTATGGTTGTAGTGACTGTGGTGGCTCGGGCAAAGATGATGGCAGCCTTAAATTGGGCTCTGGTCGCGTTAAGTGTCCCGACTGCGGTGGCACTGGTCACTAAAAAGAATTATTTCATCTTTAAAAAACAATAACAATCATGAAAAAATTATTTACAATCTTTCTAGCAGTGGTGGTGCTGGGCACCTGCGCCACCGCCGACATGAGTGCCAAAAAGCGCACAAAAAGCCGCTCGTCAAGCGGAACAGTCATTAAAAACCCCAACGACATGGGTCAGTTTTTCTCTAACAATTATTTTAAATTATTTATTGAGTCCAGCAATGGAAATCGGCTTGAAGCGGAGCTTGAAAGTCCACAAGATGAGATGAACCTTGTGGGCGAGATGAAGAGCGACGGCCGGGTTGTCATGTGGGAAAAAGAAGATCCCGATCGTTACACAATAGTTGATGGATATTTCTATTCAACTAAAACTGTGCCTTATGGATATTTCAGAGGGAAAGTATGGGATAAGAAGGATGTTCAATTAAATCAAAATATTAATTAACCACAAAAATGAAGAAGCAATTATTTTTACTTTGGGCTTTTTTATTCATGTTCTTTCTCAGCGCATGCAATGGAGCCAACAACATCTGTGTTGACAAAAATAGTATCTCGTTCCCCATTGGGGGTGGAGAAGAAAACGTGAGCGTCACTGCCGACGGCAGTTGGAGCGTGAAAGACTGTCCCGATTGGGTGACTACCGAAACGCAAGAAGGCATGATCCTGATTAGGACCGCGCGCAACGAAACCGGCGCCCCACGCGAAGGCGACATTGTTCTCGCTGGAAAAGATGATGTGACAGCAACCATCCATGTGAAGCAAGCTACCAAGTGCACTCACATCACTCCCGCAAGCGACAAGGTCGAGTTTGATAAAGAAGGTGGCACACAGACAATTGCAATTGACACTGACGGAAGTCCGCAAGTCGAGGCTCCTGAGGGCTTCACTGCCACCTACGACAACGGCACACTTTCAGTTACCGCTCCAGCCAACGAAGCCGGCTCCAAGCGAGGTGAGATAAAACTCACCTGCGAAGACCAAAGCGCTACAATCTATGCGACTCAAAAGGGCAACGTGTGCCAGCGATGCGGCGGCAGCGGCAAAATAACCTGCCCCAAATGCAATGGAAAAGGCTTAGTACACGTCTATGTAGCACCGGAAATGAGAGATATCGTAGGTTCCGAACAACCTTGTGAAAAATGCGGTGGCAATTGGGATGGGACAACTGATGCTGGAAGTGTCTGGAGAAAAGGCTCTGGACGCATCAAGTGCCCCGACTGCGGCGGAACTGGACAGTAATTTTAAAATTATTATCACAACAAACAATCATGAAAAAGCTATTTACAATCCTTTTGGCAGTGCTGGTGCTAGGTACCTGTGCTACAACCGAAATGAGCGCCAAGAAACGCAAACACAGTGTACAACAAGCATCTTCGGGTGTCAATCTATATTCAGAGAACGATGCTGGCAATAGCGGCATTTTCTATTATAGATTAGAGCTAACTGGTGGGCGACAAATCCATGACTATATTCTTGGTATACAAGGCTACGATCAATACTGTATGCCACATTGTGAGGCCTATTACTATGATGTATATAACGACAATGTTATTTATATGCAAGGGCATGCTAAATCCAAGAACGTTTTGGAACTCGAGAGCAATGACGGTTTCAAACTCACTGTAACCTATAAGAGCAAAAACGAGATTAAGGTGAAAGAAGGCACAGTCACTTCGACTTTCAAAAAGATTGCAAACGATCTTGCACCAACCGAAGAAGATGTAAGAAACGCTGTCAACAAGTTGCCTTAATAAGACACTTGGTATAAAAATCCCTTTTATAGCGCGCTGAGAGTTGAAAAAAATAGTTCTCAGCGCGCTATAATCAAAAATATGAGTAACTTTGAGCACAAATACAATCTTATATGCAAGACGGTAGCAACATTTACAACTCATCAAGCTTTTTTGAGCCCATGGAGGGCGACATAGGAGCACAATTCACCGACTTCAGTGACCTGCCTTGTCAACGTCCATGGCTGTGCCTAAAGCGGGTGAAACGCTTTGGACAATGGTGGGTCGTGAAAGGCGTCAACCCGCAGTTTGAGCCTCGCAACAAGGCGCAGCAGCTGCTCGACCGCGAGTTTGAGCGCGGCATGACGCTGTGGCACCCAAGCATCGTGCGCATGATAGCCCAGCAAGAAGTTCCCACCATGGAGGGGCGATGCATCATCGAAGAATGGGTCGACGGCACAAGTCTTGACAAATTTATAGCATCCGACCCCACTGTCGAAGTTCGTCAGGATATCGCCACCCAGCTTGTAGAGGCTGTGCGCTACTACATGAGCAAGGGTGTGACGCACGGCAACCTCAAGCCTAGCAACGTACTCATCACCCACAACGGCTCGCGCGTGAAAATCATCGATTTCGAGCCCGATGCCACCGAAGCTCAAACCGATTTCTCAGCTCTTGCCCTCCTGCTGAGTGCGCTACAGCTACCACGCAAGTTCAACAAGGTGATTAAGCGTTGCCAACAGGGGAAATACCACTCAGCGCACACATTGCACCAAGAATTCACCGCCGCACACAAGAAAAATCACTTGCGATGGCTCATGCCAGCAGCAATGGCGCTAGTGGCTCTTGCCGCTATCGCAGCAACTTTCTTGTGGGGAAACAGACAAAAGCAAGCCGACAGCAAAAAATTGCCTCAAGGATATGTGGTCGACACAGGCAAGCTACCAGCCAATTTCGTATTTTCCACAATCTCTCTTTCCGATATTTATTACCTCCTGCCCGACTCGGTCACTCCAGGCAACATCCCCGACTCCATCGCTGTCGACCTGGGGCTCAGCGTGAAGTGGAGTCGTATGAACATGGGAGCCAATCACCCGTCGGTCAACTTCGTGGGTAGTTACTATGCCTGGGGCGATACCACCGACATCACCAAGTGGGGAGGGCTCGACAAATACTGGCCACAAGACAAGCCAGTTCCCACCAAGGCGATTAGCGGCACCGACATCGACTTCGCAAGCAAGCGATGGGGCGGCAAGTGGAGAATGCCCACAATCGAGGAGTTTCGAGAACTCATTAACCGCTGCAAGTGGCAATTCCGCAATGCAGGCGACGGAGCAGCGGGATATGTGGTCACTGGACCTAATGGCAATTGCATCTTCATGCCACTGGCAGGATGGAGCGACGACGGCATCAATATGCAAAACATAGGCCGATACGGCTACTATTGGACATCAACCCCAACTGCCGATGGCAGACGCATGGCACATTACGTGCTTCTCGACGAGGGCAAAATCATCGCCGACCAAACCGACACTTTCGACCGACTCATGGCAATAAGGCCTGTTCAATAGTCAATGCATAATCTATTTCTCATTTAACCCATCTACTCCTTGCCACAGAGATTTGAAAATATTGTTTTGCTTGAGCAACAAGGGAAGTTCAATCTCTTGGCGCAAGGCGAGCGTTTTGGCAAGCTATGGTTTCTCAAGGGCATCAAGCCCGAGCTGGCCGACAAGAAGCTCTACCACGACTTGTTGCGCAAGGAGTTTGACATCGCCATGCAGCTGCATCACCCAAACATCGTGGGTGTTGTCAGCATCGAGAATATTGAAAAACTCGGCACATGCATCGTCGAGGAGTGGATCGACGGAACCACTCTCCAACAATGGCTCGAAAGCACCCATTCTCTCGACGAGAAGCTCAACATTGTGCTCCAACTGATTGCAGCCATAGCTCATTGCCACAACAACCAAGTGGTGCATCGCGACCTCAAGCCATCCAATATCATGGTCACACACGAGGACAACTGTCTGAAGCTCATCGATTTTGGACTCAGCGACACCGACAGCTACAGCTCGCTCAAGGCAGCAGCGGGCACCGTCAATTATGCCGCCCCCGAGGTTCTTGACGCCAATGACGACATTGATGCCAGAGCCGATATCTTCTCGCTAGGCATGATTCTGAAGGACATGGACTTGCCCAAGAAATACGATGACGTAATTGCCAAAGCCACTGCCGCCAATCGCACTCTGAGATACAGTACCCTGTCGCAATTGCAGGAAGCGATCGATCAAGCCACTAATAAAAGCTGGAACAAGAAAACGATGGCTCTCGCCATAATAGGAACAGCCATGCTCAGTTGTTTAGCTTTCTTCATCGGCTACAACTTGAAAATCCTCGACTTTAAACCTCAGCCGCTCTCCTTTTCTCATCGTGGCTCAATCCCAGGTTGGCAGCGAGGCGACAGTCTGGCTCTTACTCGCGACACGTCGCTCATGGTCATTGATGTACCCGAAAAAAGATTTTCGGTATTCATGCCCAATCCTGGCACCGACAAAATCCCTTGCGACATCCCCGAGAGCGAGGCGGTCGACATGGGGCTCAGCGTCGACTGGGCACCGTTCAACGTGGGAGCAAAATCTCCCAACCTCATGATGCCTGGAATCATGATCAATGGCGGCATGGAGAATCCTTCCTCAGTTCTTCACGGCTACTTCTTTGGTTTCCACTCGCCAAACCGAGACGAGAGTTTCGAGGGCACTCGCTTCGATGCGGCCCACAAACTGTGGGGTGGCAAGTGGCGATTACCTCTTATCGAAGATTTTAAGGAACTCGTAGACAAGTGCCAGTGGATTTTCATCGACCATCCCGGCACCATTCCAGGTTATATTGTCACAGGACCCAACGGCAACACCATTTTCCTACCACTGGCGGGATTCCGCTACGAGCGCCGTTATTTCTCGATAGGCGACAAGGGATATTATTGGACGGCCTCCCGCCTTCCTCACGGTGAGGACAATGCCATATCTTTATTTGCTTTCATCATCACTGGCGACATGATTTCTTTCCAACCCCAGGGTGTCCTCAACGGCTTTTCAATTCGCCCCGTCATCGACAAGAAACCTCACAAAATCAACGAGTTCTACAACCTACCATCTGCAGGCGAACCTAAGCAATAGCTTTGGCACATTTTTTGCATCCACTACTATTCCACGACTCTACTATACATTATGAAAAAGTCAAAAACAACTAAAAGCAACTCGATGGACAAAATCATTAAAATGATTTCACGCAACGAGCAGATGGAGCGCAACGGTGGCGGCCAATGGGTTGCCACTCACCGCGTGCACAAGTCCAAGAAGCAGTATTCCCGCAGGCGTTTCAAGCACGAAACCAAGCGTGCCGCCAGTGATGAATAAAAAATCCCGTCGCCTAGAGACAACTCAAGCGACGGGATTCGTTTTTGTCAGGTCAAAGCCGAGAGCGCGGTTGCCGCACGTTAGAACAGATGAGTCTCCCGTGGATTGATGCAGAGACCCAAAATGCGCTCGCGGTTGCCGTTGAAGTCTACGACCGTTTGCGACTCGGGATTGTAGTACTTGAGTCCTGTGGTGTAGTTGCCCTCGGTAGCAGCGGCACGGAAGCCGAAGTATACAAAGTGGGTGGCAGCATCGACAGCAAACTGGGTGGTGTAGACGCCCTCGTCGGCCGTAGTGTTCTCGGGGTTGGCCTCCATGGTGATGAACTTGACAAACTGGTCATAGTCGAGACCAGCGGTAGGCCCAGGCAGTGGATAGTGAGCGAAGCCAGGACCGGGAGTGCCGCCCTTGCACATCCACACATAGAGGGCGCCAAGGTCCTCGTCGATGGTGAAAGCACGTGGCTGGGTAGCCTGCAGCAAGATGGGGAACGGGATGGGACCAGGCTTGGTTGCCGAAGCCTCGCCAATGTCGCTAGTGCGGAAGCGGTAGATGCCGTTGCCCGAGTAGTTCTTACCCCACCAGAACACGCCGCTGCGGTCTTGCAACAGCCCCGTGTGGATGGCACCGTAGGCAATGCCGTTGCCATAGTACTGGAGCATATTGTTGACGCAGAAGTAGCCAGCCGTGCTGTTGAAGTTGGTCTTCTCGGTCTCACCACGAGTGGTGAGAGGAATGCGTCGAATGCCAGTGTTGCGGTCGGTATAATACAGGTTGGTACCATCGCTGAAACCCTGGAACGGGTCGTTGAATGCCGGTCCGCCCACATTGGTAATCATTGTGCTCACGTCGGTACCGTCGGCAGTCATCACACTAATCTTGCCATCGCCCAGCACACCGTTCTCGTCGTTGACATAGTAGTACTGCTTGCCGCAGTCGAGGATGTAGACATAGTCACGATTCTCCACGCTGGCAAACACGAGGGTGGTGGGCATGTTGCCCGAGCTCACTCCCATGTCGAAAGGCATGTTCTTGGTGCCGGCAGGAAGCTGGCTCATGTCAACGAGCTTATAGGCCTTGATATTGCCGCCCATCACTGCATAATACAACGTGGGGCAAGGAATAGAAGAACCCACTTGAACGTTAACGTAGCTGTCCTCGAGGCGGCGATTCTCGCCATTGACATCGAACCATGTCTGCAGCTCAATCTTCTGAGAACCGATGTTCTTGAACTTGAGACGGCCTGGGTTGTCGACGCTGCCGTCGCTGTGGCTGTAACCGGTGAACTCGGTAACAGGGGTGCCATCTTCAAGCGCGGTTCCATCGGGGAACTTCCACACATACTTGCACTCGAGGTTCTCGGGATTGGGAAGGGCTATATCGAGCAGCACGGTAACATCGTTGATTACAACAGTCTCGGCACTCTGATCAACAACGCTGAGCACTGGGGCGATGTCGTAGATGAGCAGCGGATAGCTGCGCTTGCCGACTCCCTCAACGGTGAGAGTTACATTATAAACACCTGCTTTGTCATACTTGTGGGTGGGGTTTTGGTCGGTCGAAGTGGAGCCGTCACCAAAGTCCCAGGTCACATTGCCGCTCTTCTCGGAGATGTTGTTGAATTTTATTGTCGACACCACATAGAAATCGAGAGTATATTCATCTCCATCGACATTGTAGGTGAAGTCCACATCCTTGCCGCCAAAGTTGCCGTAGGCGGGCTCCTTTTCGATACAGGATGCCAACGAAAGCACCAGCAATGCCGTTAATGCTATTTTGTTAAATATCTTCATAACTCAAAGTGATGTTTTAGTTAAGAGCAATTTGCTTTGTCTCAGTATCTTTTCCCATTTTGCCAGTCTCATCAAAGACACGGAACGTGGGATACAGAATGTAGTTGCGGGTGAAGTTTACCGAGTAGTTCTTGTCGCTCGTGTTGTAAATCCAGTCACAGAAGGGAATCTGGCTTATAAGGTCTTTCCAGTAGGGCATGTACTCCTTGCGGATGGAGGTGATGCGACCACCGGTGTCGTCGCTGTAGCGACTGTATACCCACTTGCACGACTGATACACTTCATAGACATTGACTCCAGCAGGTGCCTGGTCGGGGGTATCTATCTCGTGCTCGGTCTTGACACCGTTTTCGTCGACCATGATGTAATAGTAGTGGTCTACAACCTCAGGATTGACATACCAGAGCTTGCTCTTATTGCCGGTCTCGGTCTCGGTGGGCATGTCCAAGCCATACTTGGCGTTGAGCTCTTCAAACTGCTCGACTGTGAAGTCATAATTGATATAAATGGACGACATGTCGTTGTAGTAGGTGCTATCCTTGGTGAGATAGTTCACCACATGGTCGACAAACTCCTGCTGGAACGATGCCGGATAGTACATATCGAAACGCTCCTCGTCGAAGGTCTCGGGTTCAACCCAGCTCACAGGAGCCAAAGTGGACGACACCTGGAACGAGTCGACAAGCACATATTCGTGACCATCCCACTCGGCCTTGCTGTGAGGGAAAGTGGCCAACTTGACATCGGTGCGCACAGTGTCGGTCGAGTTCACCGTTTTAGTATACGAGAACGATTTTGTGAGGCGGCATGTTGCGGCTGCCGATGTGGTGCGGGTCACAAGGCCCCACACCTCGCTGTGATCGATTGTGTGGTCGTCGCTAGTGTAGTATTTAGCCTTGAAGTAGACATAACCACCAGCCTTGGCCACGTCGCTCAACTCCCATGAAACGGTAGGCACCACCTGGCCTATCTCCATGTTGTCGGCAAACGGGTCGTGGATGGCACACGATGCCATCACAGCCGCCACAATTGCTACCGAGCCTAAAATATTAAATATCTTCATAATTCTTATTATCTTTATAATTATTACTGCTCATTCATCTTTATTTACCAGTGAGAGATGTCACTTCGCCATAATTATGTGACCAAATCATGGGTTCCTGCAACCACTTGTAATTCTTATAAGCACCCAAGCGCTGCAACTCCGAGCGGTTGTATTTCTCCTCGGTCTCGGGGTCATAGTTGAGGCGCTGAATCCAAGTGTTCTCCTTCTGGGCTTCGGTCAAGCCATCAATCCAGTAGGCCGAATACAGGTTATAGGGGCGACGCAGGTCGGGATAGATAATCTCGTTGGCATCGCCAATTCCGTAATTGTTGCGCTTGTTACTGTAGTGGTAGCGGCGCATGTCGGTCCACATCTCGGGCTGATAAACCATAGCGACATACTTCTGGAGCATCAGGTCGCTGAGGGTATACTCCGAGGGGTTGAAATACCAGTGATGGTTTCCACGGTCGGTAACCTTAGAAACCTTCAATTGTGGATTTCCCGAAGCACTGTAGGTGAAGTAGTCCTCGTTGTTGAGGAAGGCGTTTACCTGTCCTTCCCAGTAATCGGCCTGGACATATCCTGGCACACCGCTCGTGTTGGCCTTGCCTGGATATTTATTGTCGCGGCCCTCATTGTAGTTTATTGTGTTAGGATATTTTTTCAGGAAGAACTCAAGGTGACGTTCAATGTTGTGAGCGGTGGCCTCCTTGGCAAGAGCGCACGCTTCGGCCTTGTTTCCAAGCCAGTAGAGTGCCTCGGCCTTGATGAAATAAAGCTCCTCCATGGTGAAGATGGGGTTATAGCCTGTGGGGTCGCCACAATAGGCTCCCATATACAGGTTGGGATAATTGGCAATCTTGAAACTGGTGCTCATGCCTATGTTGTTTTCCAAGAAGCGCATCTTGATTTGAGTGTTGGCATTGCTGGCCGAAGATGGTCCTGAACGAGGAATCATCAGCAGCACGCAACGTGGATCGTTGGCGTAGCCGCTATTGCCGTTATACATTCCCACTTGCTTCTCGTCGGCCGGTGCATGAAGTCCCAACACATCGACCATGAAGTACTTGCTTGGAATAGCTGCGTCAAGAAGGTTGGCACGAGACTCCCAGCTGTTAATCACAGGTTTAGAGAGACTCCAAACACAGTTCTGTGTTCCTGTGCCGCCGTCGAAATTGTAACGAGGCTCATTTCCAAACCAGCTGCCATACAACAGGTCGCCCTTGCGCCACTGATTGATTGCCGCATCGGCAGCAGCAATAATCTTCTGGCACATTGCAGGACTGCGGTCAATATTTGGAATGTTGCGCAGCAGCAAGCGAGCCTTGATAGCATAGACAAGTCCTTTCCACTTCTCAAGGTCACCAGCATAAACACGGTCTTGAGACTTGTCAATCACCAAGTTGTGCTCATTTTGAGCATACTCGGGATTCTCATACATAGCAATCAAATCATCGGCCTCCTGGAACATCCACTCATATATGCTCGCCTGAGTGTCATAGGTAGGAGCATTGGTCAGGTAGGCCTGAGAACGTGGCATGTCGCCAAAGGCGTCGGTAGTCAACTGAGTCGACATCAACTTAATGGTACGAGCAATAAGCTCATAGTTTGGCGAGTTGATATCTTGAGAATATTGAATCAGGTTGTTGGCATTCACGCCAATATCATAGAAGTGACGGCGCCATTGCGGATGACGGTTCATCGTGAGCATTTCCCACTCGCACTTGTAGGAATAGGCTCCAACCGAACTCTTTCCTCCGGTAGTGAGGAACTGAGAGAAATAGTTGTAATACTCAGCATGGTCATAGTTGATTTGCTGTGCATAGAACACCACCACCGGCATTGCAACTTGAACATTTATAGAATGTGCCTTATCGGGGTTCACATTATCATCGAGCATATCTTCGCAACTCACGCCCATCAGGCAAACGAGAAGCAACAAAGCTGTTATCTTAAGTTTATTCATGATTTCCATAATCTTTACTTGTGTTGATTAGAACGATGCTTTCAATGTGAAGTTAAAGCTACGAGTGGCAGGCACGTTGTAGTTGTCGATGCCCATGCCACCAGTACCACCACTGACAGCGGCCAAAATAGCGGGATCATTGCCGCTATATTTAGTCAACAAGAACAGGTTGCGGCCAGTGCAATTGAGGCTCAAATGCTTGATGGGACATCCCCTCTTGAGCAGGCTAGTGAAATCATAACCTAGAGTCACATAGCTCAAGCGGATGTAGGAACCGTCTTCAATGAAGTTTGAAGACACCGTGCTATAATAGGTAGCAACGAAATTCTGGTCAAGGATAATGGGAGTGCGGTTGGGCGAATAGGTGCCGTCGCCATTGTCCACAACACCCTTGAAGATAATCTCGCGGTTGCGATATTTGTCATAGAGGTGGTTCATACCGTTGGTGATGAGGCTGCGGCCTGTCACGTTGGCTACGTCGCCACCCTTGCGGCAGTCAAACAGGAATGAAGCTGTCAAGTTTTTCCAGCGGAAATTCGAACCAAGACCCAACAGGAAGTCGGGCTCACGGTTGCCAATATAGACACCCTTCTGTGGGTCGATGACAGGATAACCCTCGGCGTTGCAAATCACATTGCCGTCGGGGTCACGCATGTAATCCTTGCCCGACAGACCTGTCGACGAGCCATTCAAGCGGGCAACAGGGAAAATGTCGCCATACTGTGTGCCTTGAATTTCAATCACATCGTCGGGCAATTTCTTAACTCTACCACGGTTGAACGAGTAGTTGAGCAATGCAGTCCAATCAAAATCGCGGGTGCGGATAATGTCCTGAGCAAGCGAAAGTTCAACACCATGGTTCTCGATGGTTCCCTCGTTGCGGGTTTGAAGAATAGTTCCTGAAGCAGGCGACACACGCACACTCACAATCTGGTTGTCGACTGTGGTCGAGTAGTAAGCCACATCAAGACGTGTGCGGCTATTGAAGAAGCGCAAATCAGCGCCAATCTCCCACGAACTAGTCATCTCTGGCTCAAGCACGATAGCGCGAGAAGTGGTCGGGTCGATACCATAGCCAGGATCGGGGAATGTGGTCCAGCGCTTGAAAGTATTGGTGAAAAGGTAAGATGGGCAGTCTTTACCTACCTTTGCCCAGTTACCACGAATCTTACCATAACTGAACCAGCTGTTGGTCAAGTGGAACAACTCGCTGAATATCACACCACCGGTAACCGAGGGATAGAAGTAGCTCGTTGTCTTATTCTGTTTGAAGCGAGACGAACCGTCATGACGCCAGGTTCCCGACAACTGAGCTATTCCCTTATAGTCGAAACGAACCTCACCAAAGTAGCCATACTTGTCATAGGTTGAGTGATAAAGGCTCATTCCTCGGGTTATATAGGTCTCGGGATTGATATTTTGCCAGCTATAGAAACCGTCGCCGTGAGAGTCGGTCAACAAGAACTCATAGCCGCCAAAACTACCCTCAACGCCCTCATACTTGCGATACTCCATTCCATAGAATATGTTGAAGTTGAAGTCCTCGGCAAAAGTGTGAGTATAGTTGGCAAAAAATTGCGCAGTGAGCTGCTCGCCACGAGATGGCTGGAACGAATACTCTCCAAAGCGGGATTTATTCTCATTTAGGGCTGTCTGAACCTCCTCGTTGTGAATGTCTACAAAGTCCGACTCATAGAAACGTGGCACTGTGTAAGCGTCATACATCGTATAACCCTTATCATAACCAATCTTGCCCGTGAACACAAGGTTCTTGATGGGCTCATAGGCAATCTGGCCGTTAAGCATGAAGCGGTTGCTCTCGGTGACGCTCTTGTCCATGTAGCGGCCATAATAGGGCGACACGGTAGCACCTATGCGCTCGGTGTCGAGCAGCAGGTCCCAACGATCATAACGGCTTGCCCAGTTCACAGTGCCGTCGGGGGTCACATAGTCGGCCATATTGAAATTACGGCCCCAGTTATAGATGGTTGACATCGAGTTGCCAAAACCGCGTGACTTGTTGTTCACAAAGTTCAACGACAGCTGGATTGTAACCTGTTCAGATGGCTTATACATTCCTTTCAAGAATGCCGTAATCTGATTCTTGTAATCCTTAGGAACAACACCTTCGTTGCGTGTATAGGCCACCGAAGCATAGGAGTTGAACTTATCGGTACCACCACTCACGCTCACGCTGTACTTCTGCAGCAAACCAGTGCCCAGGAAGTCCCCAAGGTTGTCATATAGGGTTTCAGTTGGCTGCAAATATGGACCCCAGCCGCCACCACCGCTGTTTTCACGGTAGAAACCTTTTGAACCAGGTGTAAACATACTCTGGAGTTTGGGAACGCGCATACAATTGCTTATCTCTACTGTGGCACTTGCGTCAACCTTGATTGAACCGTCGCGGCTACCACTCTTGGTGGTAATCAAAATAACACCATTGGCACCTTCCTGGCCATACAATGCACTCGCAGCGGCACCCTTCAGCACACTCATGTTCTCAATGTCATCGGGGTTGATGTCGGCAAGGGTCGAACCTTTGCCTCTGATAGCAACACCGTCAACAACCATCAGTGGCTCGTTGCTCTGCGAGTTGTTTACCGAGCTGATGGCGCGGATAATAACTTGAGTAGATGAGTTGGGCGAACCGCCACCAGTAGACACTTGCAAGCCGGCGACTTTTCCTTGAAGGGAGTTAGCAAAGTTGGAAGAACCACCTGCGGTCACCTGGTCGGCACTCAGTGACTGAACTGCGAAGTTCAGTTTCTTTTTCTCCTGAGTCTGGCCATAGGCAGTCACCACAACTTCTTGTAGCACTTGGGCATCATCCTCCAGCACAACGTTGTAAACGCTCTGACCACTTGTAATCTTAATGATCACAGGATTAGCCCCCACATAAGAGATCTCAAGGACATCTCCGTCTTTGACATCAATTGAGTATTTTCCGTCAAGGTCAGTCGCCGTGCCGCGATTAGTGCCCTTCACCTGAACCGACGCACCTATAACAGTCTCGCCGTCGGACTTTTGGGTCACTATTCCCGTCACGATGCGGGCATAGCCCGTCACTGCAATGACCGAAAATAGCAGTAGTAGTAGCTGTTTTCTCATGATTACTTAATGTTTGTTTATATTTGATTGATTTATATGTCTTATCAAGGTCATTTTAATGATTATCAGTCTAACAAAGTGATATGACTTTATCACTTTTTGAAACGAGATTGTTTCATTTTACAAACATAATCATAAATTTTGAAAACACATTAATAAATAATAAGAAAATTATGATTTTTTTGATTTTTTAGCATCGTCTACTATTTTTTGAGCTTATTAACACTTGAGACAACCACTTGGAGCTCTCACTCACCACCTTCATGTTCTACACAAAAAAAAGCGCTCGAACCGTATAGCCCGAGCACTTTCAATGTGTTTCATGGATTATGTATTAGACTTTGCGTTTATGCATTATACACAACAAAAGGCGCAGCCCCGATTGTGCATCATGCATTATGAATTAAACATTAATTACCTAAAAGTATGTTGTAAATCACAGTGATATCGCCAGCGGTGATGCTACCATCACCATCCACGTCGCTGGTAGCAGCAAAAGTAGTGTCGCCATTAATCATGTAATTGTAAAGCGCAGTAACATCGGCGGCCGAGACTATTCCGTCACAATCGACATCGCCCAAGACTTTAACCGTCATAGTGTATTTAGCAATGCCATTGCCTGGAACATACATGTAAAGTTCCATAACGTTGCGACGGCTGGTGGGAACCGCCTGGCACGGAGTGCTCATCGTAGTGCTGTTCACCACACCCATGCCGTTCTTGGGCAACGTCCACAACATGTTCATACCAGCAAAATCGGCTCCAGTAGCATTCATTGCCAAGCGATAGTTATGACCCTCGCTTGTAGCATAGTCACCACTTGAATAGAACAAGAAATTCTTTCCACAAAGTTCAAAAACATCAATGCCGTCGCTCGCCCCACCCTGCTTAGCAAGAGCAGGGTTACCATCGAAACTGTCAACAATAGCTCCTGTCTCAACATTGTACTTAGTGGGATAAATAGCAGCGCCATGAATTATCACCTCGCTAGAGCTCAACGCCTTGATGCGTGGTGAGGTTCCAAAGTTGGATGCACCTGATGGATAGAGAGCAGTGACATTAGTAACCTTGGTCGAAACAACATTACCATTCTGGATAGTCCAGCGAATTATCTCGGTACTGCGTGATAGAGCAGCAAACACCTGGAAGTTGCCAGTAGTCACATCGCCCAACACATCGATATGATCGATACGACCCGACGACTCACTGGTTGAGAGGCTAGCACGCCATGTAGCAGCACCAGTGGTTGGATCGATTTGATAAATCACAAGTGGAGTGTTGTTAATTTTTAGCAACATGTTGCTGATAAGCAAGTTGCCGCCATCATCCACGAGCACATTGTTACAAGGGAAATAGTCGCCTTTAACCTCATCGGGAAGCGCTAAATCACGAACCCACTCGCCGTTACTGGTGTTATAAACACGCAAGTAGCAATCGGCATTGGAAGCGTTGCTAGCTCGGCCCGAAAGGTACAAGAAATTGCCCAGAACGGTAAACGAGCGGTTAAAGCTACCATAGTTCTCCTGCTCAAAGTTGTTATAATTGCTCTGAACCGAGCGTATCCAGTCGTTGGTGATGTGTACACCATTGATAGGCTCATAAGTGTCATTATCAACATCAATTTTCTGTACATATCCAGGCTCGGTGCTGCCGGTGGTGATGTCGGTGATTGTAAACGTGCGGGTCTCACTCATGTTGGGGTCACAGCCTTGAGCGGTAGTGCTCACACGCCAGTAGTAAGTGCCTTTTCCAAGCAGCGATATCACACATTGCAACGACAGGTTTCCATCCTGTGGCTGAAGGTAGTTGCCAGTCTGCACAACATTAGTAAAAGCTGCATCTCTTGCCACTTCGAGCTTATAGGAATCGGCTCCCACATCGGCTACGAGGAACTTGAAGTTGTCGTCAATCTCGGCACCGTCGGCTGGATAAATCAAGGTAGCTTGTGGAGCAAGTTCGCGCTGGATGGTTATGAATGATGCCACATCGCTCACTTTATCAAATTTTCCTGGCTCTATAGTGGTTATACGCCAGTAGTAACGCGTTGCCGACGTAAAAGAGTTCAAGTCGAGAGTCACATGATTTTCGGCTATGCCGTTTTGGCTCTTAACCACATGATTAAAAGCCTCATCGCTGGCAATTTCTATCTTGAATGTCGCACCTGGCACTGCGCTCCAAGAGAACTCCTGAAGCCACTGTGCCGTAACGTCATTAATGGGCGATATAAGTGTCACCTGCTGAGCCTCGCCCGAGGGGGCGTTTAAGTAGGCAGGAGCGTACTCAAAGTTGTAACCATCGACACTCGAGACGGCAAACCAATAACCTGTAGTATATTCATTGGCAAGTGTCACGCTGTTGTTGTAGGTCACTGCCACGAGATAATCGCTCTTGATACCCTCAAACTTCTCACTACCGATGGTGCTCACGTCAACGCTAGTGGGTATGGCATAGATGGCATATTTCACCAACTCTCCATCCACGGGACTCCACGACAAGGTAGTGCCATTGATTGCGAGATTTTCAGGAGTGTCGAGATTGTCTTTCGGTTTCCACTCTAGTGCAGGTGGCAAAGCCTTGCGGGGAAAAATCGTTTGTACCAAGTAATTGCCAAGCCCCGTCATGCGTGGACCGTTGATGTAGCGCGACGAGTAGAAATTCACGCCAGGAGCATTATTCTCGGTATACTGGCGACTAAGTTCCACCTGGGCCACAATCTCCTGCCAGCTGGCAGTGGTGTTGCCATCGTTATCCATGAAATAGATGTTCTGGCTGGCATAGTGGTGACGGCCAAAGTGCTTGGCGATATAACTCCACCACTGGGTCAAGGGGCCAAAAGGATTGGTCGAATGGTTACGTTTCCAGTAAAGCTGAGGAGAGATATAGTCGATAGTACCCTCTTCAAGCCATGCAAGAGGATCGCTGAAGAGAGACGAGTACTGCCAGTCGCTGCCCGTTGGACATGGATTGACACCATGCTGCGAAGCACTTGTCGAAGCAGTGCCAGCAACTCCGGCAGGACCTATAGCAAAGCGCACCTGTGGCTTAATCATCTGTACCATATTATAAACGTCGGCTACCATTTGATTCACCTGAGCTCGGCGCCAGTTGGCGAAACTGAGAGTTGTGCCGCTGTTGCGCCACAGCTGATAATCGGCCGCACTGCTGTTAGTTGGAATGCCGCTGGGATAGAAATAGTCATCAAAAATGATACCGTCAATGTCATAGTTCTCTATCATCTCACGGCACACGTTGACGATGCGTTCGCGCGATGCAGGCAAACCTGGATTCAACACCGTTGTGGTTGTACCACTACTATTGGTATAGGTGAGCAGAATACCCGAGTTCACCAATGCCTGGTCTTGAGCTGTGTTCCAAGTTCCGGGACCACCGTTGGCGTAGCGGTAAGGATTAACCCATGCATGGCACTCTATACCGCGCTTGTGGCATTCTTCAACTGCAAATGCCAATGGGTCCCAACCTGGGTTGGCGCCACGAGTACCGGTAAGATAACTAGACCAAGGTTCGTAGCTTGACTGATACATTGCATCGCACATCGAGCGCACCTGAATGCACACCGCATTCATGTTGGTATTGGCAAAGCCGTCAAGATAGTCAATAAGGGTCTGTTTCTGACGGGCTATAACACTGGCGCTAGTGCCACGCTCGCTGGGCCAGTCGATGTTTGAAACTGTGGCAAGCCACGCAGCGCGCATCTCGCGTTTCTGCTGTTCCTGTGCTTGCACACCCAGACACATCAACAACGACGCAATTATCAAAATTGATAGTTTTTTTACCATTTTTCTTATCTTTAAGTAATTATTTCGCTTTAACTCGACAAAGATAATACATCTATTCGGGAAAATATGTTCACAAATCTTAAAAATAATTAATGCCGCTTTTTTTATTTTTCAATATAGCATTTAATATACACAGTCACTATTTTTGCGCGCATGAACATTATCAATTATTACTCCATCACAACCATGAAGAAAAAAAAATTCAAAAAATTGTCCCATCATCACTTATCCTGCATGTTGCGTTGCCAACACAAACCCAGCCCAGCAACTTTTTCAAAAAAACCTAATGTTTTCTCATTTTTATTTCGTAACTTTGGCAGTCTTTTAATCCATCGCTTTCATTAAATCAAAATCATTATTCACTAATCATAAATGCATCTAATATGCCACTAACAAGATGTCCCATTTGCGGTAATTCGGTATCAGACAAAGCGCTTTCCTGTCCCCATTGTGGACAGCCGTTCAACACGCAGCGTTATCAGCCAAACACAACCCAGCAACAGAGCAACAACTTATCAAAACCACTGCTGGCAGCTCTCGCTGCTGCAGTAGTGCTACTGCTGGGACTGGGATTCTACCTAGTCTATTCAAGCAGCAACAGTCACAATTACAATAAGCCTCTCAACACGCAGGTCTCCAGCACTTCAACAGCTCAACCAAGCAGCACGCCCAAAGCAATTCCCAGCGGCTGCCGCGAGTACACTATAGATTCTAGAGAATGGGGATATGCATGGGTAAGAAGCGGAACCGACAAGCATTCCGAGACTAATAAAGTCAAGAAAATACTTAACGGCGAGCGATTCTACGGCAAGCGTATGGACGACAACCCCGACTGGATGGAGGTCTATGACCTTGATGGCAACATGCTTGGATACATGTACTATAAGTGTGCACGAATACCTAAAGACTAAATCCTATCACCCAGCGACAATCCTACTAACAATTTATTCTGAAATAATAACAAATAATAAAGCAACAATATGAAAACTTTAGTAGTTTCTTCAGGTGCCGGCATCAGTGCCGAGAGTGGAATAACAACGTTTCGTGACGCTGGAGGTTTGTGGGAGAACTATCCTGTAATGGATGTGGCAAGCCACACTGGATTCCTGCGCAACCCTGCCCTCATTCACAAGTTCTACAACGAACGAAGAGCTCAACTGGTAGAGGTCAAACCCAATGCTGCTCACACTGGGCTGGTGGAGCTGGAAAAGTATTTCAATGTGAATGTCATCACACAAAACGTCGATGACCTGCACGAGAGAGCAGGCTCAAAAAGCGTGCTACACCTGCATGGCGAACTCATGAAGGTGCGCTCTCTCACTCACGAGGAACGTGTCTATACCCTACCTTGCGACAAACTCTCTGACAAGGGACTTGTCACCAGTGTTGACACTCGCGACCCTTATGGCGACCCCGTGAGGCCACACATCGTCTTCTTTGAAGAAGCTGTGCCAAACTTCGACCGAGCATGCATGCTGGCTCAAAATGCCGATATCTTTGTCGTTATTGGAACCTCTTTAGTAGTTTATCCTGCTGCTTCGCTGTTGCACTACGCCCCACGAAGTGCCGAAATTTACTACATCGACCCCAAGCCAAGCAGTGTGCCCGATTACGTACACGTGATCCCAAAAACTGCAACCGAAGGTGTGAAAGAGCTAATCGACATCCTTACCAGCAATCAGTAATCCTCCTCCCCTACTATGGACAATTTTTCCTACAACGAGAAGACTAACTTGAGTGCAATGGTGACAGCACAGCCCGAGCTGCTGCTCACGCTGTCGCACTTTGGAATACCTATGGGATTTGGCGACAAGACAATAAAGCAGGTTTGCATAGATCACAATGTCGATGCTCAGTTCTTCCTGCTCATTTGCCAAGTGTACAGCAACGATGCCTACCTGCCATCACAGAGCACCATAATGAGCACGCCCATGGACGGACTTGTACCCTACCTGCTACGTTCTCACGACTATTACCTTAACCGCAGGTTACCTCACATTGGGCAGCATCTCGAGAAAATCGCTTCGCTGTTGCCCGAAAGAGCAGGAAAGGCCATCAAGCGCTTCTTCAATGCCTATGTCGACGAGGTGAGAGAACACTTTGAGCGAGAGGAAATAACTGTATATCCTCACATCAGCCACCTTCTCAATCGCGACAACTCCGACTCTTTCACGATAAAATCATATCTTGACACACACGACAATCTCGAAGACAAGCTCAGCGACCTAGTACAGATAATCTTCAAATATCTGCCAGCAGGCGACGATGACGCTATCGACATGATTTTTGACATCCTGCAGCTTTCTCATGACCTGAGAAAACACTCGCTCATCGAGGACAAAATTCTGGGACCATACGTCAAGCAACTCGAAAAAACAACCAAATCATGAAAAGGAAAGTTCTTATAATAGAGCCATCCGAAGTGATCGTTGCCGGACTCTCCGAAACGTTGCAGCACCCTGAGCTCAAAGTTCTGAATCCTGAGACATCGGCCAATGACCTCGACAACAGGCTCGATGTGCTCAAGCCCGACATCCTTATCATAAACCCCACGCTCAACGACAACGTCAATGAGATGCGCAATGGGCGCAAGATGGCCATTGTAGCTCTTCTATACCAATATGTAAAACAATCGAGACTGAGGCACTTCGACGCTGTGATCGACATTCGCGACAGCAAGCAAGCAATACTGCAAACTGTTCTCGACCAAAGTGCCAAAGCGGCAACTGGCGACACCGCGATGAGCAACCACGAACTTACCAAGCGAGAAACGGCAGTACTCATTGAAGTGGCCAAAGGATTGTCTAACAAGGAAATTGCAGCGCGACTCAACGTTAGTGTTTTCACTGTAACCACTCACCGCAAGAATATTGTGCGCAAAACAGGTATTAAGAGTGTGGCCGGCCTCACTGTCTATGCTCTACTCAATAACCTCATAGACGAAGACGTGGTAATTTAACAGCATTACTCTGTTAAGTCATCCTCAGTTTCCTCGGCAGGAGGAGCTGGTATGGGATCAAAAAGGCCAAGCAATGCTTTTGCCAGCAATTTGCCTTGAAGGTGATAGCCAGCATCGGTGAGATGAATGCGGTCGCTGCTCATGTGCTTTGCCGAAAGCCACTTACCGGAAGCTCCGGCACCTCCACCCACACGATAGAAGTCCCACACCGCAACCTTGTGGCTCTTGCCATAGTTTATAATCAAATCCCTAACCTCGGCGACATTGCTCTGAATGCTGTAACCACGACTGCGTTGCTGCTGGGTCTCGAGTGGAGTCGTCAACAAGAACTTCACGTCAGGGCACTCACGTCTTATGGACGACAGGAGTCGGTCAATATAAGAGGTTAATGACGAAAAACGGCCGTGAGCCTCGTTGGTGCCCAAGGAAATTATTACCAACTGAGGCTCTAAATCTCTAATTTGAGCCGCAAAACCGCCTATATTGCAATAACTTGAATAGGTGGCACCATTGTTACCAATGCAGTCAACAACAACACCTCGTTTGCTGTTTAGAAGTCTGATACCATATAGAAAGCCATTGCCTTCAAGATGCAGCCGAGCCGTGTCGGTAAGGTTGCTAAGCACATAGCTAGTCGCAAAGTCCGAAAGTGGCACCGACTTAAGCAGACGGCCTTGCTGGCTCACCGCAAAACGGTCGCCACGGCTGTGAAACATCATGATGCGGTAGAATTCATCGCCAGCAACTTTGGTGTTTATGCTAAGCGTCGTCGCTCCACCGGCGAACTTGACTTGAACACCGGTCATCGAACCAAGCGGCACACTGCCCTGCGACAACAATCGACTTGAGGATGATATCGAAGAAGAGGAATGCAGTGTATAATCGCCGGGCTGATTTGTGCTTGCCAAGGCAAGGGGGCTAAGCAAACCTCTCCCGCCATTGCCATAGCGCTCTTGAAGTGCCCTTCTAACCTCGTCGCTCACGACACCAGGCTGTATGTGCGAGTCGCCTATGTGAACTATCGTGAACTTGTGATTGACGCGATGACGGCTTCTGAGGTTGGCTATCAACCCACTCCAATCGTCACCATTGAGCATTATCTCGTTGGCTCTCTCATTGATGCAATCGGGTTGTGAAAACGCCCCTGAGCAGTGAAACATGGCAAGTATACTCAATATTATTATCTTTTTTATCACGATGCAAAGTTACATGTTTTTTATCTAACCATTAACCAAATCAACCCATTTTGAGCATTGATGATGACAGAAATTAAAAAAATTATAGCCCACTTAGTGCATAAATTGAAAAATTCTGCTTAAATTTGCGCCACAATAAATAAAGGGTCCAACAAAAGACTCCCAATAAATAACATTTTTAGATTTTTGACTATGAAAGCTAATTTGTTTAACGAAGTGGAAGAGACCGTCGAGGCTCTAGATGAGCACAAACTCGCTGTGGCCGAAAACAAGCCCGAGAAAATCGATGCCCCTAAACCCACCTATTATATCGTGAACTATAAGACCCTTGCTGTGCCTTCACTCATTGCACTCGCCATCTTTGTGATTTGGGCACTCGCAACGTGGCTCATTTAACTCGCTGTTAAATAGATTAATGCGGAAAAAAGATTGATTTTTTTGAAAAAAATGCCAAAAAAGCATTGCTATTTCAAAAAATGTGCGTAACTTTGCAACCGCAATTCAAGAAATGATGGCTCCTTAGCTCAATTGAATAGAGCATCTGACTACGGATCAGAAGGTTGCAGGTTTGAATCCTGCAGGAGTCACAATCAACACGAGAACCAAAGGCCACAGCTGCCGTTGGTTCTCGTTTTTTATCTCAACACTTGTAATCACAGTAATCATGAGAATAAATCTTTTTAATATAATTGTTGTGGCTATATTGGCTACCATGGGCGCAACTACCGTCAATGCACAGTTCTACACCAGTCGCAAACACGACAGCGGCAACGACACGCTCAAGGTCTACAACAGCTGGAAATCGCTATTCTTCAATGGCCCAGACACTGTGGCTATCAACCCCAACATCGAGATTGCCTCCCCCTTCAACTTCAAGTTCAAGCCAACCGAAAAAGACAGCAAACCACTGCGCAAGATGATTGAGAAGCAGAGTGTTGTAACATCAATTGGCGACTCGGTGTGGTTGCTCAACAGTCAATACATCAAGGACTCCCTGCAAGGAGAATACCACAGAATTTTTGAGAACTTTGTGCCACTTTTCTTCAACGAAAAAATGGCTTTCACCCAATTCATACCGACCGAAATCAGCTATCTACCAATTGAGATAGAAGACTTCGAGGGTGTTATTGCGGGAGTGGGACGGTATGGCCTCTACAATGTGGGCGACTATGGATATGTCGCAGTACCCCACTTCATGATTGACTTCGCCAGCAAGTCAATTAACCTTGTCGACCGCAATTACTTGCTATTTCTGCTTGAACGATATCCCGACATGAAACGGCGCTACGAGATGATGCAGGACCAAAATGAGTTCTACATGATTAATCAGTTTTTCTGGGATTATATCGAAAGAGCCGAAAGAGACCCCTACTTCCCTGAGATTCCCCGAGAGTGCTTGCGCTAGAGCGTTAGTCGGCACATCAATAGATGCAAAACCTGCGTTATCTAACGTGGGCAGAGAGATTGTATAACAACCACATGGCTTTTTAATGCAATAGCGATAGTAAAGTCTTTTTATTTATAAAAAATGTGGTTTCAGAAACCTAACAACTGTTACAATAGCCATTCCTTGATTAATTTGATGCGTCGTGACAAAGGACTGGCGATGAGATAGGCCAGTGGAACTGTAATTGACATTACGACGACATACTCTATGAAAGGCCCATAGTCAACAAGTTTGATGTCGGCAAAATATTTAAGTGCACGCTCACCATAATCGATAACAACGAAATGGATGAAGAAAATGCATTTGCTCATGTTGCGCATCGTTACAGACCACGATGGCAACTGCTTCACTTGCAAGTTAAACATGAATGCACAAAGTAGAACAACAAAGCATGATGTAGCAATATAGCTTACCAAGTCGCTAGGCACGGCACATATAGCTATAAACGCTGCAAGAGACATCCACAGCCCCCACTCGGCGTTGGCTTTTTGCAGCTTGCCGGCGAGCCATGGGATAAGCCAAACGCATGCCTCCATGTAGAATAGAAACCTGATACACAAGTAGTCGGAACTCAAGAAACCGATCTTGATGCAAAGACCCAGATAATCATCAATAATGCCTTGAGAAGCAAGGTTATAATAGGTGTGGAGAATGAATATGAGTATAAAAGGAATTATCTTGCCTAAGTAGCGGTGAAGCAGATAGATAATAGTGTTACCGTAAATGAGCGACATAATAAAATATCCTCCTCGACAGCCACCAATTAGCATTAACTTGGGTACGATATAAACGAACCAGTTGTTTGGATAGTGCTCAATGAACCTATGCAACCAAAACGGCAACAAGACTATCGACCATGCTATTATTCGCATCACTAGTCGTCCCATATAATGCCTTAGCTGCTCTTTTGATTTTTTCTTATCGTTCCATTTAAAACGGCTCCAGAAGAGCAATGACGATATGGTGACAAACATGGGAAGATTCATTGATCTTAAATTTATCAACCAAGCACTGAATTCAACTGTCTCGTTTGAAAGCAAGTGGGAGATTGGGACCAACATGCAACAAGTGAACTTGAATATGTCGAAATATTTATAATAGCGTTTCATAGAGTGATTGTTAATTAAGTCCTCGACTGCTAGTACTTGTTTACAGCCATTGTGTTAATGCTTTGCAACACAGCCTATCATTTTTCAATTTGCATAAAAATTGTTCATAAAAAGCCATAAATTAATTTATGCCCATCACATAATGTTGGTTATCTTCATTAGGTTTTTTCTTTATTATTACTGAAAACAGGCTTGAGAATTAAACTAAGTCCAAAAGTCACAAAGAGATAAATCAAAAGCATCCCATAGTAGTTACCAGTTGCATTAATGCGATCAATCATTATCTCCCTTACAGTGGGATGAACAACAAACAGTATCCCCGACATAGTACCGCACCAGCCTAATACAGTGCCAAGAATGTTAGACCTAGTAATTAGTTTAACCAGCATCACTGCAGTGATAATGATAAATATTGGCATTATGAGCCAGCTATAGAAATTAAACTTTGAGGCTGTCAATAAAACAAAACCTAGTACAAACCAGCCTACACAAGCACCGGTGTTGTTAACAGAGAAAGATTTAGCGTTTAAATGTCGTGCTGTCAGCACTCCCATGCAGAAAGGAAGGATTGCCAAGAAGCAGTTCATTCTCAAGTAGTTCAGGGTGAGGCTTTCGGGTGGAAGCAATGCCATGACTACTAAAGAAAAAAACGTCAACACAATTGCCACCCAATCTTTCCTGTTGTATATGAGTAAACGGTAAATTACATACATTTCCATTATCATTCCAAAGAACCAGTAAGGACCTGGAATAAAGTTCCATGATGGTTTCAGATTTCCTATAAGCAGGAAATTAAGCACGAAAGATTTGTTTAACACCTCGTTGGGGTAAAGCAAGAAAAAAGCAGTAAGGAATATTGCCAATCCCTTGAGCTGCATAACAAATAACTTCTTGTAGTGATTGACCACAAATACTTTGCATGTAGTGTTGCGGCCATTTCCTTGCTCATATTTCAATGTGAGGCAATATCCGCTCAAGAAAATGAATAGCATCACACCATAAGGACAATAAAAAGACAGCAAATTAAAAGGCAGCAATGCATCGGGATGACTGAGGTTATTCAAAAAACCTTCTACTGAGCTCCATCGGTAAATGTGTTCATTGTCAGTAAACACCCCTTTGAACAAGTGGGTAATGTTATCAATAACGATTAAAACTATGGCTAAGCCACGCATGATATTACACTCAGTGCGACTCAATAATGTATTGTTGCTTGGTGCTATGGAGACTTTTGACATAGTCATTGAAGAGTGAATTAATTTCTTTCGTTATTTACGAAATGCAAAAGTAATGCTTTTTCTTTAATAGAGCAATTATTTGTTGAGAGAATGTGGTAAATGCCCTTGTTGACAGAGAGCATCGGAATGCATGTTATTTTTTCCACAAATGAGCGTGATACTCCATATAAACAATAAAATTGGGGTCACAAACACATTGCGACCCCAATTATTGAGTCCTAAGCGATTGCGCTTAGCAATTAAATAAACTCTTAAGAATTCAATCTTCTTTGATTTCCCAGCCGAGGGCCGATGCTCCAAGTACTGCAGCATCGCTCTCCTTGAGCTCACTGATGAGAATCTTCACCTTGCCCTTAAACACCTTCATGATATTCTTGTCAAAGGCTTCACGGATGGGATTCATGATATAGTCACCGCTCTTGGTCAAGCCGCCAAAGATCACGAACGCCTCGGGACTTGAGAAGGTAACAAAGTCGGCAAGTGCCTCACCCAGAATGGTGCCAGTGTAGTTGAAGATGTCGAGTGCGAGTTTGTCGCCCTTAACAGCACAGTCATAAACGTCCTTTGAGGTGATGTTCTCGATGTCATACTCACGAAGCAATGAATCCTCATCGCGAATCTCGAGGAACTCACGAGCTGTGCGGGCAACTCCAGTAGCCGAGCAGTAAGCTTCAAGGCAGCCTGTGCGACCGCAACCGCACACGCGACCGTTGTTGCGCTTCATAATCACATGGCCGAGCTCACCAGCAAAACCATCGTGACCATAAACCATCTGGCCGTTGACAACGATACCGCTGCCCACGCCAGTGCCCAGAGTTATCATGATGAAATCCTTCAAGCCACGAGCAGCGCCATAGGTCATCTCGCCTATAGCAGCAGCATTGGCGTCGTTGGTGATAAGGCAAGGAATGCCAAATTTCTTGCTGATAAGGTCAGCCAGAGGTATTGGAGTGGGCCAAGGAAGGTTCACGCCGTCTTCTATCACACCTGTAAAGTAGTTAGCGTTTGGTGCGCCAATACCAATGCCGTTGATTTTGCCTTCGGCATCATTAGCCACGATTATACGGCTGATTTCGGTGTGGAGTTCGTCAATGTAATCTTCAATCTTGGAGTGCTTGCCGGTTTTGATTGAACTGCTTGCAATCACGGTGCCACGGGCATCCACAATGCCAAAAGCGGTGTTGGTGCCGCCCATGTCTATACCAATTACATAGGGTTTCATAATGTTTTTCGATTTAATGAGTTAATGTTTCTTTTTATATTTTGTTTTTTATTCTCTACAAAGATAGGGGTTTTGTGTGGAAAGAACATCATCACCCGACATTTTTTTTAAAAATTCACCTGAAGACGAACATTAAACTGACGACGAGTTAGATAATTAGGAACTGCATACTGAATGCGGTTCACATCGGTCACCCAGTAATAACTGCTCACGTTGCTGATGTCAAGCAGATTGAACACATCCAATCCCAGCCAAATGCTCTTGAAGTGACTGAAGAAACCACTAGATGGCTTGTGGTCCTCGCCCAGCAACATATAGGACAGGCCAACGTCCACACGCTTATAAGCAGGCTGACGGAAGTAGCCTTGGTCTCGGGTACGAAGCGGTGCAGTAGTGGGCAGACCGTCACTTATAATGCCCTTCAAGCTGAACTTGATGCGAGGGAACTTGGGGAAATAATCGGTGAAGAAAATCGCCACGCTGTAACGTTGGTCGGTAGGCAGTGGAACTTTCACGCCATTCAGTTCCTCTTGAGTTTTCATCAGTGAGAAACTAATCCACGAGTCGGTTCCCTCTACAAACTGTCCGAAAATTTTGAAGTCAATACCAGCAATATAGCCCTTTGACGAGTTCACACCGCTATAGTTCATCTTGAGATTGTCAACCTCATAGGGAATCATGTTACTCAAGTTCTTATAATAAATCTCCGATGTGAGCTTGAACGGACGGTTGAGGGCTCTGAAAGAATAGTCTCCACCCAGTATCACGTGGATGCTACGTTGAGACTTTATGTCGCGGTTAAGGGTTATGACCGAATTGCCGTACTCGTCTATCGACTGAATGCGGTACTCTTTATAGAACGGCGCTTGGTAGTAAAGACCTCCGGCCAAGCGCAAAGCAAAACGATTGTTGCGCTCAGGCACATAGCCAATGCTGAAACGGGGCGAGATAAGAGATTCCTTGTTGAAGTTCCAATAGCTGTAGCGCACGCCCACGTTGAACGTAAAGGATCCTGCGCCACTATAAAGGCGGTAGGTGTCCTGGACAAAGGCCGAGAAGCGGTTGGCGCTCAGGTCATTGTTAGAACTCATGTTGTAAATCACATTCACCTCGTCGGGGATGTGAGGAAGAGAATAACCAGCCGAGTCACGCCACTGCCACTCGCGTGAGCGCTCGAAGAACACATCATGACGAAACTGGAAACCATAGCTAATGTTGTTATTGTTCAAGCCTATGTTACCCTTGAGTGAAGCACTGTAAACATTTATCTTAAGGCGGTTACGGGCATGTTCATGATATTTGCCCACGCCAAGCTCTCCACCCACGCTCTCTTCGCCGCTTGTACCTGCCTGGTCGAGCCAGTACTCACCATGAATGTCATAGGCCACAAGCTCGTCGGTGCGGTAGGCACTACCTGTAAGAGTGATGTCGGTTCCCTTGTCGTTGAACTTATAGTTGAATTGAAGTGCCCCAAAATAGGTATGGAATTTGTCTTTTTCCTGTCCATCAAAGTAAACAAGGAACGACTTAGCGTTAGTCGACGTACCAAAGCTTGTCTCACGATTGGCTGGCGTGAAGCGGTAGTCATTGAGCGACACGTTTCCCAACAGAGACACTTTGAACTTTTTGCTTGGCTTAAACACGATGTGAGTCTGGTAATCGAAGAACTGAGGATCATATTCACCTTTCGACTCAAGGGAGCCAAGCATCGAGGAATTGCGTTTGTAACGCACACCATGCATCTGTGAGAACTTGCTACTGCTGTGACCCAAGGTTAATGTTCCACCTTGAAGACTTGCACTCAAGCTACCCTCAAATGACTGTGGTTCCTTGTATGTGATATCAAGTACACTCGACATCTTGTCGCTGTACTCAGCATTGAACCCACCAGTAGAGAAGTTGACTTTCTGTACCATATCACCATTGATGATACTCAAGCCCTCCTGCTGGCCATTGGTCACAAGCTGAGGACGATAAACCTCAATACCATTGATGTAGACACTGTTCTCGTCATAGGTTCCACCACGAACCATGTATTGAGCACTCATCTCGTTCTTACTGCTCACACCAGCCTGGGTCGTAATAACATTCTCAACAGTGTTACCACTAGCGCTCGGGGTCATCTTAGCGACCTCGATGTCAATGTCTTGCATGGTGTTGGTCTGTTTCTTGTACTCGGTGACTTGAACTTCCTCAAGTTCAATCGTCTTACTATAGAGCTTGGGATTCAAAGTCACAGTGCCTGTAGGTTTGATGAGACGGCGCTTCACCTCGCTGTAACCTATCATGGAAAAAACCACTACTATAGTGTCTTTCTCAGGAACCGAAATTTCATATTTTCCAGCCAGGTCGGTATTCACGCCCAGCATCGTGCCTTCAATGCGCACGGCAGCAAACTCAATGGGGTTGTTCGATTCATCGACAACCATTCCAGTGATTTTTACTTGTCCATGCATTGCCAGTGCTGTGGTGGATAGCACCAAAAAAAGGGCAATATTGCTGATTATTTTTCTCATTGTATTAATAATAACGAGATTTTAGCAAGATTAGTATTTTTGCCGTTCCAAAGCCCACAAAAAAACACAACACCATTAAGATAAAACTATCAAGTTCAAAAAATAAGGGCATTTGCCATTTTCAGGCAAATACCCTTAAAAATTCTTTGACTAAGAGTCAATTGGGAATGAACGGAATCAATTATTTCTGAATTTTCTTCACGCCATTCTCAATAACTATACCCTTGTAGTTCTCATCTACTGGCTGACCAAGGAGGTTGAAACGGTGAGTATTAGCGGTGTTACTAATGCTTATGGTCTCAATTCCTGTAGCTTGATTTTCAATAATTAGGGTCATTTCCTCCAAGTTAACAGTGAGTTTATACTCGCCTTCAGGAACCATAAATGCATGGCCGTTGTTGAATGTGAGTTGCAGAGGCTGTCCATCCATTTCGGGGAAGAATTGGAAGTCGCCGTTAGGATTGTCGGCAGTTGCCTCTGAAACAGCACCGAAGCGGTAAGGTGCAAGACCGTTCCAGTCGTCGGCAGCTTCCATCAGCTTAGTAGCGAAGCTGAAGTAGCAGTACTGAACATCATCCCTGTCAGGACGATCAAGAGTTACAATAGAAGTGAAAATGTTGTCATCCTCAGTATCCATCTCAACGCCTACGTTAGTAGCCCAAGAGTTGCCATTAACCTCACCAATGATGTAAACCTTAGGTTGCTGTATTTCCCCGGTGAGATATGCGTCAACCTCGTTGTTCTCTGGGTTGTAAGTTACATAGAGAATGTACTCACCTGGAGCCTCAACATTAACCACATAATTGTTCTCGGGATAGCATACGTCCCAAGCGTGGTCTTGAACAACCTTGAACTCAACATTGCCACTTAGATAAGTTGGCTCGCTTGTCCACCAGTAGAGGCCGCTTTCCTCGTTGAGAGCCATCTCGGGAGCAGATGCTGGATCCCAATCGTTCTCCATGCCAAACAGAGCTGCAGGAGCACCGCAAACTGAATAGGTGTGCTCTTCCTCTCCACCAGCGAATTGATAGCATGCGATGTACTGGTTGCCAGCATATTGGAACAAGTAGTTGCCGTCAATATCGAGCCACTGGGTGCAGATACCGCCATTGTTCAGGTCTTTGCCTGTGTCCTCTACCTGGAATACGGGCTCCTCGCCACCAATCTCCATGATAGCAAAGCCGTCGCCGTAGTTGCGGTCGGCGGGCTTAAGCGAG
>JAFSPZ010000028.1 GCA_017451225.1 Muribaculaceae bacterium | reverse complement strand
CAACTGGGCGAAGACATCGTGCACAATGTCCTTGCTCTCGTCCCCATCGTGCAAGAGGATGCACGCCAGCCGATACATCGCCCGGTAATGCAGCTTGAATAGCCGCTCGATTTGTCGTTTCTTGTCCGTCATACACCCTATTTACACGCAAAAGCCGATTTACTAAACCCTAAATCGCAACTTTTTTAAAAAAAGTGCGTAAATCGTTCTGCAAAGGTAATGCTTTAGGTGGGTTCTATAAATTGCTTGAGTCGTATTGGGATTGATTGCTGAGTAGATTTTGGCTCAAGCTCCGCGAAGCAGTAGCGGGCTACGGTTCAAGTAGTTGAGACAGAATATGCCAGTAAGCAACCCAAGACGACCAAAACCATTCATCTTATTTTTGCAATTTATAGAACCCACCTTTAATTCTTGCAAAACGTTTCTGCAACAAAACAGCCTCAGCAAAGTAAACTTCAAAAATAATGCAACTTATAGCAAAACCATATCAGTTTATTCAAATCATAACACATGATAACAGGATTACTCTATGGGATAGAATAATGGCGAGAGTGCCGAGAACGTTGGATAAAATTCGATAAAAAACACGCTATATGGGGCAGAATATGGGGCAAAATAAGAAATGAAAGTGATAACTTGTTGCAGTGCAACTTGTTATCACTTTCAATAGGTGTCCAAGATGAGACTCGAACTCACACGCCCAATCGGGCACTACCCCCTCAAAGTAGCGCGTCTACCAATTCCGCCACCTGGACAAAGGATTTGAGCGAAAGACGGGACTCGGACCCGCGACCTCGACCTTGGCAAGGTCGCGCTCTACCAACTGAGCTACTGTCGCAATTACAACCTGTAATTTTTGATTGCGGGTACAAAATTAGTGTTTTTTTTTGAACCAGCAAAATTTTTGCGCTATTTTTTACTATTTTTTTAATTTTTCTTGATTTAGCCAAGAAATAAAGTGATTATAACCTAAAATTTACTTTTGCAACCCGCATTGTATCCTAAATAAGAAGAAAGGCAGGTATTCACTACGTGCATCCCTTTAAGTGAAATATTGATTCAAACCATTTAGGCTAACAATGGCATGCAAACTAGTTTTATTTGTGCCTCTTTCAAGCATGCTTAGTACAAAACAGACAAAAACTGGTTGAGAAACTCAACCAGCCTAAATACTTTGCGGAAAGACAGGGATTCGAACCCTGGAACCCCGAAAGGGGTTAACGGTTTTCGAGACCGCCCCGTTCGACCACTCCGGCATCTTTCCAATGGTCGTTTTTTGTTTTGCGGGTGCAAATTTAGCACTTTTTTCTTTATCGTGAAAATTTATTGCAAAAAACTTTACAAATTCACTAGTGTGTCGATGGCTTTGAGTGGATCATCGGCCTTGAATACATAGTTTCCAGCGACAAGTACATCAGCGCCAGCCTTAGCAAGTTGAGAGCCTGTCACATCGTTAACACCGCCATCGATTTCAATAACAGCTTTAGAGCCTTTCTCTTTAAGCAGTTCCTTGAGCTCGTGAACTTTGTTAAGAGTATTAGGTATAAACTTTTGTCCGCCAAAACCTGGGTTTACTGACATGAGCAGAACCAAATCGAGTTGTTGGACAATGTCTCTCAGGAGGCACACTGGTGTAGCAGGATTGATTGTAACACCTGCTTTCATGCCGGCATCGTGAATTTGCTGCACTACCCTATCGAGATGGTTGCAAGCCTCGAGGTGTACATTCATTATTTCGGCGCCACAGTCTCGTACTTGATTGACAAACTTTTGCGGCTCCACAATCATGAGATGCACATCAAGAGGTTTAGTGCACAACTGCTGTACATATTTTATCACTGGGAAACCAAAAGAGATATTTGGCACAAAGACACCGTCCATCACATCAAGATGAAGCATCTGTGCCTTGCTCTGGTTTATCATTTCAAGATCATGTGCCAAGTTTCCAAAGTCGGCACTTAGAAGTGAAGGTGATACTATCATAGTTGTTAGTTTTTAGTACTTAGTTATCAGTATTTTCTTCGCTGGGCATAGGATTTTTAGCCTTGTTTTTCTTTTTATTCTTCATCACCTTATAGATGATATAGATTATGACTAATCCCAGGAGGGTGAAGCCTGCGATTTTCAGGTAATGGTTGTAATGTTCAAGTTGTGCGAAGAACTGGCTGTCGTCGGGCACTACACGATAGAGCAGATATCCCAAGCTTGCCAAGACCACATTCCATATACCAGCACCTAAAATGGTATAGAAGCTGAATGTTCCGAAGTTCATGCGCGAGAGTCCAGCAGGAATTGAAATTAGATGTCGAACTGCGGGGAGCAGACGTCCGAAAAAGATAGAAATAGAGCCTTTCTTTTGGAAATACTGTTCGGCTTTCTCCATTTTCTCCTTGGACAACCTGAGGAAATGCCCTACTTTGCTATCGGCAAAAGCATAGATAATGGGTCGCCCGATGATCATGGACAAGCCATAATTTATAGCTGAACCAAGATAAGCACCAACTGTGGCCGCCAATATTACAACACAAAAGTCCAAGCTGGAGTTAGCTTGCAAAGAGAAATAAGCAGCAGGCGGCACTACAACCTCGCTTGGCAGAGGGATAATAGAGCTTTCAATAGCCATGAGGACTATAATAGTCCAGTAGTTCATGTGGTCCTTAAACCAAAAATATAGTTTCTCGCCCCATGACGGTTCGGCCGCAGCCACTTGTGCAGTGTCTTGAGCGAAACACACATCACTCACCAAGACAAAAGCGACAAGAAAAAGTAGTAACAATATAGTTTTGTTGCGGTTCATTCTGTAATAATTATTATTGAAAGTGCAAAGTTACAAATAAAAAGTCACACTTCATAACCCAAGTGCAAGAACATAGCACGATAGGCATCGGCCTTTTTTTCGAGCGATAGAGGATAGGCTCTCGATGATGAGGGCATGCGATAGAGGTCGAAGCTGTGTCCATTATAGTTGCAAGGAACCACTTCTCCCATTCTGGGCACCTCTACCCCAGCCTTCTGTGCTATTACTCCTGTAGCTTTTTCGCCAGCGGTAACAACAGCGCTGATTGTGGGGCATTTTTTGAAAAAAATATTTAAGTCAATGGTCTCCACTATGTCAAGAAACTTGTCACTTGCATTGTCTTTGAGACGGCGTACACGTCTAGCTGTATCATAAAGAGCTATTTTGTGCTCTGTGAGAAAGGTTTTAAGTAGAGGTAAATCAAAGCGTTTCTCTTTCTCAATCCAAAAGTGATTCTTGTCTCCGTAGAATATTAATCCCACGATTCTCCACATGTCATTTATCCGGTTGGGATAATAAAACTCCATTGACCATCTTTCTGGTTTTGGGGGGAAGGTACCAAGCATGAGAAGTATGGCTTCTTCAGGAATGAAAGGATCAAAGGGATGATGCTCTACCTTAATTTCGTTGTTCAAATTTTGTTTCATAGTGCAAAATTACAATTTATTCTATTAACAAAAAATATTGAAAAGAAAATCAATTTATATTTGTCATATAAGTTGCTTTTTTATAATTTTGCAGATTGCAAAGTATGAAAGAACTTGTCGACATACTAAGGGATGAGCAGCACTTAGAGAGCAGAAACTATAAAGCACTGCTTGAGTGTGATGACGAGAGTGTTGTCACCTACTTGCATGAACAGGCTCAAAATGTTGCTATAGAACACTTTGGCCATGGCATTTTTGTAAGAGGTCTAGTTGAACTCACCAATGTGTGTAGAAATGACTGTTATTACTGTGGTATAAGGAAGAGCAACAGCAATGTTGAGCGATATGTCCTGACAACTGAACAAGTTCTTCAAAGTTGCAAGCGGGGATATGAACTAGGGTTCAGAACTTTTGTTCTTCAGGGAGGAGAGCTGTCTCGTGAAAAGGCACCGTGGATAATAGATCTTATAGGTGAAATCAGAAAACGCTGGAGCGACTGCGCAATAACCCTATCTCTTGGCGAGTGGCCAAGAGATGTATATAAAGCTATGCGCAAAGCTGGTGCTGATCGCTACCTTCTTCGCCACGAGACGCATAACGCAGAGCATTACGGCAAACTTCACCCTACTGAGATGTCGCTAAATAATCGAATACAATGCTTGTCGTGGCTCAAAGAGCTGGGCTATCAAGTTGGAACAGGTATCATGGTGGGTAGCCCTTGCCAATCGCTCGATAATATTGTTGAAGACATTGAATTCATCGAACATTTTAAGCCTGAAATGATTGGTTTGGGGCCATTTATTCCGCAGCATGATACTCCATTTGCATCCCATCACGTTGGAAGCGCAGAGCTAACTTGTCGTCTTTATAGCATTTTCCGCTTGATGTTTCCCAATGCTTTGATACCAAGCACTACGGCGCTTAACAGCATCACCCCGAAAGGCAGGATTATGGGTATTAAAGCAGGATCCAATGTGGTTATGCCCAACCTCTCCCCTACTGAATATCGCGATAATTATGCCCTTTACGATGGAAAATCCCATATTAATGCCGAGGCAGCTGAGGGTATTGCGCAATTGGAAGCTCAACTTGCTTCAATTGGTTACCACATCAATTGGTCTAGAGGCGATTTCAAACCAACTATTAAAAGAAAACTATAAACTAATAACTAATATATGTATAACCCAAAATCAGCTCATGCCGAGGAGTTTATCGACCACGGCGAAATCATGGAGACGCTGGAATATGCCGCTAAAAATCGCAGCAACCGCGCTCTTATAGAAGATATAATAAACAAAGCCTCAACTTGTAAGGGGCTATCCCATCGCGAAGCAGCAGTGCTACTGGAGTGTGACCAGCCTGACCTTGTGGAACGCTTTGAAAACCTAGCACGTGAAGTGAAGCAAAAACTTTACGGTAATCGCATAGTGCTATTTGCCCCCCTATATCTGTCAAATTATTGTGTGAATGGATGTGTGTATTGTCCCTACCATGGCAAGAATCGTACCATACCTCGCAAGAAGTTGTCACAAGATGAGATTCGCCAAGAGGTTATTGCCTTGCAGCAAATGGGACATAAACGTCTTGCTCTTGAAGCAGGTGAGCATCCAAAGATGAACCCAATTGAGTATATACTTGAGTCAATAAAGATAATTTATGACACAAAGGTGGGCAATGGAGCTATACGCCGTGTGAATGTGAATATTGCAGCTACCACTGTAGAGAATTACCACAAACTAAAAGAAGCCGGCATAGGCACCTATATTCTTTTCCAGGAGACCTATAACAAGGAGAATTATGAAAAACTGCATCCTACTGGCCCCAAGAGTGACTACTGCTATCATACCGAAGCCATGGATCGTGCTATGGAAGGTGGTGTTGATGACGTGGGCATAGGCGTTCTTTATGGTCTAACAACCTATCGCTATGACCTCGTGGGACTGCTAATGCATGCCGAGCATCTTGAGGCACGCATGGGCGTAGGGCCTCACACCATCAGTGTGCCACGCATATGTCCCGCCGATGATATCTCACTTGACCAGTTCCCTGACACATTACCCGATGATATCTTCTGCAAGATTGTTGCAATCATACGTCTAGCAGCACCATATACAGGTATGATTATTTCCACTCGTGAGTCGCAGAAAGTCAGGGAGAAAGTGCTTGATTTGGGCATATCACAGATTAGTGGCGGTTCTCGCACCAGTGTGGGTGGCTATACAACCGAAGAGCGTCATGATGACACGGCACAGTTTGATGTAAGCGATCAGCGCAGTCTTGACGAAGTTATATCCTGGTTATTAGACATCAATTATCTACCCAGCTTCTGTACCGCTTGTTATCGTGAGGGACGCACTGGTGATCGTTTCATGTCTCTTGTAAAACGCGGCAAGATTAGCTACTGCTGCACTCCAAATGCAATGATAACCCTTAAGGAGTATCTTGAGGATTATGCAAGTCCAGCCACTCGTATAAAAGGTGAAGCCTTGATACGCCGTGAATTAGAAAAACTTCCTGATGACCGCATTCGTGATCTTGCTAATCGCCGCTTGATTGATATTGCCAATGGAGAACGTGATTTCAGGTTCTAAATAAATATTTCTTTTTAACAATAGATAGGAACTATGCTATAATGAATGAAGCACCGCAATCTTTAAGAAGGCATATCGCAATTTTTGGTCGACGCAATGTGGGTAAATCCTCGTTGCTCAATGCGTTAACGGGGCAGCAAGTCGCAATTGTTTCGCCTGAAGCTGGCACGACATCTGACCCTGTGAACCGAGCTATGGAGATACTGCCACTAGGACCTTGCTTGCTTATTGACACAGCAGGCTTTGACGATGTTGGGAGTGTTGGAGAGCTGCGCAATGAACGCACTCATAAGGTTCTCGACCAGACCGACATGGCTTTGCTCGTCTTGGATCAAGCCAAAGATCTGACTCTTGAGAAGATTTGGTTAGATGAGTTGCGACGACTTGAGATCCCAACGGTTATAGTTCTTAATAAAAGTGATGCTATAGATTCAAAAAACAAAACGATTGCTCTGATTCATGATGAGTTAGGGCAAACTCCTGTTGTGGTTAGTTCATTAAAAGGGGATGGAATGGAGGATCTTCGCAAGGCTCTTGTTCAAGTAACAGCAGATATCGAGGAGACAAGTCTTACAGCTGGACTTGCCAAAGCCGGTGATTCTGTGCTACTAGTAATGCCCCAAGACCCTCAAGCACCAAAAGGGCGTCTTATATTGCCACAGGTACAGACCATCCGTGACCTACTAGACAAAAGTTGTATTATTTCTTGTTGTGATGTTGATACTCTTGAACAAAGCATCAATGCGATGAAAAAGCCACCTTCGCTAATCATCACCGATTCACAAGTATTTGCTCAGGTTTATGAGAAGAAACCAGATAAGAGTCTTTTAACCTCATTTTCTGTACTCATGGCTGCATCCAAAGGTAACATCGATGTTCTTATTGAAGGTGCTCGTGCCATTGACAGATTGACGCCACAATCACATGTGCTCATTGCCGAGGCTTGCACGCATGCTCCCATGAGCGAAGACATAGGTCGTGAGAAGATACCGCGTATGCTACGCAAGCGTTATGGCGAAACCATCACCTTTGACATACATGCCGGAAAGGACTATCCAGCCGACTTGAAAAAGTATGATTTAATAATTCATTGTGGAGCATGCATGTTCAATCGTCGTCTGATGCTCTCTCGTATCATTAGAGCACGGGAACAAGGTGTGCCAATCACTAATTATGGTCTCGCCATTGCTCACGTGCAAGGAATTCTTAAAAAAGTGTCGCTACCATGACATTGACATACAAAATAAAAGTAACCAAAGAAATTTGGTTACTTTTTTATTTAATCTGATAGTATAGATTTGTCGCGGAAATGTGTGTGGAGCAATTTGTGTGCTTTCTTCCCTAGCGGTTTGCCAAGAAAATCTTTATATACCTGTTTTACGGCAGGGCTATCATGACTTTTACGAACAATCTTTGTGACATCGGTGGCATACATTGCTCGCTGGCGAGCCTCAAGCACCTCAATGTTTCCATAATGATAGGGCTGGCCTGTTCCTCCAATGCATCCACCCGGACATGACATAACCTCAATTAGATGGTAGTCTAGTTCACCAGCACGCAGTTTGTCCATTATAATTCGTGCATTATTTAATGTATGCACAACGCACACTTTGAGCTCAAAGCCATCCATGTCAATTATAGCCTCTCTGATGCCATCCATGCCACGCACTTGAGTAAACTCTAGCTGTGGCAGTTCTTTTCCAGTAAAATGCTCGTAAGCAGTGCGCAAAACAGCTTCAGTTACACCTCCTGTTGTGCCAAATATGGTTCCTGCACCTGTTGCATCACCTAATGGTAAATCAAAATAGCCATCGGGCAAGTTCACGAAATCAATATCATGATTTCTAATCATCTCGGCTAATTCAAGTGTTGTGATACTGCAATCCACATCAGGGATACCATCATATATAAATTCATCACGTGCACATTCATATTTCTTTGCAACACATGGCATGACAGAAATCACTGATATATTCTCCCTAGGAATTCCGATTTTCTCAGCCCAATAAGATTTGGCTAAAGTACCGAACATCTGTGCAGGTGATTTGCAAGTAGATGGGTATTCACGCAGGTCGGGGTAATCATTCTCAAAGAAATTGACCCATGCAGGGCAACATGATGTCGTCATGGGGAGTTTCACATTTTCATCGCCAGCCATGTGGCGCTTGAGTCGATCAATGAGTTCGGCACTTTCCTCCATAATGGTGAAGTCGGCACCAAAGTTGGTATCAAACACATAGTCAAAACCAAGTTGCCGCAAAGCCGTAATCATTTTGCCAGTAACCACTGTGCCTGGTGCTAAGCCAAACTCCTCACCAAGAGCAAAACGCACGGCAGGAGCTGTTTGAGCAATAACAAGTTTATCGGTGTTCTTGATATCGGCTAGCACATCATTGACAGAATTGCGCTCGTCAAGCACGCCAATAGGTCCGTCAATGGCTCCAAACTTACATTTAGATTTACACTTGCCGCAGCATGTACATTTGTATGGATTAATGGTGTGAGGTTGTTTCACAACTCCTTCAATCGCATTCACAGGGCAGTTGCGCTTGCAAGCGGTGCAACCACGACATTTCTCAGAATCGATAGCATAGGACAACACATTAAGAAACGGCTTTCCACCAATTTCGTAAATATAGTGGTTGAGCATAGAGTCAAGCGACACAGGTTGCTTAAAAGAGCTCCACTGTTTTGATTCCTCCTCAATGTGATGAACTGCAGCACCCACATATCTCAACTCTTCAACAAGTTCACCACGTACAACGTGTTTTTCAACAATCACGTTCACATCCTCTGGCTTGACGTGGGTATAGGTAATGTTGTCAGGAAGAATGCGGACAATTGGACCTTTAGCGCAGAATCCAAAACATCCCGATGTTACCACATCAACCATATCGTCGATGCCATGGGCGTGCAGCATGACCTTGAAAAGATTGACTATGCGTTCACTGTCGTTGCGTCTGCAGCCTTTTCCAGAACAGCATTGCACCTGTACGTAACTGTGTGCGGCCAATCCATAATGTTGTTCACTCTTTATCTCCGATTGATCTTGTGATAAGTCTTGAGCCATAGATTATGAATTATTTATAAATTGATATAAGAGTGTGTCAAAACACAGTATTTCGGCACACTCTTATTATTTACTTTAAAGTTTGATTTATATTAAACTCATCAACTGACATGAGAATCTTGAGTTTATTATACTCAAATGAGTGATTCAACGATTTTTTTGACGTTTTCTCCTAGCTCTTGTGCTTTCTCCATAGTGTGAGCCTCGCTATATATGCGAATTATGGGTTCAGTGTTGCTCTTTCGCAAATGTGCCCATCCGTCTTCAAAGTCAATTTTGACACCGTCGATAGTAGTGAGATTCTCATTTTTATAATGCTCTGCTACGGCTTTAAGAATCTTATCTACATCCATCGAGGGTGTGAGTTGCAGCTTAGTCTTAGCGATACTATACTGAGGATAAGTAGCCTTGAGTTCACTCACTTTCTTACCGCTCTTGGCAAGAAGAGTCAAGAACAATGCGACTCCAACAAGAGCATCACGGCCATAATGAAGTTCGGGATAAATGACACCACCATTACCTTCACCGCCAATCACAGCACCTGTGCGACGCATCTCGGTCGTAACATTCACCTCTCCAACAGCAGCTGCAGTATAATTGCAGCCATGAGAACGAGTAACGTCGCTCAAAGCACGTGACGATGAGAGATTGGAGACAGTAGAACCAGGAGTGTGGCTGAGCACATAGTCGGCAACTGCAACAAGGGTATATTCCTCAACAAAGAACTCACCATTTTCCATCACGATAGCCAATCGGTCGACATCAGGATCAACAACAAAGCCCACGTCGGCCTTTCCTTGTCGCATAAAATCTTGAATTGCAGTCAAGTTCTCAGGAATTGGCTCAGGTGTGTGGCCAAAGTTTCCTGTTGGGTCGCAGAAGAGCTTGATTATATTCTCTGGTTTCACGCCAAGATCTTGAAGCAGTTTAGGTATCGCAACACCTCCAACTGAATTCACAGCATCAACAGCGACCGAGAAATTAGCTTTCTTTATAGCGTCGACATCAACAAGCTTGAGAGCCTTAACCGCATCAATATGACGACGCAAATAGGTATAATTCTTTTGTTCACGGCCTAGATGATCGACATCAGCATAGTCAAAATCCTCATTCTCTGCAATGCGCAACACTTCTTTTCCTTGTGCATCGTCTAGAAACTCTCCATTTTCATTGAGCAATTTCAAGGCATTCCACTGCTTGGGGTTGTGAGAGGCGGTGATAATGATACCACCACAAGCCTTTTCCCCAACTACAGCGAGTTCGGTTGTTGGAGTGGTAGCAAGCCCTATATTAACTACATCAAAGCCCATGCCTGTGAGTGTGCCCACCACTATATTGAGAACCATGCGGCCCGATAGACGAGCATCACGACCAACAACTATGACATTAGAATCACACGTAGTATTTCTTTTAATATAAGTTGCATAGGCAGTGGTGAACTTGACAATGTCAAGTGGAGAAAGGCCTTCGCCTGATTTGCCGCCAATGGTGCCACGTATGCCAGATATTGATTTAATTAATGACATATTTTGTAATATTTATTATATTTGATTACGGAAATATCTTATGTGATAAAGATAAGGTTGCACATTAGAAATCTCTGACGCCATGCCAAACTGAGATTTGATGATAAGATTGACCTCACTGTCAACACCAACAAAACTCAATGGCAATTGTACTCCGTAGCCCCATTGAGCTGAAGAAGATAGCGAGTAGTTGCCATATTGGAAATAGGTATAGGCATAGCTCATGTCATTCTCATTACCATCTCCTATCATCTCGTTATAATAATACCAGTATATTAGATTGTATCGCATATAACGGAAGTAGATGCGCTCAGAAGGCTTAGCCTTATCTGTTTTTCGGTCAGAGGCTTTAATAACTTGCATATAAACATTGCCTTCATTGTTGATTCGATAATATGGTGCATCAGGTCCAGTCTCAAAGACTGTATCGCTTGGTATTTCGTTTACAACTCGGCAATTGGCCAAATAAGCATTGGTAGCATATCGCTCCTTATTGAGTAAGTCCGCATAGCTCTCACGGTCGCTACATGAAGTTATAGACACAAATAGTAATGCCGAAATCAGCATTAAAAAGATACTTTTAATTTTCATTTTTATTATGTTCTTCATTATTTACTTGTTCAACAATCTTATAATAGAGATCAACAGCTTCTTGCATAGTGCCATAGAACTCTCCGGCAGCTGCATGCTTATGACCACCGCCATTGAAATATCGAGCGCACAATTTGTCAACAGCTAGTGTTCCCTCACTTCGCATCGAAACCTTGATGCAGTTGGGGTCTTCACGCATGAAAGTGCTCCAAAAAACATTTTTAACTGAAAGCGGTTTGTTGACTAATCTTTCAGTATCGCCGGTTTTGTAATCATATTTTTCAAGGTCGGATTTGTCAAGAGTAATGAGTGCGTATTTGTCGTCAACGATTTTCATCTTATTGAGCAAAGCATAGCTTTGAAGCAACAAGCTATTGAGCGGTACTGTGTCCATAGCCATTTTGTACAAATAAGGCTTGTCAATGCCATACTCCATTAGTTTAGACATAACGTGATAAACTTCGGGATAAGATGAACTGAATGCAAGATTCCCAGTATCGGTCATAATGCCGACAAAGATACATGAAGCTACTTGCTTGTCAATACAGTTAAGCCATCCTGCTTCAGTAGCTAGCCTATAAACTAACTCGCTTGTAGAAGAAATCTCGGGGTGAGAGATTGTCACATCAAAGACATTGTCAGGATTTAAGTGATGGTCGATAAGCACCTTGGGAACTCTTGACTGTTCGATGCATGATTTCATGCGGTCGACACGGTCAAAGCAATTATAATCAAGTGACATGATGAGTTGTGTGTTCCTGATGATATTGCCTGCCATGACCTCATTGCGACTGAATGTGACATAGTCTATGCCTTTAGTAACAAAAGTCAAAGAATCGGCCAACTGATCAGGAATAATTACTATGGCATTCTTGCTAAGCTTTCTAAGAATCAAACACAAAGCAAGTGACGAGCCAATGGCATCACCATCGGCCTTCTTGTGGCAAGTAATCACAATGCGTGACACACGTTCGACCGCATTCTTAAACTTGCTAAGTTCGCTCGAGTCAATTATTCTCTTAATCATGTTCAATCATGAATTTGACCACAAAGGTAGGAATAAATTTTATATAATAGTATCGCATTATGTTTTTTTTAGAGTTATAAAATTGGAAAAAGAAAATCCAGTTATTAACTTTGCACTGTGAAAACAAAAATATCTATAAACATGAACACAAAAAGACTTCATTTATTACTATTCATCACAGTGCTCTCTTGCATGATAGCACAAGCTCAGATTTTAAATCCCGTAAAGTGGACTAAAAGCCTGAAAATGACTGATGCCACTAATGGTGTTATTACATTTACTGCCACTATAAAAAGTGGATGGCACATGTATTCTATGGATAGCCCTTCGGATGGTCCAGTGCCATTGAGTATAAAATGGAAAACCACAGATGGCGTTAAGCTTGTAGGAAGTTTGAAACCTAGCAAGTCTCCTCAAACCATTGATGACAAAACATTTGAAATGAAGGTGAAACAGTGGGAAGGATCTGTTACTCTCACACAAAAGTTTACTGTAACGGCTCCTACCTATAAAATAGCTGGTGAGCTGTCATTCATGAGCTGTAATGATGAGACATGTACAGCACCAACTAAAGAGATGTTTGATTTCAGCGGCCAAGGGGCTGCCCCTGCAGACGCTGCTGCCGGTACTGAGGCAGGAGCTGATGCACAAATGAATCCAGAAGCGGCAGCCATGCCCAATGTTGATTCAATTGTAAATCTTTCTCTTAAAGACAGTGCCACTGTACAACCTACCGACACTGCAGCAGTACAGATTACTAGCAACTTGTGGGCTCCTGTGAGCTTTACCGACTCTGCAGCGTCTGGTACTGAAGGCAATAGCAAATCGTTGTGGTTTTTATTCTGGGCATGTTTTCTAGGTGGATTGCTGGCCCTTCTCACACCTTGTGTGTGGCCAATCATTCCTTTAACTGTGAGCTTCTTCTTGAAGAAAGGTAATAGCAAGACTAAGTCTATAACAAGTGCTATTACTTATGGTGTTTCAATTATAGTAATATATGTTCTTCTTGGTGTAATCGTGACAGCAATATTTGGGGCCAATGGCCTTAACGCTCTTGCAACCAATGCTGTGTGCAACATTATTTTCTTCTTGTTGCTTGTGGTATTTGCGATTTCGTTCCTTGGAGCATTTGAGATAAAACTACCCGATTCATGGTCTAGCAAGATGGACAGCCGTGCCGAGAAAACAACCGGATTGTTGAGCATCTTCTTCATGGCATTCACACTTGTAATTGTTTCGTTCTCATGCACGGGTCCCATCATTGGTACATTGCTTGTTGAGACTGCCAGCAGCGGCAGCTATCTTGGTCCTATTGTGGGTATGTTTGCGTTTGCTCTTGCTTTGGCAATCCCATTTACGTTATTTGCTCTCTTCCCATCAGTGCTGAAGAAGTTGCCAAAGTCGGGAAGCTGGTTAAATACAGTGAAAGTTGTCCTCGGCTTCTTGGAGCTTGCGTTGTCGCTCAAGTTCCTGTCAGTTGCCGATCTTGCCTACGGATGGCACATTCTTGACCGTGAGACATTCTTGTCGCTGTGGATTGCTATATTCTTCCTGCTTGGACTGTATTTGATTGGCTCGCTTTGGCTCAGAGGAGATGGTGAAAAGAAGCCAATTGGTGTAGTAAGACTTATGCTTGGTATCATCTCTCTAGCCTTCACAGCCTATTTATTGCCTGGATTGTGGGGAGCACCATTGCGTGTGACAAGTGCATTTGTTCCACCATTGTATACTCAAGATTATACTACCAATCCCGAGACGTTGCAAGAGTATGACGATTTTGAAGAAGGAATGGCAGTAGCTGCGCGTACAGGTAAGCCCGTGTTCTTGGAGTTCTCAGGTTTTGGCTGTGTGAACTGTCGCAAGATGGAAACTGCAGTAATGGATCTTGATGAAGTTAAGAACAAACTTAAAAACGACTTTATTCATATCAGGCTAATGGTTGACGACAAAGCAGAGCTTGCTAAACCTATGATCGTAGAACGTGACGGCAGCAAGATGGAACTCACTACAGTTGGTGACAAGTGGAGCTATCTGCAAGCAGTTAAGTTCAATTCCAATTCTCAGCCTTATTATATAGTTCTAGACAATAACGGCAAGCTAATGTCAGGTCCATTTGCTTATAAAGAAGACGTTCCAGGGTTCATGGACTTCTTGAACCGAGGAATAAAGAAATATGGAGAGGAAAAATAACCGTCAACAAAAACTAGAGGCATTCGGCAAACTCCTTGATGTTATTGACACGCTGCGAGAACAATGTCCGTGGGATTCTGTTCAAACCAACGAAAGCATGCGCCCAAATACTATAGAAGAGGCTATGGAGCTTGCCGAGGCTCTGTTAGGAACTGACAACAATATTATAAAAAAAGAACTTGGCGATGTGTTGCTTCACGTATTGCTATATGCTCGCATTGGTGAAGAAACAGGTGCTTATGATATCGCCGAAGTTTGCGAGGCTTTAAGACAGAAGCTAATTTACCGTCATCCCCACATATATGGTAATGACAAGGTAAGTGGCGTAAAAGAGTTGCTTGAGCACTGGGAGGTCATCAAAATGAAAGAAAAAGGTGGCAATAAAACTGTGCTTGGCGGAGTTCCCTCTACCCTGCCCTCGCTTATCAAAGCCGAAAGGGTACAAGAAAAGGCAGCCAATGTAGGCTTTGACTGGGAGAAAAAAGAGGACGTATGGGAGAAAGTGAAGGAAGAACTTGCTGAGGTGGAGACAGAGCTTAAAACAGGAAATGAAGTCAACATTGAGAAAGAGTTTGGTGACTTGTTTTTCTCACTTGTAAATGCTGCTCGTCTATATGGTATACGACCCGACAATGCTTTGGAAAAAACCAACCTCAAGTTCATCGCCCGATTCAATCATGTAGAGGCAAGAGCTAGAAAAATGGGCAAAAATCTCAATGAGATGACCCTTGCCGAGATGGATGAGTTGTGGGATGAAGCTAAACAATTAAAGTTAGGAGAATGAAAGTATGTGTAACTGAGAAACCTAGTGTTGCCAGGGACATTGCAAGATTGCTTGGTGCTAATGACTGTCACGAAGGCTACTTCGAAGGCAACGGGTATCAAGTGACTTGGACTTTTGGTCATTTGTGTTGTCTCAAGGAGCCTAACGACTACACCGACCTTTGGAAAAGGTGGAGCTTGGCTTCATTACCCATGATACCTCAGCGCTTTGGCATAAAGCTTATTGAAGACGACGGAATCAAAAAACAGTTTAAAGTAATAGAGACACTTATTGAAAATGCTGATGAGGTGATTAACTGTGGTGATGCTGGTCAGGAAGGTGAGCTCATTCAGCGTTGGGTCTATCAAAAAGCACGATGCAACAAGCCTGTAAAAAGGCTGTGGATTTCATCCCTTACCGACGAGAGCATTCGTGAGGGATTCCAACAACTTCAGGATGCTTCAAATTTCGACAATCTTTACTTTGCTGGACTTTCACGCGCGATAGGAGATTGGATTCTGGGCATGAACGCCACAAGACTCTATACACTTAAGTATCGCGATTGGGGATCAAGTAACGTGCTGTCTATAGGACGAGTTCAAACTCCAACCCTTGCACTTATAGTCAACCGCCAGCGAGAGATTCAAAATTTTGTACCCGAAGACTATTGGGAAATAAAAACGAAATACCGCGATACAATCTTCAATTCCACAAAGGGGAAATTCAAGGTAGAATCTTCGGCTAGTGAGATTGTCGAGAAAATAAAAGAATTTGCATTCACGGTGACATCTGTTGCAAAGAAGAAAGTAAAAGAGGCACCACCGCGATTATTTGACCTCACGAGTCTACAAGTTGAATGCAACAAGAAATTTGGCTATAGTGCTGACGAGACATTGAGGCTTATTCAGTCACTTTATGAAAAAAAGGTGACTACCTATCCTCGTGTAGATACAACCTATCTGAGCGACGACATTTATGCGAAGATTCCTGGCATCTTGGAAGCCATGAAGCCTTATACACCCCTAACTCAACCTATTCTAACCAGCAAGTTACCTAAGAGCAAAAAGGTTTTTGATAATAGCAAAGTAACCGACCACCATGCTATTATTCCAACAAATGTTGATCCTTCATCGATTTTCTTGTCTCGTGAGGAAAAATTAGTATATGATCTCGTTGCAAAACGATTTATCGCAGCATTCTATCCTGATTGTGAATTCTCGACGACTACCGTAATGGCACAAGTGAGCGATTATGAATTCAAAGCAACCGGAAAAGAGATTCTAAAAGACGGATGGCGTGTGATATACAACAAAGAGAAAACACAAAATAGCGAAGAAAAAGAGGATGACGACAACGGAATAATGCCAACATTTGTAGAAGGCGAAAGCGGTCCTCATGAGCCGTCGCTTCTGAAAAGAACCACGCAACCACCCAAGTACTATACTGAGGGAACTTTATTGCGTGCGATGGAAACTGCTGGCAAGTTTGTAGATGACGACGAGCTTCGCGATGCCATGAAGGAGAACGGGATTGGACGGCCTTCTACCCGAGCTGCGATTATCGAGACTCTTCACAAGCGTCATTATATAGCCAAACAACGCAAAAGCCTTATTGCCACAGCAGCTGGCATTCAGCTTATTGACACTATCAAAGAAGAGCTTCTCAAATCGGCAAAGCTCACTGGCTTATGGGAGAACAAGTTGCGCAAAATTGAACGAGGTGAGTTCAGTGCCCAGCAGTTCATTGATGAGCTAAAATTTCTTGTCAATGAAATAGTGCTACATGTTCTTCGTGACAACTCAAGCACTACAATTGCAGTACCTGAAGAAGAAAAGAAGAAAGGAAAAAAGAATAGTTCAGACAACAAAGAGAAAAAAACACGCAAGCCCCGACTCAAATCGATTGAAGAGATACAATGTCCCTTGTGTGGGAAAGGGCACATCATAAAAGGAAGAACTGCCTATGGATGCAGCAACTTCCGTAGCGGATGCGAGATGCGACTTCCCTTTGAAACTTATCCAGTTGATCTCACTCCTGCCAAGCTGAACACAATGATAAAGAAAGCTTTTAAGCAAATCAAATCATGAGTGATATTTGGCAATATATAATTGTAGCTATTATAGTAGCTCTAGCATTCGTTTTGGCAATAAGGAGCATATATCGAGCCATTACACACAAGAAATCGGCCCTTAATCCTTGCAGTAGATGCAAATTAAAAGAATCTTGCGACAAGAACTTATCACGGTGCGATAAAGATTACAAATAAATATGTAATGTGACATTAAAAAGAAGCTTTATTTGACATTAAGGATTTTGTAAATCAGCTCTCTAAGTAATGCGTTTGCATCTTGCCTTGAACCTATTCCTTTACTCTTGACATCACATTCTCTAATCCACGAGATAATGTTGACGCAAGCAGCCGTAGTATAATACTTGCTGGCGTCACCTATTTTTCGAACTCGCCATGCCGACTTAGTACCCACAGCCGCCATCAAACCTTCTTGAGACCTGTCGCTCGCTGTACGGAATAACAGAATCTTTGAGAAGAACGAGAAAAGCATACTCACTGTCACTATAGTTGGGTTGGCTTTAGGATTTTTCTCATAATAGTTTATAATTTCAAATGCCTTTTTGGCATTACGTTTAGCAAGAGCTTCTTCGAGTTCAAAATTATTATAATCTTTGCTTATTCCAATGTTCCTCTCTATCAACTCCGGAGTAATGCGACGGTCGTCAGCTACAAGAATCTTGAGCTTGTCAATCTCGGTGTAAAGCCTAGATATATCATTGCCTACATTGGAAGCAATCATGGAAAGAGCCTTGTCGTCGATGGTGCATCCAATAGACTTGATATAATCGGATGCAGCCAACTCGACAGGCCGCCCCTCCCGAAGTTTGTCACTACGAAACACAACTCCCACCTTATTTTTCTTTACAGCATCAACAAACTCCTTGCCTTTAATTGCCTCATTCTTGTTACAAACCACTAAAATAGTGGTAGCCATGGGTTGTGCAGCATAATGTTTAAGTACATTCAGCTCATTAGCTGTTCCTTTATTGTTATTCTTTCCAACATTCTGTGCTTCTCTGATCACAACCACCAAGTACTTTGCCATTACTGGATACTGCTTACACATGCTAACAACGTTACGCATGTCATTAATGTCAACGCCATAAATCACGTTAAGATTAAAGTCCTGCTCATCAGGAGTGAGTGCGTTCTTAATGATAGCCTCCTCCAGACGATCAATAAAATAGCCCTCTTCTCCATGAAGAACATAGATGGGCTTGAATTTCTTGGAATTTATGTCATTCAGTAAACCCAGAAAAGATACATCTTCACGTTTTGCTGCCATATTATTCTTTTTTTACAAGGGCCAGGTAAGTTGGTTCCAAATTTTTTTGTAAATTTACAACAAATTTTGCAGACGACCAAATCAAAAAATCATGCAACGGCTAAATCTTCCTGAATATCAGTTTAATATAAAAAAGAAAGATAATGGTTTCATTATATTTGACACCTTACGCAGGCGATGGGTCACCCTCACCCCCGAGGAATGGGTCAGACAAAACTTTGTCAGATATTTAATGGAGGAGAAAGAGTTTCCAAAAGAACTAATGAACAATGAGATTTCACTCACACAGAATGGTATAAATCGACGCTGCGACACACTTGTTGCCGACCGCCAAGGAGAACCACTTGTGATTGTTGAATATAAAGCCCCTTTTATAAGTTTGTCGCAAAAGACATTTGACCAAATAGTTAGATACAACATGGTGCTTAAAGCAAGATTTTTGATAGTGTCGAACGGCATGAGCCACTACTGCTGCAAAATAGACTATGAGAAAAACAGCTATTGCTTTCTCAAAGAGATTCCAAGCTATAGCCAATTAGTTGATTGACATTAATTAAGTTTCGAAAAATTGGAAGATTACCTAAATAAGCTTAACGAGCAGCAGCAAGAAGCTGTGTTATATTGCAAAGGGCCCCAACTGGTTATTGCCGGAGCTGGTTCAGGCAAAACACGTGTGCTTACATACAAGATTGTGCATCTCATCAAGCTTGGATACCTGCCATCTCACATAATGGCTCTTACTTTCACCAATAAAGCTGCAGGTGAAATGCGCGAACGAATCAACAAACTCGTTGGAGAAAAAGATGCATCCTACTTGTGGATGGGTACTTTTCACTCCATCTTTGCTAGACTTTTGCGATTTAATGCCGACCGAATAGGCTTTAATCACGATTTTACGATATACGACACCAGTGATTCACGCTCGTTATTGAAGCTTATCATCAAGGATATGCAACTCGATGATAAAGTTTATAGGCCAGCAATCGTTCACTCACGCATATCCATGATGAAAAATGCTCTCATAACACCATCCTACTATGAGAACGATAAGCAATTAAGGGAAGAAGATGAGAGAGCTCAACGTCCACTCACATTTGAGATATACAAGACTTACTGTCATCGGTGCAAAATTGCCGGTGCAATGGACTTTGACGACATACTTCTATATACAAACTTCTTGTTGCGCGACAATCCCGATGTGCTAGCGAAATACCAGGACCGATTTGAGTATATTCTAGTTGATGAATACCAAGACACCAACTTTGCACAACACCTAATTATGACCCAACTTGCAAAAAAGCACAACCGAATTTGTGTAGTTGGAGACGACGCCCAAAGCATTTATTCATTTCGTGGAGCTAATATATCCAATATTTTAGACCTTAAGAAGTCCTTTCCAGCATTACAAACATTCAAACTAGAGCGCAATTATCGTTCTACAAAGAACATAATAGGTGCTGCAAACTCATTAATTGACAAAAACAAACGCCAAATCAAGAAGAATATATACAGCGAGAATCCAAAGGGCACAAAAGTTAATGTAGTTGAGTGCTACAACGACTATGAGGAAGCCTATGTGGTTTCGAGCACGATATCATCATTAAAAGCTCGCGAAGGTTGCAGCTATGAAGACTTTGCTATACTTTACCGAACTAATGCTCAATCACGTGTGCTTGAGGAAGCACTAGGTAGTGGTGGCTTGAAAAACAAGCATGGCGATAAACGTAGATCTATCCCCTATCGCATTTATGGAGGTCTTTCTTTTTATCAACGCAAAGAGATTAAAGATGCTCTCTCCTATTTTCGTCTCACAATCAACCCCAATGACGATGAAGCATTGAGAAGAATAATCAACTATCCTGCTCGTGGTATTGGGGCGACTACTCTTGCTAAAGTACAGCACTGCGCAATAGACAACGGAGTTAGCCTATGGCAAGTCCTTACAGCTCCTGAACAACACCATTTGGAAGTGAATAGCGGCACATTACGCAAACTGCAGGCTTTTGTTGAACTTATTAACTCATTCTCGGCTCAAAACGATGCAGGAACAAGCGCCTATGAATTAGGTCGCCATATCATCATGCAAAGCGGCATCATGAATGATCTGATGAAAGATAAATCGGTGGAAAACATAAGCAAACAGGAAAATCTCGATGAATTATTAGCGGCAATGCACGATTTTGTTGAAGGTCAATTAGAGCAAGGCTATAGCGACACATTGATGACTGATTTTCTTGCCCAAGCATCACTTGCTACCGATCAAGACACTGACAACAGCACTGGCGAATGTGTGACTTTAATGACAGTTCACGCAGCAAAAGGGCTAGAATACAAGAACGTGATAATAGTTGGTGTTGAAGAGGATCTCTTCCCCTCGATTATGAGCAAGAACTCTCTTGCCGAAATCGAAGAAGAACGTAGGTTGCTATATGTTGCTATCACTCGTGCCGAAAAGAATTGTGTTATAACCTTTGCCAAATCAAGATTCCGCAATGGAAGCCATGTAAATTGCAAACCTAGCAGGTTTATATATGATATTGACGAGCAGTATTTGTCAATGGGGTCAACAAGTGCTAAAAAGACTAAAGTAGAGAGCGACACAAGTAATGAATGGCATAACGCCAGGAATGAAAAGCGTCAATCTTTCCATGCTCATGATTATCCCTCTACATCTCATTCAACTCCCCCCACATCCAGATTCAAACCCATTAGTTCGGCAAAACCTTCTTCACCAGTAACATATTCTGGCGACTTCGGTCTTCACACAATTGATGAGGTGAATGAAGGTGCTCACATCATTCACAGTGTCTTTGGAAATGGTACAATTGTCAGAATTGACACTTCGGGAAGCGATGCAAAGATTATTGCGGAGTTTGACGTAATGGGCCAAAGAACTCTCCTTTTAAAATTTGCCAAGTTCAAAATTTGTTAAACCAAATAAAGAGTGAATCAATGAATACACCCTATTATATAGTTTATGAAGAAAAACTCAGACGCAATCTCGACCTTATAACTCGGGTAAGCCATGAAAGTTGTGCCAAAATCATCATGGCGTTCAAAGCCAATGCACTGTGGCGTACATTTCCCATTTTCAGAGAATATGGAATAAGTTCAACAGCAAGTTCGGTCAACGAAATGCTATTAGCCAATGAGGAATTGCACTGCAAGACCCATACTTATTGTCCTGCATATACCGAACAAACCATCAAGCAATATATAGCAGGAAGCAGCCATATAACTTTCAACTCGGTTGACCAGTTTCTCCGTTTCAAACCATATATTGACGAGCACAATAGCAAATGCCCCAACGAGGGCATCAGCTGCGGGTTGAGAATCAACCCCATGTGCTCGGTAATAGAAACTGACATTTACAACCCATGCTGCCCAGGGTCACGTTTTGGCATACTTGCCGAAGACTTGACAGCCATCCCCAAAGGTGTTGACGGATTTCATTTTCATGCACTATGTGAATCCACATCCTACGACCTGGCAATGGTTCTCAATGTCATGGAAGAGCAATTTGGTCAATGGCTTCAACAGCTCAAATGGATAAACATGGGAGGCGGCCACTTAATGACTCGCAAGGGATATGATGTGGAACATCTAATAAACCTTATTAAAGATTTCAAGCGCCGTCATCCAAATCTTAAGGTGATTCTTGAACCAGGAAGCGCATTTTGCTGGCAAACTGGAGATCTGGAAGCCACCGTAGTTGATGTGGTAGAAAATAGTGGTATCAAGACAGCGATTGTCGATGTATCGTTTGCCTGCCATATGCCTGACTGCCTGGAGATGCCCTATAAGCCGGTTATCAGCCAAGCACTTGCCGATGTTGACCTCAACTTCCCCACTTATCGCATAGGAGGAAACTCATGCCTGAGTGGAGACTATGTGGGCGACTGGAGTTTTGAACAAGAGTTGAAAGTCGGTGACCGGTTAACATTTGAGGACATGAATCACTATACAACCGTCAAGACCAATATGTTCAACGGTATAAGCCATCCTGCCATTGTGCTACAACACCTTGACGGCTCAATCGAAACACTTAGGGAATTCACCTATGAGGACTACAAGTCGAGAATGAGTTAAGATTCGAGATTTTCCAAATCCTCACACGCCAGCTCCCATTGCGCCATCACATTCTCAAGCAACTTGTTGAGCTCGGCATGACGAGAGAATATTTCGGGGTCGGATGCATTTCCTTGCGAGAGTTGAGTCTCAATCTCGGCAATAGCCTCTTCGGTGTCGGCAATTTGTTGCTCAAGCTGTTTAACATGCTTTTGAGCACGGCGCAACACTCGCTCATGCTCCTTCTGCTCCTGATAACTCAGTTTGGAGGCAGTAATCACTTTCTCTTGCTGTGGAGCTATTACACTATCCTTTTTCTCCAGTTCCTGCAACGACTGTATTTTTTTCTTCTCGAGGAACTCGTAAATGCCACACAAATGCTCACGAACTCGGTGGTTTCCAAACTCATACACTTTACTTACCAATCCATCGAGGAAATCGCGGTCGTGAGAGACAACTATCACAGTGCCATCAAAGAGGGCAAGGGCACTCTTGAGGATGTCTTTGGTGCGCATGTCGAGATGATTGGTGGGCTCATCGAGTATGAGCAAATTGACAGGTTGGAGTAACAATCGTAACATCGCCAAGCGGCTCTTTTCGCCTCCCGAGAGTACTTTAACCTTCTTCTCGCTCGCCTCGCCTCCAAACATAAAGGCGCCCAGCAAGTCGTTTATACGAGAACGTATGTCGCCCACAGCCTCGTAATCGATGGTGTCGAAAACGGTTATATCCTGATTGAGAAGTTGCGCTTGATTCTGAGCAAAATAGCCAATCTTGACATTGTGACCAATCTTGACATTGCCGTCAAATGGAATCTCGTTCATGATACACTTGACGAGAGTAGACTTTCCAGCTCCATTCTTACCTACAAACGCGACTTTCTCACCACGCTTTATGGTAAGTGTCACATCGCGGAACACGTTGAGAGAGTCGTAATTTTTGGACAGGTCTTCAACAATTACTGGATAATCGCCCGAACGAGGTGCAGGCGGAAACTTGATGCGGATGCGTGAGTTGTCCACTTCGTCAATCTCGATGCGCTCTACCTTGGCCAACTGCTTGATGCGACTCTGCACTTGAACCGCCTTAGTAGCCTTATAACGGAACTTCTCGATAAAGTCCTCGGTGTCTTGAATCATCTTATGCTGGTTCTCATAGGCTCGACGCTGCTGCTCAAGGCGCTCTTGTCGCAACTGTACAAAATGAGAATAATTGACTTGATAGTCATATATCTTTCCAAGCGAAATCTCGATGGTGCGTGTGGTAACATTGTCGATAAAGGCACGGTCATGGCTGACGAGCAACAACGCGCCACGACGATTTTTCAAAAAAGACTCAAGCCATTGAATCGACTCGATATCGAGGTGGTTGGTAGGCTCGTCAAGTAGTAATACATCGGGTCGGCGAAGGAGTAATTTGGCAATCTCAACACGCATTCGCCACCCACCGCTGAACTCGCTAGTGGGACGATTAAAATCGCTGCGCTCAAAACCCAGTCCAAGCAAGGTCTTCTCCAATTCGGCTTCATAGTTCTCGCTTTGCATCATGGCACGAACATCGGTTTTCTCGGAGAGACGCTCAAGTAGAGCCTGATATTCGTCGCTGTCATAATCGGTTCGAGCTGCAATTTCGTCATTAATAGCATCAATCTCGTTGTCAAGCTCCTTGACATGGTCGAAAGCCTTGGCAGCCTCTTCACGCAGAGAGCATTCATCGACGAGACGCATCTGCTGCGGCAGGTAGCCAATGGTCACGTCGCCAGGCTTAGACACACTGCCCGAAGTGGGTGACTGCAAGCCAGCGATGATTTTAAGCATGGTCGACTTGCCAGCACCATTTTTACCAACAAGAGCTATGCGGTCGTTCTTGTTAATAACGTAGTTAATATTATCGAATAATGGTCGAGCGCTGAACTCAACCTTTAGGTTTTGGATAGAAATCATTTTAATAGTGCTTGGCTTGTGAAATGCGACACAAAATTACACACAAAATTTGATATAACTACCCTAAGCATGAATAAAACTTTATAATTGGAGCATGAAAGATGACACAGAGGCGCGTTCGACTTTTGCAATTTATAAAGATATTTTTAGTTTTGTTTTTTGAAAAATGCAGTAGTGTTTCTTGTAATTATGGATTTTTATTATCTTTGCATGATATAAACCAAAAACTTAGATAGACATGGTAAGACGCTTATTATTGGGCATTGTAATGCTAATGGCAATGAGTGCAAAGTGTGAGACTAAAGTATTTGAACTCAGCAAACACTGGTTGTTTAGCCACGACAAGGAAAACTGGCAGGAGGTGACAATTCCTCATGATTGGGCAATTAGCGGACCGTTTGACAAGAAATGGGACCTTCAAGTCGTTGCCATCAAGGAAAATGGCGAGGAGACAGAAACTGAGCACAGTGGCCGCTCGGGCGCCCTTCCCTGGATTGGAGAAGGCTATTATAAGACACAATTTGTGCTGCCCAATGGCACTAAGCGCGCTGAGTTGCTTTTTGACGGCGCCATGAGTGAACCCAAAGTATATGTAAGCGGCAAGAAAGTGGGAGGTTGGGCCTACGGATACAATGCATTCAGAGTAGACATCACCCCTCTAATTGATAAAGCAGACTTCGACGGTACACTTGAAGTTCATCTCAAGAATGTGGAAGAAAGCAGCCGTTGGTATCCTGGAGCCGGTCTATATCGCCCTGTGAAGCTTATCACCAGTGGCAGAGTTGCATTTGACGTGTGGGGCACATGGTTGCGTACTACTAAAATAGAAAACGACACTGCTTTCGTCTCCATTGACACTCAGCTCAATGGTTGTGAAGCTGGCGAGCGTCCAATGATAACGTTATGTATTACCGACCGTGAGGGCAATATAGTTGCTGAGACTCAACGCAAAATTGCTGACGATGGTCTGTGCAGAGCAGAGTTTAAATTAGCAAATGCCCGCTTGTGGTCACCTGAATCACCATATCTATATAAAGTAAATATTACTGCCGAGCTGAATGGCGAGATTGTAGACCAACGGACTGACAATCTGGGAGTGCGCACCGTGGCGTATAGCAAGGAACATGGTTTCCAGTTAAATGGAGTAACTCGCAAGTTCAAGGGTGTATGCCTCCATCATGACCTAGGTCCACTTGGCTCCGCTGCCAATAAAGCCGCTATGGCACGCCAGCTTAAGATAATGAAAGAAATGGGAGCAGATGCCATTAGAACATCTCATAACATGCCTTCAACTTGGCAGATGGAACTTTGCGATAGCCTTGGCCTGATGGTGATGGCAGAGAGTTTTGACTGCTGGAAAGACCCCAAGGTGAAAAACGGCTATAACCGTTTCTGGGATGAATGGTGGAAAAAAGATATATACAACTTGATTATGAACCATCGTAACCACCCAAGCATAGTGTTGTGGAGTGTGGGCAACGAAATCCCAGAGCAATGGAAAGAAGAAGGCGCTGAACGCTATGCAGCTCTGGTGAGATGGTGTCACACCCTTGACCCAACCCGCATGGTGACTTGCGGTATGGACAATCCTGATGCCGACATTAAATGTGGATTTGCGCAGCAGGCCGACGTGCCAGGGTTCAACTATCGAGTTCACCGCTATGAGGATTGCATAAAAGAGCTGCCGCAAGGCTTTGTGTTGGGAAGTGAGACTGCCTCAACCCTGAGCAGCAGAGGTGTATATTATTTCCCCGACACTGTTGCAACGATGAAACAACATCCAGAAGGTCAATGCTCGAGTTATGACACAGAATACTGCTGGTGGAGCAACTTACCTGACGACGATTGGAGACTGCAAGACGATTTTGACTGGACAATAGGTGAGTTTGTCTGGACCGGATTTGACTATCTGGGCGAACCAACTCCCTATGACGACTATTGGCCCGCACGCAGCAGCTATTTTGGCATAGTGGACCTTGCAGGACTTCCCAAAGACCGTTACTACCTGTATCGCAGCCATTGGAATAAAGAGAGTCACACAATACACCTTTTGCCTCATTGGACATGGCCCGACAGAGTGGGCAAAGTGACCCCCGTGTACTGCTACACAGACTATCCCACCGCTGAGCTGTTTGTGAACGGTAAGAGTCAGGGACGTATCACTAAAGACACTAACAGCCGCCTTGACCGCTATCGCCTGCGCTGGCGTAACGTAGTGTACCAACCAGGAGAGATTAAGGTCGTTGTCTATGATGAGAACGGCAAGATGGCTGGCGAGAAAACGGTGAAGACTGCAGGTAAGCCTTATCGCCTGCAACTCGATGCCGACCGCAGCACACTCAGAGCCGACGGCAATGACTTGGCATTCATAACAGTGAGTCTTCTTGACAAGAATGGCACTCTGCTACCCGATGCCGACGACGACTTGCAATTTGTGGTTGAGGGCGCAGGCTGTTTCCGCGGCGTGTGCAACGGAGACGTAACCTCGCTACAAGTGATGACCGAGCCGCAGATGAAGCTATTCCACGGCCAGCTTGTGGTTGTAGTCCAGGCTAGTGAGACACCTGGAAGCATAACGCTGCGAGTAAAAGGCAATAAGAGCTATCTTAACAGGACAATAACACTTAAGAGCAAGTAATATATAACTATGAAATCAAGTCTAAGACAGTTATCAGTTGCCATCCTACTGATATTTATACAGATTGGTGTGAAGGCACAAAACTTTGATACCCATTTCAAAGACTCCACGCTGCGCATCGACTATATTCTGAGTGGTAATATCAATAAGCAATCGATAGCAATCGATGGTTTGAGCCGCATGCCTGGATGGTATGGAAAAAGACAGAACTTTACCGATATTCCTGTTCATGGTGCTGCAACAATCGACATGAAACTGGCGGCAACCGGGAAGTTGATATACCGTCAAACTTTCAGTACACTGTTTCAGGAGTGGCTTGATCTTGACGACTCACATTATGCGCCTAAAGCATTTGAGTGCGTGCAGTTGTTGCCAATGCCTCGCGATTCGGTAATTATTACCGTCAATCTTTATAACCTGCGACACGAAGTGATAACAGCTATAGAGCATAAAGTATATCCTAACGACTGTACTATAGTCCACAAAGGTGAAGGCGACAAAGTGCCTGATTATTTCGTTCTTAATCAGCCTGCCGATTCTCAAAAGGCAATCAATATCGCTTTTGTAGCTGAGGGCTATACTCAAGAACAGATTTTTGACTATCTCAATGACTGCAAGAAAGGTATAGAAGGACTTTTCAGTTTTGAGCCTTTCAAGCATCTTCGCGACAGGTTCCGCATTATAGCAGTGTTGACATCTTCTCAAGACAGCGGGCCTTCAATACCATCGGAAGGAGTGTGGCACAACACAGCTCTTGGCTCGAGTTTCGACACGTTTGGTACTCCGCGTTATCTCACTACGTTGCGCATAAAAAAAATGCACGACGCACTTGCTGGCACGCCCTACGAGCATATCATCGTAATGGTCAACACCGACCGCTATGGTGGTGGTGGCATTTACAACACATTTAATCTGCTCATGACTAAGCATAAACTCTTTAAAGAGGTGCTTGTTCATGAATTTGGACACTCATTTGCTGGACTTGCGGATGAGTATGCCTATGAAGGCGAAGAACCAAATGATTTTCCTCTCGATGTAGAGCCGTGGGCGCCCAATATCACCACACTAACTTATTTTGGCGATAAATGGAGAGACTTAATTCCCGGCAATGAGCTGACTGTGAGCGCTGCCGATGATAAAAACTTCGACACAACCACTGTAGGCTTGTATGAAGGGGCAGGTTGTGTTCTAAAAGGCGTTTATCGCCCTACTCCAAACTGTATGATGAAGACCCTCAAAGTGCCTGTATTCTGTCCTGTATGCACACGTGCAATAGAGGGGGTTATTGACTTTTATACCAAATAGAACTTAATGAAACGCTTAGCAATATTTATACTGGGCATTCTTGCTTTCACACCCGTGGAAGCTATCGATATTGACTGCACCAATGACCACAAAGTGGCCGCTGGATTGCGCATGGGCGTGTCGGCCCTTCCCTCTCTTGATTTTGAGATAACAGGTGAGTATCGTCCCTTTCGCTATGTTGGAGTCAATGTAGGGCTCATTTATACAACTCCGTTTATTAATCAGGCCAATGTTAGTGCTTTGTATTCAGAAGACAAACTATATTCGTGGGATATCAAAAATTATAGAAACGCTTGCTACCGTTTTGCAGCAAAGGCTGGTTTACAGTTTACCACGCCCGCAATAATGCTCAGCAAGAATGAAATGGGATTATCACTAAGATTGTCGCCAGGAATCACAATTCCCATTCCCACCAATAAGAACATAACTGTAGATAATTACGAAGTATACAAAAAAGAAGATATAATTATTGATGAGGAGGTTACGGGCAATGAAATAGTGTTGGTTTTTAACTCCAAAGAAGATTTCACCAACAGTGGCGGCAAATTCCTGTACTGGCATGCACGCGCCGAAATGGTGTTGGAGTATGAGGAGCAATGGGAGTTTTCTGTAGGATACACCTATAGCAACCTTGATGTGTATGGAGGTACTCGTAACATAGTGATTCATGGCACGCCACTCGTCAAAGACGACAATAAACCCATGCATTCATTCCACTTAGGAATCACTTATAAGTTCTAACCTATTAATAAAAAGGCTCTTTCAATGTGAGAAAGAGCCTTTTTTAGTAATCGCTACTACTTGTCAATATTAATCAGTTGGTAAGTCTTAGAGCCAAGACCAATCTTTTGGGCATAATCGGTTATATAAGTACCATGCTGACGGTTGATGCGTTCAATTAGCGGCTTGTTGTCGTCACCTTTCGAGGCCTTGTAAGTAAATATCATATCGAGACACGCTTGATCGGCAGCAACAGGATCCAGGCTTGCAACTATGCCAATGTCTTGGATTGCAGGAGCATCGGGAGTGCCATCACAGTCGCAATCAACACTCATATTGTTCATTACATTAATATAAATCACATGGCCTCCCATATAGTTGTGAACGGCCTGAGCTGCTGCAGCCATTGACTCAAGAAAAAGGTCTTGAGTGGGTCCAGCTGCAAGATACTCTTTGCTCCAGGCGATAGACGCATCGTCGGTTTTGCCCGCCGTGTGTATATAGGCTTTTCCAGCAGTTGAAGCAACGCCAATACTAGCATTCTTGAGAACTCCGCCAAAACCACCCATTGCATGCCCTTTAAAATGAGCCAAATTAATCATGAAGTCATAGTTTGCCAAGTGTCCTCCTACAATGTCATACTTGAGATGTTTTCGGTCCTGAACAGGGATTCTTATTTGATCGTATTCATCCATAATATCAACGGCAAAGATAGAGTCAAAACCGTGTTCATGAACAGTCTGCCAGTGCTTTTTCACATCTTGACGCGAGCCTCCATAGGCTGTGCAACACTCCACAATCGTGCCATTCACTTCATCCACAAGATTCCTTATCAAAGTGGGTTTGAGGTAATGATTATTACCGCCTTCGCCTGTAGAAATCTTTACTGCAACCCTGCCTGTTGCTTCTACTCCAAGAGCTTTATAGATTTTCACTAAGCCCTCAGGACTGATATCACGCGTAAAATATACTGTGCTCTGTGCTTGAGCTATAACTGCAGTTATTGCAACAGCTATAAATAATAAAGTCTTTTTCATTTTACAGAAAGTTTATATAGTGCAAATTTAGTAATTTTTCTTGATTATTTGTAATTTTGCCAATTAAAACCCATTTTTATGAGACAATTTACACCCGAACAGCAGCTTGAGCTTGACAAAATGATGTGTGGTGAGCCTTATGAGGCCAGTGACAACACTCTGCTTCTAGAAATCCTGCAGGAAACGCAAGAGATGTGTCGTGTCTATAACAATATTCGTCCATCACAACATGAGGAGAAAACAGCACTAATCAAGCGCATTTTGGGCAAAACCGGTGAGCGCCTCAAGATTATTCAACCCTTCTTTTGCGACTACGGTTTCAATATTGAAGTTGGCGAAGATTTCTTTGCCAACACCAATATGGTCATACTAGATGAGACACGTGTAACCTTTGGAAACCATGTTTTTATTGGACCTAATTGCTCTTTCTACACTCCTTGTCATCCATTAGACGCCGAAAGTCGCAATGCTGGCAAGCAGTGGTCACTACCCATCACTGTGGGTGACAATGTGTGGTTAGGTGGCAATGTGACGGTGTGCCCTGGAGTGACTATAGGCGACGGTGCGGTTATTGGCGCCGGTAGTGTAGTGACCCATGATATACCCCAATGTGTGCTTGCCGCTGGTAATCCCTGCAAAGTAATTAAATCACTTTAAATAAGCCCTATTATGATATATATTATTATTGCACTTATACTAGGATTCTGTACCCCATTACAAACTGCGGCCAACTCGCGCATGCGTCAGCTAGTGAGTTCGGCTCCATTGTCAACACTTATTTCATTTGCGGTGTCAACCATAGTGCTGATTTTTGTCGCACTGGTTGTGTCAATACCATTAATTCCATCGCCACAAGCTTTTCATGATGCACCATGGTGGAGCTGGTTTATTGGAGTTATACCACTCATTACTATCACCATTGCCATTCACCTATTCAAAGAGATTGGTCAACTCCAAGCGATGGTAATTCCTATGTTCAGCCAGTTAATATTCAGCCTGTGCATAGATCATTTCGGTTTATTTGGTGCAAGAGTGATGCCCATGAACTGGCAACGTGCTATTGGAGCTTTACTACTAATAGTGGGGGTTACAATGGTTGTCATAATCCCTAGACTTAAGAATAATAAAAAAACAGAAAATGGCGGTCTTCGTCAAGTCTTGTGGCAACTGGCTGCGATACTTGCTGGATGTCTCTCGGCTGTAGTAGGAGCTGTTCTTGCTTCACTGGGGCAAGTGATAGGGTCGGCTATTCAAGCCACTACAGTGCTCTTTGCTATCGCCACAGGAGTAATGCTTTTGTTCTGTTGCGCCAGTGGCAGTATTCTCAAGCTAAAGAAAACGTTCACCATTAACGCCCCCTGGTGGATGTGGATGGGAGGAATACTTGGTGCCATTATTGTTTTTGGCAATGCATGGCTAATACCACTGATTGGTGTGAGCGTTTTCATGATGACATTGCTCATAGGTCAGTTATTGCTAAGTCTATTCATGGAGAAACACGGCTGGCTGGGCGCTCCAAAAAGACAAATATCCTGGTTCCAATATGCAGGAATTATCATAATGTTAGCAGGAATATTCTTGATAAAGTTTTAAGTTTTAGATAATAATGTAAAAGATGGTGGCGGCACATAAGATGCCGCCACCACTATTATATTTCTAGTAAAATTTAATTATACCATTGAAAACATGCTGGTGAGCGATGCTGTGATTTCACTCAGGCTTGTGTAGATACAGCTAACAAGGCCAATGAGAATAATGCCCAACGTGCAAATCCAAAGGCCTGCGCGCTCAGTCCAGTGCGACTTAAATGCAGGAATCACGCATTCGTCTTGTCGTATGAACATCGCTTTTACAACGAGCAAATAGTAGTAGAGCGAAATGATGGTGTTTATCAATGCGATAAGAACGAGTACATAAACCGCAACACTGCCAGTCTTGGCTGCACCCAAGAATATGAAGAACTTGCTGAAGAATCCGGCAAACGGTGGAATGCCACCCAGCGAGAACATGGCCAGCATCATCACGAAAGCCAGCCAAGGATTAGTTTTGAACAATCCATTATAATCGTCGGTAGTAACCTTACCAGTCTTACGTTCTATAACTGCGATAACACCAAATGCAGCGAGGTTGCTGAAGATGTAGACTAAGATGTAATACATCATCGAAGCCATGCCCAAAGCATTGGCCGCAATAACGCCAAGCATGATGTAACCTGCTTGCGAGATTGATGAGAATGCCAAGAATCGCTTGAGGTTGCGTTGTCTAATGGCAAACAGGTTACCAACAGTAATTGTTATTACGATGATGGCATAGAGCATCCACTCCCAGATGGAAGCATAGGCTGCACCAAATACCTGAACCATGATTACAAAGAATGCAAATGCTGCCGAGCCCTTGCTGATTACCGACAGATAGCTGGTAACCATGGTGGGAGCGCCCTGGTAAACGTCGGCCGTCCACAAGTGGAATGGAACCAGCGAAAGCTTGTAGCCTACACCCGAAATGAGGAATGCTAGCGCCACTATGAGCAACAGCGATTTTTCGTCAACAATAGTCTTTGCGATTTCGTTGAAATAAAGTGTACCAGTAAGACCGTAAACAAACGATAAACCCAGCAACATAATAGCCGAAGAGAACACCGCAGTGAGAACATATTTAGCAGCAGCTTCATGACTCTCATAGTACTTTTTCTCAAATGCCACCAGAGTAGCTAATGGCAATGATGCTGTCTCGAGACCAATCACAAATACCAAGAAGTGACGTCCCGAAATCATAAGGTACATACCAAATAGCGTCAAGAGCAATAGCTCATAGAACTCACCACGACGAATACTTACAAAGTCACTGTTAGCCCACTTTATGGACTGCAACAGCACTATGAACATGCCAATGTTGAGGATGTTCTTCATTGCCCATGTGGCCTTGTTTGACTCAAACATGTCGCCAAACGCCATGCCATCCTGAACTGGGAAGAAACTGAATATCGTGAATATGCCAAACACAATTGTCGCAAACAATGGTAATCCCTTGAGCGTCTTAGCCGGCATAAAAGTGTCATATAAGAATACTAGCAAGAAAACGACCAATAGCCCTATCTCCTGCGGCATCATTAAAAATTGAGAATAATCCATAAGTATATTATCTGTTTTTTAATTCAACACTATAATTACATAACACTTGTCAATGCTTTCACTACAGGGGTGAAGCTGTCACGAATGATATCGATAAAGAAATTAGGGAAGCAACCTATAATTGCAACAGCAAGAATAAGAGTTGCAGTAGATATGCGTTCGGTAGCATCGGCATCGGTAAGAGTGCGGTGATGCTCATCCTGAACGGCTCCATATAAAAGCTTGCCCACTACACGCAGGATATAAACTGCAGTAATTACAATCGATGTCGTCGCTGCTATCGTGAGCACTCGACGGAACATATCTTGATGCTCAAACGAACCAACAAAGATCGTCATCTCGGCCACGAAACCACTCAAACCAGGAAGACCCAGTGAAGCGAAACCAGCAATCACATATCCCACGCCCAAGTAAGGCATAATGTGCATCAAGCCACCCATATCACGAATGTCACGGGTGTGAGTGCGACCATAAATCATACCAATGAGGGCAAAGAACAAGGCCGTCATCAAACCATGCGAGAGCATTTGTAGCACTGCACCTGTCATGGCTGTCTTGTTGAACATCAAGATGGCGAAAAGTACCATACCACAGTGGCTAACCGAAGAATTAGCGTTGATATACTTAAGGTCGGTCTGTACACATGCGCTAAATGCTCCATAAACGATACTAATACCAGTCAATGTAAGGAATATCCATCCCAACTGCTGAGCAGCAAAAGGCATCAGGAAGATGGCGATGCGGAAACAGCCATAACCTCCCAACTTCATTAGCACACCAGCATGAAGCATCGAAACCGCAGTGGGAGCGCTGGCATGACCATCGGGTGACCATGTGTGGAACGGGAACATAGCCCCCAGCACACCAAATCCCACAAAGGTAAGTGGGAACAGATAATACTGCCACTGATGAGGTATTGCATCATTTTTAGCAATCTCAAGAATATTCATTGTGAGAGATTGTCCATCGGAAGCCGAGTGGAAATAGATACCAATTAGGCCAAGCATCAAGAATGCCGAACCACCCATAAGCATGAGTGTGAGCTTCATTGCACTATAGTTCTTGTTACCACTACCCCACACGCCAATGAGCAAGTACATTGGAATAAGAGCCACCTCATAGAACATGAACATGGTGAACATGTCAATGCTGATAAAGAAACCAAACACACCAGTCGAGAGGAGGAAGAACCACAGGAAGAACTGCTTAGGCAGCGGATCCATCTTCCAAGACGCAAAGACGCCTGCAAAGACGATAAACGCCGAAAGAAGAATCATCACTACCGACACACCGTCTACACCAAGCGCAAGCTTGATATTTAACGGTTCATACCAAGTGACGCTCGTTTGTAATAACATATCACTAGTGTCACCTGCTGCGCGAGCATGCAGGAAGTAAACAACCAGATATATAGCTAGAGCCACTAGTGCTGTAGCGCCAGTAACGGCAACGGCTCTAATCGCGTCGATGCCCTTGTTCTTGGTCAGGGCCAAGCCTACCAATGTGAGCACCGGTATAATCACGAAATAAATAAGCATATTAGAGAAAATTTCCATAATCTTTACTGTATTTTAGAACCGTTGATTAAAAGAATAATATCACTACACCAGTGATGGCTGCAAGCAGCACTGCACCGATAATATAGTACGAAACATAACCCTGAACATTGCCCGATTGCATCTTACGAATGCCAAACGAGGCACTGTTAGTAACATTGCCCAGCAGGTTGAAGAAACCATCAATAATGGTGCGATCAAACCAAGCAATAGGTTTGCTGATACCTTGGAAGATAATCTTGTGTGTGATGAATTGATAGAGCTCGTCCATATAGAAGCGTCGGTAACTTGCTGTCCACAAACCTTTGAACATTGTCGCGAGCTTGTCGGGCAGTGGATTCTCTTTCCAATACATCACCGTAGCCAGACCAATACCAATCAGAGCGATTCCCACGCTTGCTCCTGCAACAGGCAAGTTCAAGTGTGTCTCAAGCTGAACACCATCCCATGTAACTAGTTTGCCAAAAGGAACAAATCCTGCAACACATGAAATAAGCGCCAATACAATGAGAGGTACCGTCATAGTCCAAGGTTGATCTTTAGGTGCGTGTTCACCATGAACCTCATGTTTCTTCCAGAAGAAGATTAGGTAATAAATGCGGAACATGTAGAACGCTGTCATACCAGCAACCATGCTCATCCACAGACCCCAACCAATACCTTTCTCGTAACATGCAACAAGAATCTCATCCTTACTGAAGAATCCAGCAAATGGAGGTATACCAGCAATTGCCAAACAACCAATCAAGAATGCTATACTTGTGATAGGCATAAACTTGTGCAAGCCATGCATCTTGCTGTTCTCATTACTGTGAACAGCGTGAATGATAGCACCCGTACACAGGAAGAGTAATGCCTTGAACATCGCGTGAGTGAACAGGTGGAACATAGAAGCCATATAGCCAAGACCTGCCTCATGACCGCCAATGAGCTTGCTATTGGCCGAACTAACTGCAAGAGATGTCATCATGAAAGCAATTTGAGATATGGTCGAGAATGCAAGAGCACGTTTAATGTCACTCTGCGTACATGCAACAGCTGCCGCATAGAATGCAGTGAAAGCACCCACAACGCAAATGATGTCCATAGCTCCCTGCTCTAACACATAAAGTGGGAACATGCGAGCAACCAGGAACACACCTGCAACAACCATAGTGGCAGCATGGATAAGGGCCGACACAGGAGTTGGACCTTCCATCGCATCAGGAAGCCAAATGTGCAATGGATACATTGCACTCTTACCAGCACCACCAATGAAGATAAATGTCAACGCCCATCCAGTAACAGAGCAACCCATGAATGTAAGACCTTGTGCGCTCGTAAATGCGTTGCACACATCATGTCCGTTAGCACCCATAATCTCCTTGAAATCGAAAGTCTCGGTATAGAATGAGAGAATTAAGATACCAATCAAGAAGAAAAGGTCGGCAAGACGTGTTACGATAAACGCCTTCTTAGATGCATGGTTAGCAGGCTGCTGTCCATAATAGAAACCAATGAGCAGATAGGATGAAACACCCACCATCTCAAAGAAAATGAACATCTGGAAGATATTGGTCGAAACCACAAGACCAAGCATGGAGAAGGTGAAGAGTGCCAAATCGGCATAGTAACGTTGGAATCCTTTTTCGGGATTGCCGTCATGGTCACTCATATAGCCAAGGCTATAAAGATGAACCATAAACGAAACTGTACTGATGACAATCAGCATCATCGCCGAAATTGGATCGAGCAGCACACCCAACCTCACTACAAGCTTGTCGGCATAGAATGAGAGCCATGTCCAGTCGGTTGTTACAATCTGTTGCCTAACACCGTCAAGCATTTGTCCCTCGCCATTGCCAAAGAAATAAGTAAACGCTATGGCATAGGCCCATATTGTTGTCACAGCCATACCCAACACACCTATTACACCCGTAATCTTGCGTGGCATCTTGGTGCCCACAAGTCCAAGGAATAGGAACATAAAAAATGGTATGGCAAGAACGTATATTGTACTACTTAGTGGCATAACTGTTTAGAATTTCAATTTGGTTATTTGGTTGATGTCAACATTCTTAGCAAGCCTATACACATTGATAATGATAGCGATTGCAACAGCTGTTTCGGCAGCAGCAATAGCTATGGCAAACAATGCGAAGAACATGCCCTCATGTTGGGCAGGGAACAAATAACGGTTAAACACTACAAAATTGATGTCTACTGAGTTAAGCATCAACTCAAGAGAAATCAACATTGCTATCATATTCTTACGGGTGATGAATCCATACAAGCCACAGCCAAACATCACAAGACTGGGGATTAGATACATTAATAAAGTTAAATCCATTTCTTATCCTCCTTTCTTTAACGTTTGCGTGCTATTACAACACCACCTATGATGCATGCAAGCAGCAATACGCTCACAGCCTCAAATGGCAGCAGATATCCATACTTGTCGGTACTAAGCAGCATTTGCCCAAGGCGGTCGATGTTGAATTCACTCATCGAAGGCAGAGTTTGACTGCAAAACTTAGCATATCCAAAGAGTGCGACACCGCACAACACTACACCAGCACAACAAGCAACCAACCCAAGGATACGCTTGTGGGAAGTGAGTGGTTCGGCATCCTCGCCAGGCTTGTGTGTAAGCATAATAGCAAACACAAACAAGACAACAATACCACCTGCATAGACGGCAATCTGTGTTGCTCCCAGGAACTCATAATCCATTTGGAAATAGATAGCTGCTGTCGCCAATAAAACAAACAGCAAATAGGTAGCTGAGCGCAAAATCTTCTTTGTCGTCACCGCAAGCACCGAAAATACTATAATTGTCAAAGCAATTATAACATACATGATTACATTTCCGAGTGACTCCATATTATTCTGTTTCTTTTTGTTCTACATTAGTTTGAACATCCTTAGGCTCAATGACCTTGGTAGCCTCGTCTTGAGGGGCAACCTTGTCAGTAGCCTCAGGCTTAGTTGCAGGAGCAGGTTTCAGCGCAAGTGCAGGCTTTTCCTTCTCGGGCAGATAGTTGAGCTGCTTGAGAAGGGCCTCACGACGGAACACCGCCTGCTCAAAGTCGTTAGAGAACTCAATGGCATCGGTCGGACATGTGCTAACACAAAGTCCACAGAAGGTGCAGCTTCCCAAATCATACATATACTTGTCAAGCTTCATCTTTTTCTTGCCATTGGGCAGGTCTACCATGCGAGTTATTATTTGTATGGTACCATTAGGACAATTGCGCTCACATGTCTTGCAAGCGATGCACTTGTGGTAGCCCTCGTCATCATAGATGAACTGCAACGTAGCTCTAAATCTCTCGGGGATTTTCAATTCAGCTCTGTTCTCGGGATATTGTTCGGTGACTTTCTTGGTAAAGAGTTCTTTACCTGTCACTTCCATACCTTTGATGAGGCTGTGAGTTCCCTCAAATAGTGAAGAGAAATACTCCTTGATGTTCATATAATTATGTTTATTTCGGTGCTGTGTTTAAGCAACACTCTAATAACTACTTTTATGCCTTAAAAAATATATTGATGTGCCGTGGTGCCGACAGGCATAAACAACCGATCACCGATGGCATCTTATTCAAGTTTATCGTTCCACTTGCCCTCCCAGAATATCGAGTAGCTCGGTGGTGATGCTCTGCTGACGCAGTTTGTTATATTCAAGATTCAGCTCTTCGAGAAGCTCGGCAGCATTGTCACTTGCAGTCTGCATCGCCATCACACGTGAAGCTTGTTCCGAAGCAGTACTTGAAACAAATACTTCCTGCATTGTTGAGCGCAAGTGCAATGGGAGCACACTGTTGAAGATACTATTAGCATCAGGTTCAAAGATGCAAGGACTTGCAGCAGCTCGAGGGTCAACATCTTTAGCAAGAGCATCGGCACTCAAAGGCAGCAACTGCTCATGTGTCATAAGCTGACGGCTTGAACTCACATATTGCATGTAGGCAACATCAACTCGGTCATAAGTGTGATCGACAAAACGACTGCGAAGCAACTCGGTGAAATCGGTGAGCTGCTCCATTGTGCTTCGTGTGCTCATATACTGGACATCCTCCACATTGACATTTTTAGAGTCAATTTTGTGCACAGCCTTCGACATCTTCTTTCCAACTGGAATTACAGTTATTTTCAATCCTTTGCCAAATTGATTTTTAAGTTCATCAATGGCATCAAGCAATTTCTTGAAGATGTTAATATTGAACGCACCACACAAGCCGTCATCGCTGCCATAAACAACCAACGCAACGCTCTTCACTTCACGCTCCTCTATAAGAGGTGAGACAAATTCCTGGTCGGTCATCAGTAAATGGCTGAGCACGTCACGCACCATTCCACGATAGGGTTTTAGGCGCTGCAACTGTCCAGTAGCCTTGTGCATCTTGGCCGACGAAATCATCTTCATCGCGCTCGTGGTCTTCTCGGTCGAAGCAACCGAACCAATGCGTCCTTTAAGTTCACGAAGTGTTGCCATTAAAGCTAAACCTTAAAATCAACAAATAATATTATGCATTATACTTGCCCGAAATCTCACTGGCTGCATCTTTGAGCTTTGTCATAACTTCATCATCAATCTTGCCACACTTTAATACATCAAGAACGTCTTCTTGATGTTTAGCATGTAAGTACTGTATGAGAAGTTGTTCAAACTCGGCGACTTTGTCCATTGGCACGCTTTCAAGCAGCCCGTTCACACCACAGTAAATTACAGCAATTTGTTCTTCAACAGGAACAGGCTTATATTGTGGTTGAACTAGTAGTCGCTCATTCTTGCGACCTGTGTCAATTGTGCGTGCGGTAACGGGATCGATATCACCGCCAAACTTGGTGAAAGACTCTAGCTCACGGAACTGGGCCTGTGCAATCTTTAGAGTACCAGCAACCTTCTTCATTGCTTTGATTTGAGCATTACCACCAACACGAGATACCGAAATACCAACATTAACAGCGGGACGAATACCGTTGTTGAAGAGGGCTGTTTCAAGATAAATCTGTCCATCGGTAATTGATATCACGTTTGTTGGGATGTATGCGCTCACGTCGCCTGCTTGGGTCTCAATGATAGGAAGTGCTGTAAGCGAGCCTCCACCTTTCACTTTGCCTTTAAGAGCAGTAGGAAGATCGTTCATTGCCTCGGCCACCTTCTGGTTCTCATTAATCTTGGCAGCACGCTCAAGCAAGCGGCTGTGCAGATAGAAAATGTCACCAGGATATGCCTCACGTCCGGATGGGCGCTTGAGAATGAGCGAAATCTCACGATAAGCAACAGCTTGCTTTGACAAGTCGTCATAAACTACCAGAGCGTCACGGCCAGTATCACGGAAGTATTCGCCAATAGCTGCACCGGCAAATGGCGCATAATAGCGCATTGATGCCGAGTCGGCAGCAGTAGCAGCGATAACCACACTATAGGGCATAGCGCCATGCTGATTGAGCTGGTTGACAAGAGCAGCAACAGTCGATGCCTTTTGGCCTATTGCTACATAGATGCAATAAACAGGTTTTCCAGATTCATAACCTTCTTTCTGGTTGATAATAGTATCAACAGCGATAGCAGTTTTTCCTATCTGGCGGTCACCAATGATGAGCTCACGTTGACCTCGGCCAATGGGAATCATCGAGTCGATAGCCTTAAGTCCTGTTTGCAGAGGCTGGTTCACAGGCTGACGAAAAATAACGCCAGGAGCCTTACGCTCTAGAGGTAGACGCACAAGTTCGCCCTCGATAGGTCCCTTGCCGTCAAGAGGCTCACCCAGAACGTTGATAACACGTCCAAGTAGTCCTTCACCTACAGGTATTGAAGCGATTTCCCCTGTGCGACGCACTTTCATGCCCTCGGCCACACTGTCAACTTTGTCCATAAGAATCACACCCACGTTGCTTTCTTCAAGGTTCATAGCAACGCCAGTAACTCCATTTTCAAACTCAACAAGCTCATTGGCTTCAACATTCTCCAGTCCATAGACATGGGCAACACCGTCGCCAACCTCAAGCACAGTACCTACTTCCTCAAACGTCACCTTGCTCTCGATGTCGCTGAGTTGCTGTTTCAGTATGTCAGATATTTCACTTGGGTTTATCATCTCACTCTTATTAACTTAGGAGTTTTAAACGCAATTTTTCTAATTGGCTTTTAACCGATGCGTCAAGCACTCGAGAATCGACATTGACAGTGAAACCGCCTATTAGTTCGGGATTCACTCTCTTACTTAATTCTATTGTCTTTTCTCCCAACTGTGATTTAACAACATCGATAATAGCATTCATTTCGTCATCACCCATTGTTGTGGCAGTGACGACTTCTACCTTAGCAATGCCATTGAGCTCACGATATTGCTTCATAAAAGCGAGAGCAATAGCACGCATAAAGTCAATTCGGTTGTTTTTGATAACCAACTCCATGAACTTTGACGACGTACTGCCTAGCGATGACCCAGAAGCTGCACAAAGCAACTTAAGCTTATCGATAATTGGCAAAAACGGATTGTTGACAGCTTTCTTCAAACCATTCTCGGATGCATAGGCTAAATCCAGCTGCTTCATCTCTTTATAGACTTGTGCAGTGTCTCCACACTCTTTAGAGAGTTTGAAAAGCGCTTTAGCATATCGGTTTGGTATAAGTCCGTCGTTCATAGTGTTGATTAATTATTCGATTCAACCTCAGTAAGTAATTTCTTCACCAGGTCGCGTTGCGCCTTATCATCGCTCATGTTGCGGCGAATAACCTGCTCTGCAATTTGCAAAGCATAGGCACCAACATCCTGGCGCAGCTGATGCTCACTCTCTTTGCGTGACTGTTCTATCGACACTTGAGCGGCATCGGTCACCTTCTTAGCCTCGACTGCAGCTTCGGCCTTAGCCTGCTCGATGATTTCGGTTTTCATCTTTGCTGCGTCGCGCAAAATGTCGGCCTGTTGCTTACGTGCATCGGCAACAAGAGCGTCGGCCTCGGCTTTTGCATTATCGAGGTGCGACTTAGCCTCTTGTGCGTAGGCAACACCCTTATCAATCAAGGAAGCACGTTCATCCATGCTCTTGATGATAAAAGGCCATGCCCATTTTGCCAGGATGAAATACAGGCATGCAAATGCCAAAAACATCCAAAATACCAGGCCAAATTCAGGCGTAAACAGTTCCATCTACTTTTCGGTGCTAATATTGTTTAAAAACAACTTCTCACTCAACTCTTTTAATTAGAGAAATAATGCAAGGAAGCAAACAATAAGCGCAACGAAAGCAACACCCTCGATAAGAGCGGCAATCACAATCATATTGCTACGGATATCACCTGTGGACTCTGGTTGACGAGCGATAGACTCCATTGCAGAACCGCCAATCTTACCAATACCAATACCAGCTGCGATAGCTGCAATACCTGCGCCTATGCAAGCGCCCAATCCAACCATAGCATCAAAAGCTAAAATTAAACTTAACATAGTCTTTACAATTTAATGTTTATATTAATTATTTATTAATGTCTAAAAAGTCAAAATTAATTGTTAACCTCTACTGCCTCATGTTTCCCCTCGTGTGCCATAGAGATGAATATAGTAGACAATAGTGTGAAAACATAGGCTTGAATAAAGCTTACCAAAGTATCGAGTAACAACATGAACAGTGCAAGGAAAACTGAGAAAACTGAGGTGCCAGCTCCAACTGCTACCGACTTGAACGAATCGGTGAAGATAAAAATGAGCAATATTAACACAATTACCACCATGTGGCCTCCAAGCATATTTGCAAAAAGTCGAACCATCAGCGCTAATGGTTTGGTTAAAATGCCAATGAACTCAATAAGTTGCATCATTGGAACTGGGCATTTGAGAGCAGTTGGCACATCAGGCCAAAAGATTTCTTTCCAGTAATGACTTGTTCCAGTAAGGTTAGTAACAGCAAACGTAATAAGAGCAAGCACCATTGTGACTGCAAGATTGCCAGTAAGATTAGCACCACCTGGGAAAATAACTATCAATCCAAGTAGGTTCATTGTGAGAATGAAGAAAAACGCCGTCAGTAGATAAGGGCCATACTTTGGCGCATCCTTGCCCATAATGGGCTTAATAGTGTCGGTATAAACAAAATCAACAACCACTTCGAGCATACCCTTAACCCCCTTGGGGCCTTTCATGTTCTCACGTTTGTACCACCTGCGCAAACTCATAGCCATTAGTATGACTAGTGCTGCAGCTATTAGAATTCCAAGAACGTTCTTAGTTATTGAGAAATCCCAAGGCCGATACTCTGAACCATCATCTAGAACTTGTACTAACTTGCCTTTGTATCCACCTTCTTCGTTGGTAGAAATTTTAAAACTAGCACCACTCGACTGATAAATGTCTCCGCCAGTCACCTCACTTGACATGAAGCAATGGAAGCTGCCATCTTGTGCAAAAGTAATAATAGGCAAAGGAATCCTCATGGTATGAGAAAACGGGACTTCCCAACCGTAGGCATCTCCCAAGTGTTCAAAGATGATTTCTTTGGGATTAACCTTAACAAAGCCCTTGTCTTGGTTGTGGCTGGCATTTTGAACATAGCCCCATGCCATCAACGCAAGTATTACCAGTGCTACTATTGCTGTTATTACTTTCTTCATATAATAGAAGATTTACAATATTTATCAGTAAAGACAAACACTAACAACATTATCCTTAACATCGACAATGCCACCTTTTATCTCTCTTTCCTCGGTTTTATCTCCCATGAGATAACTCATAGTTCCTGCCACCAATGAAGAAATAATAGCCGCATGATTGTTCAAAATCTGAAAAGAGCCCAGAGATCCTGGCAAGGTCACCTGATCTACTTCGCCTTCAAATTCAATCTGCTCAGCCGAGATTATTTTAAGTGTCATAATGTGTTAGTCTTATATAATATCAATATTATCCAACTTGTTCAAGAAGCTTCTTGCCCTTAGCGATAGCGTCATCAATAGTACCAACGTTAAGAAACGCCTGCTCAGGAAGATCGTCAACTTCACCATCAAGAATCATCTTAAATCCTCTAATAGTTTCGTTTAATGGAACCATGACACCTGGTACGCCAGTGAACTGTTCAGCTACAAAGAATGGCTGGGACAGGAAGCGTTGCGCACGACGAGCGCGAGATACCACAAGCTTATCCTCGTCGCTCAACTCATCAACACCAAGGATTGCTATAATATCCTGAAGCTCATTATACTTTTGCAACAAGTGGATAACTCGTTGTGCAACATCATAATGTTCCTCACCAATGATGTTAGGATCCATTATGCGAGATGTTGATGCCAATGGATCAACAGCGGGATAAATTCCCAGCTCTGTAATCTTGCGGCTCAACACTGTAGTAGCATCTAGGAAGTTGAATGTTGTGGCTGGTGCAGGGTCGGTCAAGTCATCGGCAGGCACATATACTGCCTGTACCGAGGTAATTGATCCACTCTTTGTTGATGTGATTCGCTCTTGTAATTTACCCATTTCACTGGCAAGTGTTGGTTGATAACCCACAGCGCTTGGCATGCGGCCTAGCAAAGCCGACACCTCACTACCTGCCTGTGTGAAACGGAAAATATTGTCCATAAACAAGAGAATATCGCGTCCGCCTCCATCCTGATCACGGAATTGCTCAGCAACAGTAAGGCCTGAGAGTGCCACACGCATACGAGCACCTGGGGGCTCGTTCATCTGACCAAAAACCAATGTAGCTTGGCTCTGCTCGACTTCTTTCATGTCTACACTATCGAGGTTCCACTCGCCATTGGCCATCTCTTCTTTGAATTTATCACCGTACTTGATAACGCCACTCTCAATCATCTCTCTAAGCAAGTCGTTACCCTCACGTGTGCGTTCTCCTACTCCAGTGAACACTGAGAATCCACTGTGCCCATGAGCAATATTGTGAATCAGCTCCATGATAAGCACAGTCTTACCCACACCGGCACCACCGAACAGACCAATCTTACCACCTTTAGAGAATGGCTCAATAAGGTCGATAACCTTGATTCCAGTATAAAGTATCTCCTGCGAGATCGACAAGTCGCTGAAGTCGGGGGTTGGCTGATGGATGGGACGACGCTCACCACCTTTAAGGTCAGCAAGGTGGTCAATGGGTTCGCCAATCACGTTGAGAAGACGACCTTTAACCTGCTCACCAGTAGGTACCGAGATTGGCTGTCCAAGGTTAGTCACCTTGGTGCCACGCTGCAAGCCGTCGGTGCTATCCATTGCCACGCAACGCACGGTATTCTCTCCAATATGTTGCTCCACCTCAAGCATCAGTTCTGTTCCATCGTGACGAGCTACCGACAAGGCAGTGTAGATTTCTGGCACTTTATTGCCTTCACCTTCAAATGTCACGTCTACAACAGGACCAATTACTTGTGTTATTTTTCCAAAATTTTCGTTCATGATCACGAGAATTTATTATATGCTTTTTGTTGATTTTGTTAGTGTGTTATCCTGCAAAATGCCAACCCATGCTAACGATAATAGCCATAAGCACCAAATTGAACAAACCAATTGGCATCAAATAGCGCCACTCAAGAGCCAACATTTGATCGATGCGAACGCGAGGGAATGACCATTTGAACCAAATGATAATAAATGAAACTAATATGGCCTTACCCAAGAACCAAATAGTAGATGGAATGTAGTCCATTACAGCATTGAAACCATCCCATCCACTCACGTGCAATGGCATCCAACCTCCTAAGAAAAGAAGTGTGGCGATGCCTGACACAATGAAAAGGTTCAGATACTCAGCAAGATAGAAGAAACCAAAGTGGATACCAGAATACTCAGTGTGGTATCCAGCGGTGAGCTCATGTTCAGCTTCAGGAAGGTCGAACGGGCCACGGTTAGTCTCGGCAGTCGCAGCAATCACATAAATGATGAAAGCAATTATGGCAGGAATATGTCCAGTGAAGATAAACCAACCATTTTCTTGAGCTTCGACAAGTCCTGAAACAGACATTGTACCTGCTAAGCATACAATTGTGAGCATAGCCAAACCAATTGAGAGTTCATAGCTAATCATCTGGGCACCACTACGCATAGCACCAATCATAGTATACTTACTATTGCTCGACCAGCCAGCCAATAGGATTCCAACAACACCAAGCGATGATACAGCTGTCATGAAAAAGATTCCAATGTTGAAATCTATTGCTTGAAGGCCCTTTCCCCATGGCAGACATGCAAACACTACTACCGATGCTACCAACACAAAATATGGAGCTAACTTGTGGAGGAAATTATCACTCTTCCAAAGTCCTACAACCTCCTTGATGAGCATCTTGATAACATCAGCAAAAATCTGCAACGAGCCCCATGGACCCACACGCAATGGACCACGGCGGCACTGAAACCAAGCACATACCCAGCGCTCATACATGATGTAGAACATCGCAAGCACAGTGTAAGCCAGTAGCAGCAAAACTGCAACAATCACACACTCAATAGTTGTTGCCAACCATTGGGGCATTACTCCAAGAAGCAGGTCATTAAACCATTCTGTGACTACACTAAAGTCAAACATAATCTTATATAAATATGTGTTTATAATCAGTTTGTATATCTCACCCAAAAGTGAATTACCTGTCAATATCGGGAATCACATAGTCAATCGACGCCGTTATTGTGATAAGGTCGGCAATCAAGTTATCTTTACAGGTCAAGTCCACTATTCCCACCAAGTTGAAGCAAGGACTCTGGAAGTGCAAGCGGTAAGGTTTCTGGAATGGCTTGGGATCGCCATCACTCTCCAGATATACACCGAAGGCACCACGGCTGCCTTCAACCTGTTGGTACCAATGACCTGCTGGCAACTTGATGAGTTTGGGGACTTTGGCGATGTACTCACCTTCAATGCCCTCTTTCTCAAGCATGTCGCAGCATTGGCGTAGAATCTTGATGCTTTCCTCAATTTCCTTCATACGAACCATGTAGCGGTCCATAGAGTCACCTGTCTCATAAAGAACTTCGTCAAATTCAACTTCATTATAGAGAGAATAAGGGTGACACTTGCGCACATCACAATGATGTCCACTTGCACGTCCCGAAGGACCAGTAATTGCATAGTTAATGGCATCTTCTTTACTCAGATTGCCAACGCCGACCATACGGTTTCGAGCTATCACATTACCAGTGAACAGTTTATGATATTCTTTAAGATTCTTGGTTATAACATCACAAGCATTGCGAACATCATTGATGAAATCGGGATGCACATCGGCCTTCACGCCACCTATTGTGAGATAGCTCATTGACATGCGGGCGCCACAAGTCTTGTCGAAGATATCATATATAAGTTCACGATCACGGAAACCATAGAAGAATGCAGTGGTTGCTCCTTGGTCCATCGTCAGACAGCCATAACTGAGCAAGTGGCTTGACAGACGCATAAGTTCGTCCATCATCATACGAATGAGCTCAGCACGGTGAGGAACTTCAAGACCCATTGCCTTTTCAATGCACAAACACAGACAGTGACGATTGATGTGAGCCGACATATAATCCATTCTTTCAGTATAAAGAAGGGTTTGAGGATATGTAAGGCTCTCACACATCTTCTCAATGCCGCGATGGATGTAACCACTCACAACATCAACCTTCTTTACCAACTCACCCTCAATTGAAGCACGATAACGCATCACACCATGAGTTGAGGGATGCTGTGGGCCAACATTGACAACGTACTCATCATCTTCAAACACTTTGCCATCGATGCGAGTGACATTTCCGTTCTCATCCTCAACCAATCGATAGGTATTGTCCTCATTCTCTTCATCGTCAAGACGCAGAGGATTCTTCTCGGGATCATCGTCATAATCCTTGCGAAGAGGATATCCAACCCAGTCGTTACGCAAGAAGAAACGACGCATATCAGGATGATTGATGAACTCTATACCGTAGAAGTCAAACACTTCACGCTCTTGATAATTTGCCACTGCCCACAGGTCACTCACACTGTGAAGACGAGGTGTCTCACGGTCGGTAGTAGCAACCTTCACATGAATCATTTCTTGGGACTCTGTATTAGTCAAGTAGTACATCACTCCAAGCTCCTCTTTCCAATCAACTCCAACGAGTGCGGTAAGGTAGTCGAAATGCATTTCCTCCTTGAGCGATTTAGCAAGATCGTGCCATTGTGCATCGGGCACAATTATCAGTAAGAATTCACCTTCGGTATCAAACTTAGCCTCAGGACATATCTTACCGATTTTTTCTTGTAGGTCTGCCATATATAATAATGTGTATATGTTTTTTATTCGTTTTTATCATTCTGCGTTCTGCTCGAAGAACTTCTTTCGACTCTCCTTACGGTTCACGCCACCAAAGAACTTCTGAACTTTTATCTTGCGTTGAAGCTGCATTAAAGCATAGAACATAGCCTCTGGACGCGGAGGACATCCAGGAAGATAAACGTCAACAGGTATAATCTCATCAATCCCCTTAACTACGCAGTAGCTGTTTTTGAAAGGGCCACCACTCACTGTGCATGCACCACATGCAATAACATATTTGGGCTCTGCCATCTGCTCATAAAGACGCTTAAGAGCAGGAGCCATACGATAGGTAATAGTTCCTTGGCACATGATATAATCGGCCTGGCGAGGAGAGTTGCGTGCTACCTCAAATCCAAAACGAGCCATATCATAGCGGGCCGCACCCAAACACATGAATTCAATAGCGCAACAGCTAGTTCCAAAGCAGAATGGCCACAGAGAGTTACTGATTCCCCAATTAATCAATTGGTCCAATTTGCCAACAACAACATTAGTGCCACTGGCATTCAGCTCCTCAACAAGGTTGTCGATATATTCATTGTCCTTGAAGTCTTCATGCTTCATACTTTTAATCTTTACTTCCATCGCAACGCTCCTTTCTTCCAAGCATAAGCCAGACCTAAAACAAGTATAAACAAGAATGTACCTACAGCCAACAGAGCAGTCGAACCAATATTCTTAGCTATCGACGCCCATGGGAAGAGGAACACTGTTTCCACGTCAAACATGAGAAACAAAATCGCAAATAGATAGTAACCCACATGAAACTGAGCCATGCTCTCACCACGTGTAGGAATACCACACTCATAGGTCTCTCCCTTCTTTTTTGTGAAACTGCGGGGAGCAATAAGCCTAGCAATTAGCAAAGCTGCAAACACCAGCACTACGCCAGTTAATACCGCAGTAATAGCTAAGGTGGTATTCTGAATACTTAGTAAAACCATAAAAACAATGTGTTATAGTAGTTAATTATTATTTTCAAAAAAACTAATAAAGAGTCAATTCTTGAATTCCCTCAAGATTGCCTCAAAATAACTATATTTTTAATTTGCAATTAAAAGAAAGTGTGATAAACAAGTGGCAGAACAAGCACTTAGCCACTTAAAACATGTAATATAGTAGTTATCTCTCATTAATTGCAATTAGTCCAAACGTGACACATTTGTTATCTAAAACCATTAGAAAAGTGCATCACATACTCTTTTTTCGGTGCAAATATAATGTTTTTTTTTAGAATAATAAACAACTAACTTAATTTAATTATTAACAAGTTTATTTCATTCTAAATTAAAATTATCAACTACACATTTTTAGCTCTTAAATGATTTTATTATCTTTGCAAAGAAAAACGCACTTATTGTTTTTCAGCATAAAAATAGGGCCTAAACGCCCATGTTTTACAAACGCCTGAATTACAGATTATTACAAAGCCTTATTAAACAATAAAGACAAACTTTTACACTTTTTAGCGGCCAAAATTAGTCCTATGTCGTAATAAATGCCTAATTTTGTGCGTTCAAAAAAATGTAGTGACCCAATTTTGAGGTCAACAAGAAGCCCGAGGTGAGGCTTTACAAACTGGGCCCACCACCTCACTCCACATTGAAAATTATATTCTTTTGAGGCTTCTTGAAACTCTTAAAAAGTAAGTTATGAAGTTTTATTTTAGTACACTGCGTCTGGCTATTCTTGGTATGGCAATAATATCGGTTAGCCTTGCAGCAAATTCTCAATCAGTAAATGACTATCGATCTAAACACCGTAACCTTTTAGCTAAACAAAACCGTGTAAAAGACAAAATAAAAGTTGAAGAATCACAGAACTACGCTCGCGGTCTTTATGGCGACAAAGAAGCCGACCAAGCCGACATCTATAGTGAAGGATGGAACAGCGATAGGGTGAATCCATATCAGAATTCTACAATTCCCAATTCAAAAGTAATCGATGTATCAAGATATCATATGCCTGTGAAGCATAAAGTTGTTACTTCTCACTTTGGATATCGCAAGCAATTCGGAAGAATGCATTATGGCGTTGACCTGAAAGCATCTGTAGGTGATACTGTTCGCTCTGCTTTCTCTGGCAAGGTTCGTCTCACTAAGTTTGAGCGTAATGGCTATGGATTCTATGTTATTGTTCGCCATGACAATGGTATGGAAACTGTTTATGGCCACCTTTCAAAATTCTTGGTTAAGCCCAACCAGCATGTGAAAGCTGGTACTCCTATTGCCCTCAGTGGAAACACTGGACGTAGTACTGGCCCACACCTCCATTTTGAAACTCGTTACATGGGTGTTGCTATTAATCCAGAGAAGATCTTTGACTTCACTAATGGCAGAATCCAACACGACCGCTACACTTTCAATAAGAATAGTAATGACAACGCCAACAATCAGCGCCAAAGCGCAAGCAGTGGCAGTAGCCGTCGTCGCCGTTAACCACAAGAAACTACTTTCCTATTCTATAACTCAGCGCAGTCAAAACAAAAATTGGCTGCGCTGTTTTTTATAAATTATTTTTAAGACTTTATTAAACTGAAATTCATTGATTATTATTATCTTTGCAAACAGAAATTTTACAGGTAATAATTTAATAACATTTCAAAATGGCTAATTTTAATGATTACAACTTTGCTGGTAAAAAGGCAATAGTGCGTGTTGATTTCAACGTTCCCTTGAACGAAGAAGGTATGATAACCGACGACACCCGCATTCGCGGTGCGTTGCCCACCCTCAAGAAGATTCTTTCCGATGGCGGATCTCTAGTGGTAATGTCACACATGGGCAAGCCTAAAGGCAAAGTAAATGCAAAACTTTCGCTCAGTCAGATTGTTGATGCAGTTGCTACAGCGTTAGGAACTGAGGTGAAATTTGCTCCTGATTGTGCCAATGCTGCCGACGCTGCCGCTGAACTAAAACCAGGAGAGGTACTACTTCTTGAAAACCTGCGCTTCTATCCCGAAGAGGAAGGCAAGCCTGTTGGTATTGACAAGGAAGATCCCGCTTATGACGACGCCAAAAAGGAAATGAAAGCCCGCCAAGCAGATTTTGCAAAGACTCTCGCTAGCTATGCGGACTGCTACGTAAACGACGCTTTCGGTACAGCTCACCGTCGTCATGCATCTACTGCTGTTATTGCCGATTACTTCGATGATGACAACAAAATGCTCGGTCTGCTCATGGAAAAGGAGGTAACAGCTATCGACAATGTTCTCAAGAATGCTCAACATCCTTTCACCGCTATTATTGGTGGTAGCAAGGTTTCGTCAAAACTTGCTGTTATCAAGAATCTTCTCGACAAGGTTGACAACCTAATCATTGGAGGTGGCATGGGATTCACCTTCTTTAAGGCGGAAGGTGGCAAAATTGGCAACTCGCTTCATGAGGACGACCTCATGCCCGAGGCACTTAATGTGCTTGCCGAAGCCAAGAAGAAAGGCGTTCACGTGCAGCTTTCGGTAGCCACCGTGGCAGGTCGAGAGTTCAGCAACGACACTGAGCAACGCATCTTCGACACTCACAATATCGAGGACGGATGGGAAGGCATGGATGCCAGCCCTGCTTCTCTTGCTCTTTGGAAAGAGATTATCATGAAGAGCAAAACAATTCTCTGGAATGGTCCTGTGGGCGTATTTGAGTTTGAAAACTTTGCCAAGGGTACAGGTGAAATCGCAAAATATGTAGCCGAAGCAACCAAAAACGGTGCTTATTCACTCGTTGGAGGTGGCGACTCGGTTGCCGCTGTCAACAAATTTGGTCTCGCTGATCAGGTATCTTACGTATCAACTGGCGGTGGTGCTATGCTCGAAGCTATCGAGGGCAAGACCCTTCCCGGAGTTGCTGCCATCAAGGGCGAGTAATTTTCTGATTGACAAAAATATTAAAGGCGGCACCAACTATTGGTTCCGCCTTTTCTTTCTCCATTCACTCCAAACAATCAGCATCAATAGTAAAATGCCCACAACACTGATGCACGCTCCAATTTTTAATCCAGGAGGGAAATATTGCACTGATATTGAATGCTTGCCTTGAGTAATCTTAAGCGCCATCATACAACAGTTTGCTTTATGAATGGGGACATCCTTTCCATCAATCTTAGCTGTGAAGCCTTTAGAATAAGGAACACTGAAAAACACCATCTTAGTCGATGGTAAATCTATCTTTGCTGTGAAGCCCCTTGAATTACCTTTAAAATCGGTTGCAGTGAACTCTCTACGCTTTGCAACTAAACTATCTAAGTCAAGAGATTCAGAACAATCTAGCTTCTCCAAACAATCTTCACTGCCACACATTACCACACCAGCAAGCATCATCAATGGAAGATTGATTGTTGAATCCTTGCGCATCTTGAAGAAATCGCTCTCCAGGATATATTTATCGTAGGCAAAGCCAAAAGGAATATAGTATTTGTTATCGCTTCTTGCAACATTCCCTAATGAATCTATTTCATATACGTCTTTTACCGATAATAATGCATTCATCTCATCTTGATGCACATTGAAACGAATCTTGTTCTTTGCCCAGAAGTCATGTGTGGCAGTACGCATAAAAATGTCCACATTCTTGACAATAACCGAATGATAACTCTGCACACTGGCATGGTTGCGCAAAAGTCCGGCATTATAAGTCAAGAAGCTTTTGCCATTTCTGAAGTCGGTACGACAAGTAACTTCACCACTACCCTGTTCGATGTTATTTCTTAGACTGTTAACCCATTTTGAATCGGTTCCTAAGTTCAGCAAGAAAAGCCACATCTGCACTATCACACATGCAACGACTGATATTTTAAGCCAACGCGATGAAATCTTTTTCCTAGACCATAGTACAATTATCACAATACCAGCAAAGAACAATGCGATTAACACAAAAAATCTTATGCCAGGAAAATACAAACCATTGCCTGCAACCACTTTTGCAACAAAAATAAGTACTATCACCGATGCCATTATCGAGTAAGACGCCACTCCCCTTTTCACATCTCTCCTCTCGTCGAGAACTCTAACAGTACACAACACTATTATCAAAGTCAACGCGTAAGCCCAACGAGTATATAAAGGATTGGTAAACAGAGTAAAAACACCATTTAAAGGAGAGAGATAAAGCACCAAGAAAACTATCAGTAATGTTGAGAGCCAATTGTGATGACGCCATACATAAACCGATGCAAGAGACAAGCCGAACACTGCTATACAAGCCTCATTACTGAATGAATCGGAGCCATTGCTCACAAACACTGTAGTACCTTCCACAACTTTAGGCATAAATACTGTGCGCAGACGCTCAAGAAGATTAAGCATCGCAGTTGAGTCAATTGCACTTTGAGCCTCGGTACGGGTTGTAATGAGCATTTGATTTAATATTGGTAATAGCAGGAATGCACACATCACAATACCAATAGACACAGCAATCACCCCTTTTATAGCAGTCTTTAAACTGAAATCAATCTCGCTAGAAAACGCCCTGAAAGCCACATATATCAAGGATGCTATAAAGGTGCTTATCGCAAAGTAGAAATTAACAAATGTCACAGCAAAGGCAGCAAAGGCCACAAAGGTCATTCCCCACTGCTCTCGTCTTAACAATCGTTCAATTGCAATCAAGAGCAATAAGAACACTATTATTGGTTCATAAAAGTGGTAATAATAGAGAGATGCAATATTGAATGAGGAGAAGGTAAAAAGGAATGCTCCAAGCATCGAATTTTCATGACTTACATCCATTTTTCGTAGATAAAACCACGATAGCGACGCTAAACATAAAAATTTGAGCGCAAATGTTATAGCCAATCCCACTTCAAGTAAAGATTCAGGCAACAAACAATTAATCCACACAAATGGACTTGTGAGTGTATAGAATGCATAAGAACCTATGAAGTCACTGCCAAGATAGGTGTTCCATGACCACCATGGAGCACCAGTAGCAAGCATACGTTTTGTCTCAAGAATAAAGGATATCTCTTGATGAACGAAGTCGCTGGATAACCACAAGTCACCTCGGAGCGCCATTACAGGCAACAAGGCAAGCGCAAGAGTGAATAACACTAAAAACAGCAACTTCCTCATATTGTTACTCTTTATCGAGACCTACAGTAGTATCAACATTAAAACGCGGGCGGTTTTTAACTTCTGTGTATATTTTGCCCACATACTCGCCTATAATGCCTAAACCAATCAGAATAAATGCTCCCACAAGCCACACCGAGAGAATAAGAGAAGGCCAACCAGAAACGGCACGTCCCAAGAAATAGGCAGTGAGGACATATATAAGCATTATCAATGCGATTATTAGGAATAAGACACCCACCATAAAAACCATTCGCACAGGCTTTACACTAAAAGACGTTATTCCGTCGATAGCGAAATTTAGCATCTTGCGCAACGGATACTTACTCTCACCAGCAGTACGAGCTGATCGGTCATAGTACACGCAATCAGTCTTATAGCCTAGCTTTGTCACAATACCGCGAATAAAAAGATTTCGTTCTTTGTAATCAAGTAAAGCAAGCACTGAGCGCCTACTCATTAATCGGAAATCGGCATGATTATTAATTGTGTCAACATCAAGTCGGTTCATCATCTTGTAAAACATCATCGCGGTTGTGCGTTTGAACCACGAATCACTCTTTCGTTCACGACGCACTCCAAATACAATATCGCAGCCGTCTTTGTAACTTTCGACCATTTGAGGAATAACGTTAATATCGTCCTGCAAATCGGCATCAATACTCACTGTGATGTCGCAATGTTCCACCGCCGCGGCCAATCCTGCCATGAGCGCATTCTGATGACCACTGTTACAAGCAAGCTTTACTCCTGACACACTTTTATTCCCACCTGCGAGATGTGCAATTATATCCCAAGTGTCATCACGCGATCCATCATCAACATATAGCAACCTGCTCTCCTGTGAAATACTACCATTATTTATCATCTCTTCAAGAAGTTTCATGAGACGATCATGTGATTGAGGCAAAGCATCTTGCTCGTTAAAACAGGGAACTACTATATAGAGAATTGGGCTATCTTTTTCCATAATATTTATCTTAAAATTACAAAATTACAAAAAAATATATTAAACACAAGAGGATGGCAAAAAAATCTAATTATTAGTTTATTTTGTAACAACCAACATCCCCCAAAAACATATCAAAACGAATATATAAATTTTATAATGTGTAAAATAACTTAAAAACCCCTCATTTAAGCTTTCTTTTCACAAATTATTAGTACCTTTGTGGTCGTTTTTTGGAGACTAGTTTTTTACGCAGAAAATAACTACGTTACTATATAAATTTACTTTTAAAAAGTTATGGCAGAAAAATTTGAAAAATTGTTCGACCAATTCGCACCTGTCACCCCTGAGGAGTGGCGTGCAAAAGCTGAAGTCGACCTTAAAGGTGCCGACTACAACAAAAGGATGATTTGGCGAACAAACGAAGGTTTCAATGTAGAACCCATTTATCGTGGTGTTGACATTGAGAATCTTAAAACTACTGAGTCCCTTCCTGGCGAATATCCTTTCGTTCGCGGCACACGCGTAACTAACGATTGGTATGTACGCCAAGACATCGAAGTGAAAGATGTTAAGGAAGCTAATGCCAAGGCACTCGAGGTGCTTAATAAGGGCATCAACGACGTGTGCTTCAAGCTCCCTCATGGACAGAGTGTTGATCTCGAGGCATTACTCGACAAGATTGACGTTAACCTTGTGGCTGTTGACATCAACTGCTGCGTGAAGGTTGCTATTGACGTTGCAAAGCAACTAGTAGCCATCATCGAGAAGCAAGGCGCTCAAGAGACATTTGTAGGCTCAATCAATTTTGATCCTTTCCGTCGCTACTTTAAACACGGCGAGCCATTCGCAGGTGACATAGTAGCTATGGCTAAGGAGATGCTTGAAATTGTTAAGCCAGTAAAGCATTTGCGCGTACTTAGCGTTGATGCCATTATGCTCAATAATGCTGGTGCATTCATCTATCAAGAGCTTGGTTATGCTCTTGCATGGGGTAATGAATGGATGGCAATGCTCACCGAAGCAGGCGTTCCTGCTCAGGAAGTTGCAACACGCATTAAGTTCAACATGGGTATCTCTACTGTTTACTTCATGGAGATTGCCAAGTTCCGTGCTGCTCGCATGCTTTGGGCCCAAATCGTAAAGCAATACAACCCCGAGTGCGACTGTGCATGCAAGATGGTTGTGAATGCAGCTACAACCGAGTTCACTCAAACAGTGTTTGACAGCTACGTAAATCTGCTCCGCAGCCAAACTCAAGCCATGTCGGCAGCACTCGCAGGTGTTGACTCTATTGTAGTAGCACCATTTGACAAAGCTTATCAGACTCCCGATGACTTCAGCGAGCGCATCGCCCGCAACCAGCAAATCCTACTCAAGGAAGAGAGCCATCTAGACAAGGTTACTGACCCCGCTGGCGGTTCTTACTACATTGAGACTCTTACCATGTCGATTGCACAAGAGGCATGGAAATTGTTCCTTGAGATAGAAGACAAGGGAGGCTTTAAGGCAGCACAAGAGGCTGGCGAAATTACAGCAGCCGTAAACGCAAGCGCTAAATCTCGCTTCGACAAGGTTGCAAAACGTCGTGAGCAATTACTTGGCACTAACCAATTCCCCAATTTCACCGAGAAGAGTGAAGGCAAGGCTGCCAATATCAAATACGAGGCTCAGCCAGAGAATGTTTTGAACTGTCAGCGCTTAGCAAGTCATTTCGAGCAACTGCGTCTCGCTACCGAGAATGCCGACTACGCACCCAAGGTGTTCATGCTCACCATTGGCAACCTCACCATGCGCTTGGCTCGTGCCCAGTTCAGCAGCAATTTCTTTGCATGTGCTGGTTATGAGATTATCGACAACAACGGCTTCCAAACTGTTGAGGAAGGCATCGATGCTGCTCTTGAGAAGAAAGCCGACGTTGTTGTACTCTGCTCTAGCGATCCTGAGTATGATGAATATGCTCCCGCAGCCTTCAAGTACCTGAATGGCCGTACCGAGTTTGTGATTGCAGGTCCCGAGAACGACACGTTCAAGGAGCTTGGTATCAAGTACTTTATCAACGTGAAGAGCAATGTGCAAGACACATTGACCGAATTTAATGCTAAACTTTTAAAATAATCGAGCAACATGAGACCAAATTTCAAAAACATAGACATAGCAAACGAGGCTTTCAATGTTGAACATAAGCCTATGCATCTTGCCGAACCATGGCGCAATGCCGAGTTGCTCGACATCAAGCAAGTTTATACAAAAGAAGATATCGAAGGACTTGAGCACCTCAACTTCGTGGCTGGTATTCCTCCTTTCCTTGGAGGTCCTTACAGCCTTATGTACCCTTTCCGCCCATGGACAGTGCGCCAGTATGCAGGTTTCTCGACAGCAGCCGAGAGCAACGCGTTCTATCGCCGCAACCTAGCATCGGGTCAGAAGGGTCTGTCGGTAGCATTCGACCTTCCCACTCACCGCGGCTACAATGCCGACAACCAGCGTGTGGTTGGTGATGTGGGTAAAGCCGGTGTGTCTATCTGCTCGGTAGAGGACATGAAGGTGCTCTTCGACGGAATTCCACTGGAAACAATGTCGGTATCAATGACCATGAACGGTGCTGTGTTGCCCATTATGGCGTTCTACATCGTTTCGGGTCTTGAGCAGGGTGCTCAGCTTGAGCACATGGCTGGTACTATCCAGAACGACATCCTCAAGGAGTTCATGGTGCGTAACACCTATATTTATCCTCCTAAGTTCTCGATGCAGATTATCGCCAGCATCTTTGAGTACACCTCAAAGAACATGCCCAAGTTCAACTCTATCTCTATTTCGGGCTACCACATGCAAGAAGCCGGTGCAACAGCCGACATCGAGCTCGCCTACACTCTCGCCGATGGTATGGACTATATCCGCACCGGTGTTAATGCAGGACTCGACGTTGACGCATTCGCACCACGTCTGTCGTTCTTCTGGGGTATTTCAATGAACTTCTTCACCGAGATTGCCAAGATGCGTGCAGGCCGACTTTTGTGGGCTAAGATTGTTAAGAGCTTTGGCTCTAAGAATCCAAAATCAATGTCACTGCGTACTCACTGCCAAACTTCGGGTTGGTCGCTCACAGCACAAGACCCATTCAACAACGTAGGTCGTACATGTATCGAGGCTATGGCAGCAGCTCAGGGTCACACACAGTCGCTGCACACAAACGCTCTCGATGAGGCAATCGCGCTTCCAACCGACTTCTCGGCACGTATCGCACGTAACACCCAGATTTACATCCAGCAAGAGACTATGATCACAAAGGCTATTGATCCTTGGGCTGGTTCATTCTATGTAGAGCGCCTCACACATGAGCTTGTTCACAAAGCTTGGGAACACATACAAGAGATCGAGAAGCTTGGTGGTATGGCAAAGGCTATCGAGACTGGTGTGCCCAAAATGCGCATCGAGGAAGCAGCAGCACGTACACAAGCCCGTATCGATAGCGGTGCACAAACTATCGTTGGCATTAACAAGTATGCTCTCGAAAAAGAGGCTCCTATCGATATCCTTGAAATCGACAACACTGAGGTGCGCAACGAGCAAGTTGCACGTCTCGAGGAGTTGCGCAAGAATCGTGACGAAGCTAAGGTTCAAGCCGACCTCAAAGCCATCACCGAGTGTGTACGCACTGGAGAAGGCAATCTGCTCGCTCTAGCAGTAGAGGCAGCAAAGGATCGCGCTTCGCTTGGTGAGATTAGTGATGCCTGCGAGGAAGTCGTAGGCCGTTATAAAGCAGTTGTTAAAACAATTTCAGGCGTGTATTCAGCAGAAGCAATTTCCGATCCCGACCTTAAGCGTGCACGTGAGCTCACTGCTCAATTTGCTAAGAAAGAAGGTCGTCAACCTCGCATCATGATTGCAAAGATGGGACAGGACGGTCATGACCGTGGCGCCAAGGTGGTTGCCACTGGCTATGCCGACTGCGGATTTGACGTTGACATGGGACCATTGTTCCAAACTCCTGAGGAGAGCGCTCGTCAAGCCGTTGAGAACGACGTGAACGTAATGGGCGTATCATCGCTTGCAGCAGGTCACAAGACTCTTATCCCAGCCGTTATCGAGGAGCTCAAGAAGCTTGGTCGCGAGGACATCATCGTTACCGCGGGTGGTGTAATTCCAATGCAAGACTATGATTTCCTGTACAAGGCTGGCGTTGCTGCCATCTTTGGTCCTGGCACATCTGTTATGAAGAGTGCAATCAAGGTGATGGAAATCCTGCTCGACGAGGAATAATTCCTTAATGGGCATAACATCTATATAAAAAACGTCCAGCGTTATTGCTGGACGTTTTTTGCACCTATTTTTACTGCAATATTACAAAAATATTGTAAATTTGCAATTTGTACAAGATATAGTACTATCATCAACTGTATATTTATGGGAATTCTAAAAAACTTTGAAAGTTGGGCACATAGTGACAACAATAATAACTCAACTACAAATAATAGACGTGGTTTCGAACCTTGGGCAAGGCCATCTCACACCAATGACTACACTCGCCCAAGCACAAATCCTGCTACAGATGTAGACGACACCTCACTCTACAATCCTCACAGTGAATATCACAACTACCACGAGGACATAGACGATGTTGTTGATGATGATTTTGATAACGAAGATTGACAATTTATTTACAAAGAATATAATAATAACTAAAAAATACACGAAATGAAAAAATTAATGTTTGTAGCTGCAGCGGCAATTACTGCTTTCAGTATGTCGGCTCAGTCGTTTAACGACTTTTTCTCGACCGAGAAGTCAACTGAAAAAGTCACTATTGGTATTCGAGCTGGTCTAAACGTCAATGGAATGAAAAACAACATCCACAATAATGACGTGTCAAAAATTTTCGGCGACCTGCCCTATGTACTTGATGTTCATAACAAAGCAGGCATCAACTTTGGTGTAAGCGTTGACATTCCAGTTCTCAAGAATTTATGGGTTAACACTGGTGTTTATTACAACTCTACTGGAGCAAAATTCAGCTTCAAGCAAGATAATAGCAAGATAGTGGATGGTATATTTCTTGATGATTATACTGCTAATGTGACAATGCACAATGTACGCATCCCTGTCCAGGCTTCCTATCGCTATAACATTAATGACAATTATCAGCTGCAAGTGAACTTGGGTCCATACTTCTCTTATGGATTAGGTGGCAAAGCCTATATACATAACGATGTACTGAAAGAGAAACTCGGCGCACTTGATCTCACAGGCAATCCTCAATTCAATTATATCATTCCAATGGATGACAATGATGGCTCTTCAATGGTTGATCCTTCTATTGCCGAGAGAGATGAAGTTAGGATTCTTGGAATGACAAACATAAATGACAAAAACAGCGACTATGTCAAACCATTTGATGTAGGCATTGCTTTTGGTGCTGGTGTCACTTTCGCTAAAAAGTATTATGCCGGTTTCAACTATGATGGTGGCTTGATCAATGTAAATGGCAAGCGTACAAGGGCATTCAACCACAATAGTGTCAAGAATCATGTATTCTCAATCAATATTGGTTACAACTTCTAGTCGATACACATTATAAAAATATATTTGGGTTCGGTAAGTTATCATATTTATCGAACCCATTTTTCTTGTAAGTGTGAAGGATAATTCATAACTTTGCACAATACATTTTTATAAGAACAACATGAAGTTTATTGCAATAATTCCAGCAAGATATGCGTCAACTCGTTTTCCCGGCAAGCCACTTGCCATGTTAGGCGGCGCAACAGTAATACAGCGAGTTTATAATCAAGTATTGAAAGCTGTGGATAATGTTCTGGTTGCTACTGACGATGAGCGCATTCTCAACCATGTAAAGTCATTTGGAGGAAATGCAGTCATGACATCAACCGAGCATCGTAGTGGCACCGACCGATGCTGGGAGGCCTATAATATAAACAATGGCAATGAAGACATTATCATCAATGTCCAAGGTGACGAGCCTTTCATCCAGCCTGAACAAATAGAGGCAATTAAACAGTGCTTTGATGACAAGAACACTCAAATTGCCACTCTCATCAAGCCATTTCACAAAGATGAAAATTATAACCTCCTCGAGAATCCCAACAAAGTTAAAGTGGTTATCGACAATAACATGAACGCTCTCTATTTCTCGCGTTCTGTAATTCCCTGTCTGCGTGGCATTGACAAAGGCTTATGGCCAAGCAGTCATCAATACTACACACATTTAGGGATGTATGCTTATCGAGCTGAAGCGCTAAATAAGATTACTCGTCTCTCACAATCAAAACTTGAGATTGCCGAGTCGCTCGAACAACTTCGTTGGCTTGAGAATGGTTTGAAAATCAAAGTTGGCATTAGCCAACAATCCTCAATAGGAATTGATACACCCGAAGACCTAAGAAAAGCCGAACTCTTCCTATCTTCAAAATCATGAAAAAACAATGGCAATAGATCGTAGCATACCACCTCCAGTAAGAGACTTTAGCAATATAAAGCTTAACGTTCCCGACCCCATCATTCTCTCAAACGGAATGAAATTATGGATTGCAGGAAATGGAGAGGATGAGATTAGTAAACTCTCTATTTACTTGACAGGCGGCACATTTCAGGAAACTCTTCCCATGCAAGCAACAACATGCTCTATGGCGGTGTTCAACGGCAACAAGAACATGAGTTATGCACAAATTGCCGAAGCAATCGACTACTATGGAGCATGGCGGGCATCACAAGTCTATGACAACTGCACCGAGTTTGCCCTATCTTCTCTGAATGAGAATTTTAGCCACACTTTGCCCATATTCATTGACAGCTTGATGTCTCCAATATTCCCCGACAATGAATTTGAACTTAACAAGCGACAACTGGCAGTAAACATCGCCACAGCACGCGAAAAAGTGAAATATATTGCCAACAAGGAAATGATGCGTCAGTACTTTGGCAATAAACATCCACTTGCAAGTGATCCCACCCCCGAAGTCATATATTCACTTACACAAGAACAAATACAAAACTTTTACTTTAAATACTATAAGGCACAAAATTGCAACCTCGTTATTGCAGGGCATATTACCGACAAAGAAATTGCCACAATTGAAGATATACTTTCAAAATGGAAGCCCAATGGTGCGCCTTCGCCTCAAGTTGAGCCACAAGTTACACCTTCAAACGAAATGCTCAAAGTAGTCCACAAGGAAGGAGCAGTTCAGGCTGCTATTGCTATGGCGCTCAAAACAGTGCCACGTCGACACCCCGACTATTTCAAGATTCGCATTCTTACCACAGTATTAGGAGGTTACTTCGGCAGTCGCCTTATGTCAAACATTCGCGAGGACAAAGGTTACACCTATGGTATTGGTGCCAGCCTAAGTGGTCGCTCATTTGACGGACATATTTCCATCTCCACTGAGTGCGACACTCAATATTGCTGGGATGTCATTAATGAGACAAAGAAAGAAATGAAAAGACTGTGCACCGAACCCATTCCCAAGGAGGAACTAGATATAGTAAAAAGACACATGCTGAGTGATTTGGTGAAAACTCTTGACACACCTTTCAACATTGCAGGCTACATAGGAAATATTTTCCTTTATGGTACTTATCCAAGCTATTTTAATGAGCACATTCAAGCAATTCTAGATGCAACAAGCAATGATTTAATCGAAACGGCACAACGTTACCTTGACTCATCATTGATGCATATAGTTATCGCATGCGATAAAAACAAAATGCCTGAAAAAGAGTTTTCATGAACTTTTTGAGAAAAAAATCACATAGTTCTTGCACAGAATAAAAAAAAGTAGTACCTTTGCAGTCGCAAAAGTCAAATGGCGGGATAGCTCAGATGGTTAGAGCGTCGGATTCATAACCCGGAGGTCCTGAGTTCAATTCTCAGTCCCGCTACTTTTCGAGAGACTCAAAGAATGTTTTGGGTCTCTTTTTTTGGTAATGAGCAAATGTCGAAAAATAGAATTACTAGCCCCTGCCAAGGATGCTACCATTGGCATTGAGGCAATTAAGCATGGAGCCGATGCAGTCTACATTGGCGCTACTGCTTTTGGAGCGCGTTCACAAGCGGGAAATGACATCGACAACATTAAACGTCTTGTCGACTTTGCTCATCAGTATGAAGCTCGAATCTACTGTACTGTCAACACCATTGTCTATGACCACGAGCTCAAAGATGTAGAACGAATGGTTCAAAGACTGTATCGCTCAGGGGTTGATGCGATTATTGTGCAAGACATGGCGCTGTTGCGGCTCGACTTGCCACCCATAGCCCTTCATGCCAGCACTCAATGTGATTTGCGCACCACCGAGAAAGCTATGTTTTTAGAGCAAATGGGATTCTCACAACTCGTGCTTGCACGTGAGCTGTCGCTCAGTGAGATTAGCGACATTGCCAGCAAGGTCCGAGTTCCTCTTGAAGGATTCTGCCATGGAGCGTTGTGCGTGAGCTACAGTGGCCGTTGCCAGATTAGCCATGCGCTGAAGGGCCGTAGTGCAAATCGTGGCGAGTGTGCACAGTTCTGCCGCCTTAGCTATGACCTTGAGGATAAGAATGGCAACAAACTCATGAAGTCGAAGCATCTGCTTTCGCTCCGCGATTTCAATGCGAGCGACCGCCTAGAGCAGATGATCAACGCTGGTATTTCGTCATTCAAAATTGAAGGACGCCTAAAAGATGTGGTGTATGTCAAAAACGTTGTGGCTTACTATCGTCAAGCTCTTGACCAGATAATTGCCTCACGCAATGATTTGGCACGTAGTTCCTATGGCACTTCCACCCTCACTTTCACGCCTACGCTTGAGAAAAGCTTCAACCGCTCATTCACTCGCTATTTTGTTGATGACAAACATCCAAATAATGGCACTAATATGGCATCACTGAACACCCCCAAGTCTCAAGGCGAATATTTGGGCAAAGTGAAGTCGGTAAATGGCAACTCTATCATGCTTGACAGCTCTACCACACTTGCTAATGGTGATGGATTGAGCTACATTGACAGAGACGGCAATTTCGATGGCATTAGAGTGAACAAAGTAATTGGCAACCGAATTTTGCTAAGAGAGTCTTGCAAGATGCAACTCGGCGACAATGTCTATCGCACCTACGACAAAGCGTTTAACGACATTCTTTCCAAACCAAGCGCAAAGAGAACAATTGACATTGATTTAACCATGTGGTCAGTTGGCAAGCAACTGTGCCTGAAAGCATGCGATGAACGAGGTTGCTCGGTTGTTCATTCACTAAAGCTTGACCAAGTGCCACAACTGGCATTGAAACCTCAGCGAGAGAGACAAATTCAAGTGCTGTCAAAACTTGGTGATACAATTTTCAATCTACGATCTTGTAACATCGTGGGCGATTATTTCATTCCAATGTCGGTAATGGCACAACTCAGGCGAGAGACCATCGAACTACTAGAACTTGCACATCGCGCATCCTATCATCGCGACATACGTAAGCCTGAAAACAAAGAGGCAGCGTTCCCCTACCCTAACCTTAAGAGTGCCGATAATGTAGCCAATCATATTGCCGAGCAGTTTTACCGCGATCATGGCGCAACCACAATTGAGCCTGCTATTGAAGTAGACGGCATGATCAATGAATCTCACCCTGTGATGCACACGCGTTATTGTCTTCGCCGCGAACTCGGCGCATGCTTGCGTGACAAAAAAGCACACATCAAGCTACCTTCTCCCCTATTCCTGAGAAACGGTAATACTTTACTAAAACTGGACTGCAACTGCTCACGTTGCGAAATGACAATTACAATCGTTTAAATCTCATTCTATTTATGGTTTAGATTAAGAGAAAACTCGTCGGCGTCGCGCCAGGCGGGGAATTTCTCGCGGAATCTGGCGAGGTCGGCTGGTGAGAGATCGGCTTCGATTATTGGAGAGGTGCTTCTCTCCCCAATTATCTTTCCTTTAAAATCAATTATCCATGAGCCGCCAGTAGCATACTCTAGCCCCTTGGGATCGGTGCCACAGCGGTTCACACCGCACACATAGCACTCATTCTCAATGGCACGCGCCTGTAAAAGTGTTTTCCATGCGTTCAAGCGTACTTTTGGCCAATTTGCCACTACAAGCAGTACATCGTAGTTGTTGTTAACATTACGGCAGAAAACTGGAAACCTGAGATCGTAGCACACAATGAGTTTAAAGTTCATGCCGCGGAAACGGAAAATAGGGGCATCAGTAAGCCCGCGGTTATAAACATTCTGCTCTCCCGACATTGTGAACAGGTGACGCTTGTCATAGAAAACCTCTTCATCGTTAGGTTCGATGAAGAATGCACGATTATAAAGCTGACTTGCAGTACTTGCCAAGAAACTTCCTGCAATTGCAACATTGTAGTAGCTAGAGAGATCTTTAAGGTATTTTATTGTATCTTCGGTATTTCGCTCAGCAAGCTCCGAGGCATTGCCGTCAACCATAAATCCTGTTGTAAACAACTCTGGAAGTACAATCAAATCGGTCTCATCACTAACATTCTTTATGTTACGCCCCAACTGCTCGAGGTTGGCATACTTGTCTCCCCAAGCCACGTTGTCTTCAATTAATGCTACTCGCAGGTTTCTTGATATCATAATATTATTGTTTTTCTAATCCGGTAGTAAAGTTCTCGTGATACTTGCCACATATGTCACTATTATCATAATACTTTTTAATCAATAGCATATCGGCATCAACATCACCCGAGGGTTCAAAAATCTTGTCAAGGCAAACAATCTTTTTGGGGTAATTGAAATATCCTAGCACTATAGGAACTTTAGCTTCATGAGCAATATACAAGAACCCCTTGTGCCAGTGTGGATTAAGGCTTCGAGTACCCTCAGGGGTTACCGCCACTACAAGTTTGTCTAATTTTTTAAAGCTGTCGACAACACCACCAGTAACATTAGTGCGATGTCTTCTCGACACAGGTATACCGCCAAGTGCCTTGAGTAAATATTTCAGTGGGAAGAAAAACCAAGTATCTTTCATCAAAAACTTAGCTTTCATTCCCACTGAACGGCTTGCCAGCTCGCCCATGATGAAATCCCAATTGCTGGTGTGAGGTGCAACACAAATCACACACTTATTTACGGGCGGAATGTTCACAACAAACTTCCACCCATGATTCTTCATGATGCGACCTAACAATCTACTTATCACGTCAATAATAAGGAATAAAAGTCAAATTATTGCTTGATGAGGGCATTCATCTCACCTACAATCTTCTCTCCGCCTTCTTGCATGAATTTTCCCATAGCTGACTCAACGGCCTTGAAATAGGTACGACGAGCCTTGCGGTACTCCTTGCCATTGGCGAAATCTTTTGGAACTTTGTCAAAATCAACCGAGACACGCTTCAGCGCCTGGTCTTGAAGCTCTGCGATATCATCGATAACCTTATCCCAGTCCTCAGGATTAGTGTTCTCAAAAGCTCCTTGAGCAAATAAGCACTCATTAGCCATCTCTATACATGCATTGCTGATGGCTTTTTTCATTTGTCTTTTGCTTGCCATAATTAAATTACGAAGATTATTGTTTTGATTATTAATTTTCTATGATTAGGGAAGCAAAAAACACCTCCCTAATCATGTTATTTTAATTCTTAATTATATGCCCAAATCGTGGCAGATGGTGTCAATCTTAGCCTCGGCCCACTCGTTCTTGGCATCATACTCGGCTGCACTCTCAAGCTTGTCATGAACTTCGATATAGAACTTGATCTTGGGCTCTGTTCCTGAAGGACGAATCGAAACCTTGGTGCCATCCTCGGTGTAATACTGGAGTACATTGCTTGTGGTAGGCATCTCAAGTTTGGTAACCTTGCCGGTCTTTACATCAAGTTCTTCGAGTTTCAAGAAGTCCTTAATCAGAACTACAGGAGAACCAGCGATTTCCTTCTGTGGATTCTCACGGAAGTTCTTCATCATGGCAACTATCTCCTCAGCGCCCCTCTTTCCCTTGCGAACTACCGATATGCCACGCTCCTTAGAGTAGCCATAATTGAGATATAGATCGATAAGCATCTCGTTCATGGTCATTCCCTTCTCTTTGGCCCATGCAGCAATCTCACACATGAGAGGGATTGAAGATACAGCATCTTTGTCGCGGGCGAAAGTCTCGGGCAGGAAGCCATAGCTCTCCTCGCCACCACCTAGATAGCGTCCCTTGCCTTCCATCTCGCGCATCACTGTAGCAATCCACTTGAAACCGGTGTAGCAGTCAAACATCTTAACACCAAGTTTGTCGGCCATGCGCTTGATAGTCTCACTAGTAACGATAGTTTTAACGATGTATTCATCACCCTTGAGATTGCCTAGTTCACGATTGCGAGTAAGCAAGTAGTAATGGAATATAATCTGAATCTGGTTACCATTCACGAGTTCATATTTACCCTTGTTGTTCTTGAAGACAACACTAATGCGGTCAGCATCAGGATCACTAGCAAGTGCAATATCAGCTTCAGTTTCGGTTGCTTTGTCAATAGCCATTTGCATTGTGGGGGCATTCTCGGGATTTGGTGACTCAACAGTTGGAAAATCTCCGCTCATTACATCCTGCTCAGGAACATGGATGATATTTTTGAATCCCCAACGCTCAATTGATTGTGGAATAATGTAACGACCCACACCATGAATGGGAGTATATACAATCTTCAGGTCACTGTGCTTAGCGTCTACATCTGGACTAAGCGAGAGTGTGTGAATGTCCTCAAGGTATTTCTCATCAATATCTTTGCCTATAATCTCAATCAAGTCGGGATTCCCCTCAAACTTGATTTCGCTCACATCTTTGATGTTGTTCACATAATTAATAATGTTTACATCGTGAGGCGACACCACTTGAGCACCGTCATCCCAGTAGGCCTTATAGCCGTTATACTCCTTCGGGTTATGAGAAGCAGTGATGTTCACACCACTCTGGCAGCCTAGCAGACGAATGCCATAAGATACCTCGGGAGTGGGACGTGGTCCTTCAAAAAGGAAGACCTTAATGCCATTAGCACTGAAAATGTTAGCAACAGTTTCTGCAAAGAGGCGGCTGTTGTTGCGAACGTCATGACCAACAATCACTTTGCGTTCTGGAAGGTCTTTAAAGGCCTCGTTGATATAGTTAGCGAGTCCTTGAGTGGCCGCACCCACAGTGTAGATGTTCATACGGTTGCTGCCAGGTCCCATGATACCACGAAGGCCACCAGTTCCAAACTCCAAGTCTTTATAAAAAGACTCTATAAGCTCGGTTTTGTCCTCAGCCTCAATCATGGCCTTGATTTGAGCCTTAGTTTCCTCATCGTAGCCCTCGCCAAGCCATTTTTGGGCTTTAACCGTCAACTCTTGTATCAATTTCTCGTCATTCATAGTAATAAAAAATTATAGTTATTTATTCACAAAGTTAGCTATTTTTTCTTTAACTGAAAAAAGTCTTGAAAACTTTTATCATGTTGACATGGTCTTCACAAGATGCTGTCTCACGCACAGAATGCATTGCAAGCAACGGATTTCCCACATCAACGCCTTCAATGTCGATTTGACCTGTAAGGATATTACCAAGTGTTGAGCCGCCTGCTACATCACTGTGGTTGATAAAGTACTGGCAAGGTGAGCCAGCTTCATCACACAAGTTCTTAAAGATTGCAGCCGAGTGAGCATCGCTCATATACTTGCAGTTAGCATTAATCTTGATGCATGGTCCACTTCCCATTGTTGGATGATTGGTCGGATCATACTTCTCGTTGTAATTTGGATGATGGGCATGAGCATTATCAGCACTGATGAGGAAGGTCTTTTGCAACGCAATGCAGTATTCATCAAAGTTGCAACCTTGACTCTCGGCCATGCGCTGGAGCACATTGGCGAGCACAGGAGAACCAGCGCCTTGCTTTGTGCCACTGCCGGTCTCCTCGTTATCGAATATCGCTGCAATACATGTATTCTCGTCATCGGCTCCCTCTACAATAGCAGTAATGGCGGCATGTGCCATGCTCAAGTCATCAAGTCTACCCGAAGATAAGAACTCATTGTTGAGGCCAAATGTGCAAGCCGGAGTGGTATCATAGAGTAACAAGTCAAAGTCAATAATCTCGTCAATAGTAACTCCCAGCTCCTGAGCAACAAGATTAAGCAACATGTTTCCTGTTTCAAAGTTCTCGTTCACCTTAGCAATGATGGGAAGCATATCCTTCTGCTTTGACAATGGATTACCTTCATTTACAGCGCGATTAAAGTGAATTGCGAGATGAGAGATTTGCATTAGGGGACGCCTAATTTTAATATTGCGTGAGACGACCTCTAACGAACTTTCGCCCTTGAGAATCACACGCCCGGCAATTGATAATGGACGGTCAAACCATGTATATAAAATTGGACCTCCATAAACTTCGGTATTAAGTTTCACAATACCACCATCACAACGCATCTCGGCTTTAGGCTTGATGCGGAAGCAAGGCGAATCGCTGTGAGCAGCCACAATTTTATAGCCTGTCTCAACAATAGGCTTTTTGCCTACTTTCACAGCGAATATTGCCGAATCGTTTTTTGTAAAAAAGAACTTCTCGCCTGCCTTAGCTGTAATCTTTTCTTTGAGCGATTTCTCTTTGAAGCCGTTTTCAACAAGAATTCTTTTCATTGAATCAACGGCAAGGAAGTTACATGGACTATCGTCCATGAATTTCAATAACGAATCAATGTATTTGCTTTTCATCATATTTTATGTTAACAGTTATCTTAATATTCATTATTGGTTACACTTAATGAGTGTAATGCCCTCAAGACATTGCAAAGCGTTTGTCCCCAGTATTCTTTAAAATTGTCTTTGCACATTGACAAGATATTTCGTTGCTCATCGGTATTAAGTTCTCGAAGAGCGGCTACAAGGTTATAGAACTCTTGGTAAAGGTCGGCAATGTTCTCAGAAATTGAAGTTGCAATGGGGGTATCAGAGTATTTCATATCGTCAAGAAAAACCTCAAGATAGACATCGTCCTCGCCCATAATAGAGCTTATACCAGCACGCACGATATCATAGGTGGATTCATCAAGAGCCTGAGCGATGAAAGAGTCAAAATAATCAAGACTAGGTTCTAAGTCGATTGCTGTTATATAAATGCGAGGAAGGAGTTTCACCAAGGACTCTACTAGCCCTTCGCGACTACAGTCACCACAGTTTTCAACCAGTTGACAATATTCATTGGTAAGAGCAATGAACGCTAAACTTGTTGGTGATAGTTTATCAGTTTGCATAGAAAAACACTATATATATATTTTGTTTTCAATAATATATCTTTCCACCGGCTCAGGCACATAGAAACTCACACTTTTCATCTGTGAGAGCCTTTCTCTAACCTGCGTTGAAGACACCTCTATAAGTGGAGCATCTACAACCGTAACCCTATTGCTATACTCCTCGGGAATAATGATGTCATATCCACGACGAGGATAAATTATAATATGGTACTTGGAAACAATCTCATCGCCTGACTTCCACTGGTCAAACACACACCAGTTGTCAGCCCCAATCACAAGATAGAATTCGTCTTCAGGAAACTTTTCTCGCAAAGCATTGAGAGTGTCGATAGTGTAAGAAGGCTTGGGTAAATCAAATTCAAAAGCCGAAGTAATTACATTATCTATACGGCGCGACACAAGTTCTGTCATTCGCAAACGGTGATAGTCGCTTGCCAAAGAGCAACTCTCTTTAAGAGGATTTTGGGGAGAAACCACAAGCCAGAGCGAATCAAGCTCGCTATTCTCGACGATATAACTAGCAATGAGTGCATGCCCAACATGGATGGGATTGAACGAACCGCCAAAGATTCCTATCCTTCTCATTTACTCTTGATGAAATTAGTAATTATCTCACGAGCTTGGGCTATAGCATCTTCAAGAACATCGTTCACCACACAGCAGTCATACTGATCGGCAAACGACAACTCATATTTTGCCCTGTCAACACGGTTGTTGATGTCTTCAATGCTATCGGTTCCACGTGAAAGCAAACGTTGGCGAAGTATCTCAACTGATGGTGGCTGAATGAACAAAGCAAGAGCCTTTTTGCCGTACATCTTCTTCACGTCTACACCTCCCAGAACGTCAAGGTCGAGAACTACGTTATTGCCTTTGTTAGTTATACGCTTAATCTCACTCTTGAGGGTGCCATAGTAGCGTCCCTCATAGACCTCGTGGTATTCGGCAAACTCGTCATTATTAATGCGCTGCCTAAAGTCATCAAGCGACAAAAAATAGTATTCGACTCCATGTTGCTCGCTGCCACGTGGTGGTCGTGTTGTCGCCGAGATAGAGAATTCCAACTTGAGCGACTCATCTTTCATCAACTCGCCAATTATAGTTGACTTGCCTGTCCCTGACGGTGCCGATATTACAATTAGTTTTCCTTTTCCCATAGTATTATAGTACATTTAGAACTTGCTCTTTAATCTGCTCCAGGTTGTCTTTCATCTCTACAACAATCTTCTGCATCTCGGCATGATTGGACTTGGAGCCGGTAGTGTTAATCTCACGCCCCATCTCTTGAGTAATGAATCCTAATTTCTTGCCTTGTCGCTCAGCATTGTCGAGTGTTTCAAGGAAATAGTTGAGATGATTCTGAAGTCGTATTTTCTCTTCGGTTATATCAAGCTTTTCGATATAGAAAATCAGCTCTTGCTCAAGCCTATTCTTGTCGTAGTCGACCTGTTCAAGCTGTGAAAGCTGCTCAATGAGACGAGATTTGATTTTTTCGGTGCGTGTACACTCATACTGCTCAATGCTGTCAAGAAGCTGCTGAATTGCACTTATTCTCTCCTTGAAAAAAACATAAAGTTTTTCTCCTTCTTGGCTTCTAAAGTCAACTGTAGATTGTAGTGCCTTGCGCACAACTTCTCTAACTCCGTCGAGTTCTTCCTGAGCTACTTCCTCAGAAAGATCTTGCTTGAAAACATCGGGCATCCTTAGTAAAGTAGAATACCAATCTTGCGGTTCGGGCAAATTAAGTTCATGTCCAACATTCTCGACTTGTGATTTATAGCCGCGAAGCAAATCAATATTAAGTTGTGATGCTGTGCCTAGATCAATTGACTCAGAGGAAATATAGACATCAACTTTTCCTCGTCCCAATTCGCGAGTAATGGTGTTACGCAACTCTAATTCTAATTCACGATAGATGAGAGGGACCTTGACCGACAAGTCCATCTGTTTGCTATTCAGCGATTTTATCTCGGCAGTAATCTTCTTGTTGCATACCACAAGAGTAGCCTTACCGAAACCAGTCATTGATTGTATCATAATATCTTTACAGTTTATCATGCAAATATAAGCATTTTTCTTAATTATATCTTATTTGTCATGCATAAAGTTATCAACATTCAATAATAATTAGTAGATTGCTATTCATAACTATTTCAATGATTGTCTATCAAGATTGAACTTTAGTCAGCTATTTTATCCGTAAAATTCATTTTCAAATAATTATTTCAATAATTATTGTTGATAATTGATGATTTTTTGTAATTTTGCGAAAAGTAATATATAAAAAATTTTCATTATTATATTTTATTCTATGACTGTAATTGTCAACAATTACCCAATTAGAATTTTCCAGGGAGCCAAAGTGGGAGATTTAGTGTTACGTTATGCCGTACGCAACAAACTGGGAATAAAGACCATAAACAATTTAATAGCTATGGATCGTTGGGGGCACACCCTTGACAATGAAGCACCTTTAACCGACAAACAAATAGTAAAAATAATCAACTCATAAAATTATGAAAAAGTTTTTTGTGTCAATTATCACTTTAATAGTATTATCTTTTCCGGGAATTGTCACAGCAGAAACAGTGAGAATATTGTCAACTAATGACATGCACTCGGCACTTGAAAAAATGCCACAACTTGCAGCAATTGTAGATAGTATTCGAGCTATAGATCCTACTGTTCTGGTCCTTTCGGCCGGCGACAACCGAACTGGCAATCCTTATAACGATCGCTATGAGCCTGTATCATACCCTATGATACAGCTTATGAACCTTATTGGATTCGACGCATCGGCACTTGGCAATCACGAATATGATTCTAAAGTTGAAGGGCTTGCCAAAATGACAGCATTGTCCAATTTTCAATATCTTGCTGCCAACATTGAATGTCCACCTGAGACAGGAATTAAGGTGGTACCATACCAAGTGTTTGATGTCAAAGGCATTAAAGTTGGCATTTTAGGTATCACACAAATTGGAACTTTGGGAATTCCTGATACACATCCCGACAATGTAAAAGGACTTTCTTTTCAACAACCCTCCGACGTAATCCCTAAATATAAATGGCTTACCGACCAATGTGACGTTAATGTACTACTCACTCATATTGGATTTGAGAACGATGTGGAACTAGCAAGTCAATTCCCATATTACGACTTAATAGTAAGTAGCCACTCACACACACAGCTTGAAGGCGGAGAAATACATAATGGTGTGTTGATAACACAAAATGGATATCAATTGCCACGCGTCACTCTTACAACACTTGAAGTTGAAAACGGTAATGTAACAAGCAAAAAAGCTGAGAACATTTATCTTGACAAATTTATCACACGCAGCGAAGCTGCCACAGCATTACTCAATTATTTTGAAAGCAGCCCAGAAATGGAGCGAGTTGTAGGTAATGTTAAAAGCGATATAACAAGTTATGATGCTTTCGGTGTCATGATGTGCGATGCATGGGTGTCGGAGTGCGACTGTGACATAGCCATCGAGAACTATGGTGGTGTGCGTTATGATTTCTTTCCAGCTGGCCCCATCAAGGTAAAAGACATATATAATCTCGACCCATTTATGAACAACGCAGTGGTAATGAACATAACAGGGGAGGAACTTAAAGACATGCTTATCGCATGCTACAAAGCCGATAGAAATAGATTTCCAATAACAAGTGGATGTACTGCTGCTGTTACTTATAAGGATAAGTCAAAATCGGAAATTAAGTCTTTAAATCTATTTGACACAAATGGCAAGAAACTTGACATGAAAAAGAAATACCGCGTAATGACCAACAATTATGTGGCATCAATTGCAGCATCTCCACGTGAAGACGAGGGTGTGCGTGGCACAATCACTACATCAGACTTGATTATTCAATGGCTTGAGAAGGTGAAGACTGTAGACTATCAAGGTCGAACTAGCTTCACTGAGAAGTGGTAAAAACACTCCCCTCTTGAGAGTGGGGTTGTTGATAACTTTTGACCATAAAGTTATTAACAATTGTTTTTTACTAATTTTATTGTGCTTAATTTTGCACGCTAACTGCCAAAATAAATTGCAAATAATAACACAAAACTAATATTACAGTGGAAAAGAAAACTTATACCTATGATGAGGCTTATCACGCCTCATTAAAGTACTTTAAAGGCGATGAGCTAGCAGCAAGAGTCTGGGCGACAAAATATGCCCTTAAAGACTCTTTCGGGCACCTCTATGAGCAGACCCCCGATGACATGCATCATCGCATCGCGAGCGAGATAGCACGCATCGAGAAGAAATACCCAAATCCAATGAAGGAGGAGCAAATATTTAACTTGCTCAAGAATTTCCGTTACATTGTGCCTCAAGGTAGCCCAATGGCTGGTATTGGCAACAATTTCCAGATTGGTTCATTGAGCAACTGCTTTGTGATAGGCCTTGACGGACAACCAGATTCCTATGGAGGTATTATCAAAATCGATGAGGAGCAAGTACAACTCATGAAACGCCGTGGTGGTGTTGGACATGATTTGTCACACATCCGTCCTATGGGTTCACCAGTGAAAAATTCAGCTCTTACTTCTACTGGACTGGTTCCATTCATGGAGCGATACAGCAACTCAACTCGCGAAGTAGCTCAGGATGGCCGACGTGGAGCGCTCATGCTTACCGTTAGTATCAAACATCCTGACAGCGAGTCGTTTATTGACGCAAAGATGACAGAAGGCAAGGTAACTGGCGCCAATGTTTCGGTTCGTATTGACGATGCATTCATGCAGGCAGCAGTTGATGGAACTGAATACATCCAACAGTACCCTATCGATGCCGACAATCCTACATTCACCAAAAAGATAGACGCGACAAAACTATGGAACAAAATAGTTCACAACGCATGGAAGAGTGCCGAGCCAGGAGTTCTTTTCTGGGACACTATCACTCGCGAAGCTGTTCCTGACTGTTATGCTGACTTGGGCTTCCGCACTATCTCTACCAATCCATGTGGTGAGATTCCATTATGCCCTTATGACAGTTGCCGTCTAATAGCTGTCAACCTCTATAGCTATGTAGTAAATCCGTTTACAAAGGACGCTTATTTCGATTTTGAGAAATTTGCAGAACATATCGGTTACGCACAGCGCATGATGGATGATATCATTGACCTTGAGATGGAAAAAATCGAAGCCATTCTCGCAAAAATTAAGCAAGACCCTGAGACCGAAGAAGTTAAAACCACAGAATTAAACCTTTGGAAGAAGATCCGCAACAAGACTCTTAAAGGACGTAGAACTGGCGTTGGAACAACAGCCGAGGGTGACATGGTTGCTGCAATGGGATTGACTTATGGAACCAACGAAGCAACCGAGTTCTCGGTATCGGTTCACAAAGCTCTTGCCCTTGCCGCTTACCGTTCTTCGGTAAACATGGCCCGTGAGCGTGGCGCTTTCGAAATATATGATGCAAAACGAGAAGAAAACAATCCGTTCATCCAGCGTATCAAAGAGGCAGATCCCGAGCTTTATGACTTGATGGTGAAGTATGGACGCCGCAACATTGCATGCTTGACAATAGCTCCGACAGGCACCACAAGCATCTTAACCCAAACGACATCGGGTATAGAGCCAGTGTTCCTACCTGTTTACAAACGTCGTCGTAAGGTTAACCCGAGCGACAAGGATGTGAGAGTTGACTACGTTGATGAGTCGGGCGACTCATTCGAAGAATACATTGTATATCATCACAAGTTTATCACTTGGATGGAAGCAAACGGTATAGAGGTTCGCCACGATTACACTCAAGAACAAATAGAGGATTTAGTAGCCCGTTCACCTTATTACAAGGCAACCAGCAACGATGTAGACTGGTTAAACAAAGTGCGCATGCAGGGTGCTGTCCAAAAGTGGGTGGATCATAGCATCAGTGTAACCATAAATTTACCTAACGACATCAGCGAGGAGATGGTTGGTAAGCTCTATGTAGAGGCATGGCGTTCAGGATGCAAAGGCTGTACTGTTTATCGTGACGGCTCTCGCAGTGGCGTTTTGATTTCACTCTCGGGTGACGGTAAGAACAAAAAGAAAAAGAAAGACGAGAAGAAAGGACTCTACATTGCCGAGGAGGAACACATCCTTAAGCGTCCTGTAGAACTTGAGGCAGATGTGGTCCGTTTCCAGAACAATAAAGAAAAATGGATTGCATTCATTGGTCTTATCGACAAACGCCCTTACGAAATCTTCACAGGTATTGCCGATGATGACGAGGGAATATTCTGTCCCAAGTCGGTAACTAAAGGTAAGATTATAAAGGCCGTGAATGAGAATGGCGAAAAGCGCTACGACTTCCAGTTCATTAACAAGCGTGGTTTCAAGACCACTATCGAAGGATTGAGCGAGAAGTTTAACCCAGAGTTCTGGAACTATGCTAAGCTCATTTCGGGAGTGCTGCGTTACGGAATGCCAATCGAGCAAGTGCTTAAGCTTGTCGCTAGTCTTGAACTGGACAACAAGAGCATCAACACTTGGAAGATGGGAGTAGAGCGTGCATTAAAGAAATACTTGCCCGATGGCACTAAACTAAGTGGCCAAACTTGTCCAAACTGTGGTCAAGAGAGTCTTGTTTATCAAGAAGGATGCTTGATTTGCACTAACTGTGGCACATCCCGCTGCGGTTAACAGACAGCTTGGTTGCAAAATAAATAATGACGGATTCATATAAATCCGTCATTATTTTTTGATGCCTGTATTCTACAAAGTGCTAAGTCGTTCTTCTGCAAGTAGCTCAAGTTTGTGTATCAAATCTTTTAGTTCGGCAGCCGAAGTTGTGCCGTTGTCAAGCGACACACCGTTCACTCCACTTGCTCGTAGCAACGACAGTGAAGGAATGCAACCATAATGGGCTATAACTGGCTCATCGCGGCCAGACGACTTCATCTGCTCAACAATCTCGCTCTGAACCTTGATATCATCAACACTTTTGTCAATCTCAATGTAATCAACTGCAGCACGTGGAACAAAGGGAACCTCACTAGAACTATTTATTGTAACTCCAATAATTGGTTCCTCCCCCATTTCATTGCGGGCATCCACTGCCGAAATCGATTTGTCGACAAGATGAAGGCCTGCTAATTTCAATCGCTTTACAGCTTCTACATCATTCTCTATAGTGAGAATAGCATCAAACCTCTTACACGATTGGCCTACAATATCAACAGTCTTATCTTGCTCTGATGCCGGCAAAAGACTAACGTCAAGCCTTATCCATTGACAAGCATTCTCAAGCGCAGCTTTTGCTGTAACAATGATTTCGGCACTATTAGAGCCACTAATTATATATTGTAGCATATTTAATAGTTACGAGCAAATACCACACGGCATTTTGAAGGCTTGCCTGTGAGCATGTCAACTCCTTCTTCGGGCTCAGCATCGAGAGGGATACAACGAATTGTTGCCTTTGTCTCTTCCTTGATACGGTCTTCTGTCTCGGGAGTACCGTCCCAATGTGCAAGCACAAATCCACCTTTCTCTATCTGAGCTTTGAAATCCTCGTAGTTGTCGACTTTGTAAGTCATGCTCTGACGGAAATCATAAGCCTTTTTATAAATATTTGCCTGAATCTCATCAAGGAGTTCCTTAACAGTCTGTTCAATGCCCTCAAGTGAAGTACTCGACTTCTCAAGAGTATCACGACGCATGACTTCAATTGTTCCGTTGGCTATGTCACGTGCGCCAAGGACTAATCTTACAGGCACACCCTTCAGCTCATAGTCAGCAAATTTAAATCCAGGACGTTTATTGTCGGCATTGTCATATTTTACCAAAATTCCCATAGCTCTCAAGTTATCAACAATAGGATTTACCTTAGAGTTGATTTCATCAAGCTGCTCTTGATTCTTGTAAATGGGAACAATCACAACCTGAATTGGTGCCAACTTTGGAGGTAACACCAAGCCGTTGTCATCACTGTGAGTCATGATAAGAGCTCCCATAAGTCGAGTCGACACACCCCATGAAGTCGCCCAAACATAATCAAGCTGGTTCTCTTTATTAACAAACTTGACATCAAATGCTTTGGCAAAATTCTGGCCTAAGAAGTGAGAAGTTCCCGATTGCAATGCTTTTCCATCCTGCATCATAGCCTCAATGGTATAGGTCTCAAGTGCACCTGCAAATCGTTCATTAGCACTCTTAACCCCCTTGACTACAGGAACTGCCATATACTTCTCGGCAAAGTCGGCATAAACATTAAGCATCTTTATTGCTTCGTCCTGTGCCTCTTCTTTTGTAGCATGAGCTGTGTGGCCTTCTTGCCACAAGAACTCAGCAGTGCGCAGGAACATGCGTGTGCGCATCTCCCAGCGGAAAACATTTGCCCACTGATTGATGAGCAAAGGTAGATCTCGATAGGAGTTGATCCAGTTTCTATAGGTGTTCCATATAATAGTCTCGCTTGTTGGGCGAATTATCAGCTCTTCTTCAAGGCGTGCTTCGGGATCAACAACCACACCGTTTCCTTCAGGATCATTTTTAAGGCGATAATGTGTTACTACAGCACACTCTTTGGCAAAGCCTTCCACATGGTCAGCTTCACGGCTTAAAAACGACTTGGGAATGAGCAATGGGAAATAGGCGTTCTGAACGCCAGTCGCTTTAAACATATTGTCAAGCTCTCGTTGCATTTTCTCCCATATTGCATAGCCATAGGGTTTAATCACCATACAACCACGCACAGCCGATTGTTCGGCCAAGTCGGCTTTGATCACAAGATCGTTATACCATTGCGAGTAATTTACGCTTCTCTTAGTTAAATCTTTAATTTCAATTGCCATATTTATCTTATTATGTTGTTATTTTAGCAAGTTTTTCTTTGCTTGGTCTATCATTAGTTGTCCTGGCACTAGATATATCTCTAATCGGCGGTTCAACCTTCTGTTTTGCATAGAATTGTTTGGCAGGAGTGCATTGGAATTGCCAAAAGAAAATTTATAAAGATCCTTGACATTGGCATTCTCGGCAAACCAATCATAAACGCTCTGCACGCGCAAGTTGGTCAATTCCTTCGAATATTGCTCAGAAGCACTGTTGTCGTGATACATTGCAATAGCCATGTGATAAAAACCGGGTGTTCTCAAGAAAGGACAATATTTGAGCAATACCAATTCGGCATCTCTGCTCAATTCGGTCTCATTGGGTTCAAAAAGTAGGTCGGCTGGTATCGTGACAACAATAACCTCAGTATTGCGCAGTGTCATTACGTTAAGATTTCTATCTTCGGACAGTATCTTAGCCTGTTTCATCTGATACTCTCCAATTGCGTGACGTGCCTTGCCGTCTTTGATAGCAGGATTGTAGATCACATCATCTAGCGACTGTGGCGAAGAAGCTATTTGTGCAACTACAGTTGAGGCTGTTGAGAGTAAAAGAGCTAAAGCTATAAATCTGATTTGCAATAAAAAGCGGTTCATGCGAAGTATAATTAAAGTAATGAATATAAATCAAAATTTAAAGAAGTAAAAGTTCGTTAGGCACATCCATTTCGATGTGCTGGGCATCAATATCGATACCAGTGATAAACTCATCGACTGCAGGTACCAGAATCGACTGACCATTATCTAATTCTATTACAAAAAGGACATTGGCAGTCGAATCATCAATATCAACAATTTTACCGTTGTGGCAACCATTAATAGTGACCTTGAAATTTGTAAAAAAGTCGATTGGAAGCTCTTCATTTGTAGCTGAGTGTATATACTCACTCTTTAAAACAAAGATGTCATGATTGACAAGCATTGCAGCCTCACCATCGCTGTTGATGCCTTCGATTGTAAGCAGCAACGAGTCACGAGACTTTTCACGTAAATCTTTTATGAAGAAAGGCACCATAATACCATCTACGTTGCAAACAATGCACTTACATTGCCGCAAATCGCTAGAGTCGATAAGAACCGTTGCCGATATCTCGCCGGCAATGCCATGGGGCTTGTTGAACTTACCCACGTGTGCTATTTCTTCACGGGTTATCATGTGTACTATTTCTTCTTTTTCTTCTTAGAAGATGCTTGCTGCTGTGCAGGAGCAATCTTGAACTCATGCAAGGAGTGTGTTTTGGCATCAAGTTTTATCCGCCCTTTAGAGAAGAATTCTAAATCCTTGAAAATCTTGGCATCTTCCACATCCTCATTGTTAATCTGATAAATAAGCTTTTTCATGTGGTTGGCAATGAGCATCACCAAGGCATCTTTTTCTTCTCCGTCAGGATATTCACATGCACGCTCAATCATCTGGTCCACAATCTTTCCATAGTGCCTCATCTTGATTCCTTCAAGCTTGTACTTTACCGGTACAGGCTTAGTGTCAAGATTCTCGGGCTTTATCACTTCGTAGGGATAATCAACATCAAGCTTGAAGTCGCTCATTATAGCGAGGTGGTCCCAAAGTTTATGCTTGTAATCTGCCTCTTCATTGACATTTGGAAAAAGATTGCTCATAGTGTTGATTATTGAATGAGCACATTTATTTCTTTCCTCACGGTCGTCAATAGTGCAACAATAATCAACCATCTGTTGAATGTTGCGACCATACTCGGGCAGAGCAAGTTTTTTGAGTTGTGAGTTATAAGTAAGCATTGTTAAAAAAATGATTGTAAATGCAAATATATAAATATTTTTATGAGTAGTAAAGCATTAGAGAACTTTTTTCTTGGGAATTGTAGTCTGAAAGTCCTTAAGATATAACGGAGTGGAGTAAGCGACATCAATAAACCGTTGTTCCCTGAAAGCTTTCTCACTCAATGCTAGCATATCAACTGCCACTGGCTTGATGTTAGGAACGAACTTAGCATTTGGATTACTGATGACTTTATACGCTTTTTCTGCACCATTACCCATCAACACTAGTTTATTAATATGAAGCAAGTCACTTAAAGACTTTTCATCAAGTATCATGGGTTGAGGTTCCATAATTGATTCCAATGCGCTGTTGTATACAGCAGTATAAACCTCCATGCGACGAGCATCAATCATTGGAACAAACAAGACATCATCATCAAAAAAATCACTAAACATTGCAGATACTGTGAGTAGTTGCAAAGTATTAATTCCAATGAGTGGCAATTCCAGACCAAAAGCCAAACCTTTTGCTTGAGACAAGCCAATGCGAAGACCTGTGTAAGATCCTGGTCCTATACTAACAGCAATAGCGTCAATGTGAAGGGTTTTGCGAGCGGCAGTGTCCAACGCATCTTTAATAAACTGACTCAATAGTGTGGCATGTGAAAGACCTTCATAGTTCTCATTATGGGCAACTATTTGTCCATCAGAGCCTAAAGCCACTGAGCAAACATTTGTTGAAGTCTCTATGTTGAGTATGGTAGCCATGATTTATTAAACTGACTGCAAAATTACAAAAAAACGATGAAAAAGCAGGACAGATTTACTAAAATAATCGTAATTTAGACCCCAAAACTTAGATATTTGATGGGATAACTATAACCACCATTTTGGGCGTTAGATTGAAAATGTATATCTTTGCACAAAACAAATATTACAATGGACTTAAAATATTTTTTTAATCGTACCACAGTTCGTGATTATTCCGAACGAGAAATCAGCGACAATTTACTTAATGAGATGATTGAAGCGGCAAGCCATGCTCCTACCACCGGAGGCATGCAGCTTTACAGTGTTGTAATAACTCGCGATAAAACAATAAAAGAGAACTTAGCTTCCTGCCATTTTAATCAACCTATGGTTACAGTTGCTCCTATAGTACTAACTTTTTGTGCCGACTTCAACCGCTTTGTTACCTGGTGTAAAGCCTCAAATGCAGAACCCGGCTATGATAATTTTCAGTCGCTTATGAGTGCCATTCTCGATGTGACAATCTTTGCTCAGCAGTTCAATACTATTGCCGAAATGAATGGATTGGGATGCTGTTATTTAGGTACTACCACCTATAATGCACATGAGATAGCCCAGGTTCTCAACCTCCCCTATCGCGTGATTCCAATCATCACGCTTACTGTAGGATATCCAAAGCAAAAAAAGCAGTTCAAGACCGACAGGTTGCCACTCGATGGTATCATTCATCAGGAACAATACCATGAATTGACTGCAAATGAAGTAAAGAATGTTTATAAACACAAAGAATCACTTGACGTAAACAAAGGATTTGTGAGAGAGAACAACAAAGAATCCTTGGCACAAGTATTCACTGATGTCAGGTATCCAAAGGAGTCAAACGAAATTTTTTCTAAGAAATTCATTGAATACTTGAAAGAACAAAATTATTTATAAAAGAAAATCCCCGGCACTAATGCGCTGGGGATTTTGCAAGCTGTAAAAAAGGTTTGAAAAAATGAGACACACGTCTCACTGGTAACGGTCTTTCGACGAGCTACCTTTATTCTCCACCTTGCTCGTAATAGAGAGTGCAAGATGTTTGATCGCACATCTCTGGAGAACCAAAGTACTGTATTGGTCCAGGATAGATGTAGCAAGTCTCCTTAGCCCAAAGCTTGCGGCTGTTAGCAAACACCTTGAAAGGCTTACCCTTAAGATCAACAAGAGCCTTCTTGATAACAGGCTTCTGCTTGCCGTTGCGGTGTTCCATATTCATCATCATAGTGATGGGAATGCCACCAGCCTCCCATTCAGCAGCAGGCTTAGCAAGGTGACGGATTGCCGACATGTAGCCGGTAGCTCCAGCATTAATAAGCATTGTTGCATTATAGCCAAGAGCATAGCAGTAATCAGCATCAAAGTTAGATGGGTCGGCACAACGTCCTTCATAGCCGAAGAAATGGTGCTGAGTCTTGAACTTACCAACAAAACGACCTTCATCTTTCATCTTCTGGAGTTTCTTTGCAACCATCTCACTCAGGAGCTTCTCTGTCTCAATAAGCGACAATTGAACGTTGCCATGAGGGTCACGGTCCAATGTGAGCTGACGTGCTACGGTTGGAGGCAAAGTCTCAAAACGCTGTTTATTCTCGGGGCTCAATTTAGAAAGCACGAACTCGCGTTGCTCGTCTAGATGAAGCTTTGAGAAGTCGGGGTGCTCGGCAAGAATATCGTTGAGCTCGTCAATGAGCTTCTTCATAGCTGGCATAAATTCCACCAATCCCTCGGGGATGAGGACTATACCAAAATTCTTACCCTTAGCGGCGCGAGCAGCGACAACTTGTGCAATGTCGTTAACCACATCGTCAAGATACATGCCCTTAGCAGCAACCTCCTCACCAATCACACAATAATTGGGTTGAGTCTGCAATGCACATTCGAGAGCAATGTGCGAAGCCGAGCGACCCATGAGCTTTATGAAATGCCAGTATTTCTTAGCACTGTTGCAGTCACGCTCCACATTACCAATGAGCTCACTATAAAGCTTAGTAGCTGTATCGAATCCAAAGGAGATCTCGACTTTCTCGTTCTTCAAATCACCATCGATGGTTTTAGGCACACCTATCACCTGAACAGGAACGTTCTTGGCCTTATAATACTCAGCAAGAACGGCAGCGTTAGTGTTACTATCATCGCCTCCTATAATCACAATAGCCTTGATGTTGAGCTCGTTAATGATTTGTAAGCCCTTTTCAAACTGCTCGGGTTTCTCGAGCTTGGTGCGGCCAGAACCAATCATATCAAATCCACCACAGTTACGGTATTCATCAATAATTTCACGAGTCAACTCTTTGTAATCGTGGTCGATGAGCCCCTCAGGCCCCATAAGGAATCCATAAAGACGACTGTCCTGGTTAAGAGCCTTTATGCCATCGAAGATACCACAAATAACGTTGTGACCACCAGGGGCTTGACCTCCTGACAGTATAACGCCAACATTGCAAGGCTCATCGCTGTGCATGGAGGTTGCGTTCTCATCTTTTACAAAAGTGAGCTCAGGAAGACCGTAAGTGTTAGGAAACAACTTTTTGATATCTTCTTGGTTTCCTGCCGATTGAGTAGCAGCACCCTGAACAACCTTTACCGGTCCCTGCAACGCAGCAGGAAGCTTGGGCTGATAGGATGAACGCAATTGTTGAAGAATACTTTTCTGCTTGAATTTTAAAATATCCATATTATTACCCTTAAATGTTTTTTAACTATTACCCTATTTTTTTTGCAAAGTACGCAAATAATGTCATTTTGTGCAAAATAAAATATTTAAAAAATCTTTATAGGGCATGTATACCGATTGCATAAACCTTTTAAGCCCACAATTTATTGACTTTTACAAGAAAATGTGTAATTTTGCCATGTTGTAAGTAAATGATTATGGAACACAACCCAAGACCATTAAAAGAACGAACTGAGCAGAGCCTTTTCTGGAGTATGTTGAACAATGGCACACTCCAACTGCTGAACATACTCTTTGGTGTGGTTCTAGCTCGACTGCTCACCCCTGGCGATTATGGCATCGTGGGAGTGCTTACCATATTCACACTCATTGCTGGTAACCTGCAGAGCAGCGGTTTCACTCAAGCACTCATCAACCTCAAAGAGCCTAAGCCCGAGGACTACAACTCGGTATTTTGGTTCAACGTAATAGTGAGTATAGCTCTTTATGCTTTGCTATGGTGGTGTGCGCCACTGATTGCCACTTTCTTCCACCAGCCAGTACTTGTCGATGTTTCGAGATTTGTGTTTCTTGCTTTCCTGATTTCATCACTTGGCATAGCCCATGCCGCCTACATGAACAAGAACATGATGAACCGAGAAGTGGCAATTATTAATCTTGTTGCTTTGCTTTGCTCAGGCTGCACAGGCATAATACTTGCTTTTAATGGCTTTGCCTATTGGAGCCTTGCTTGGCAACAAGTAATTTTCATCACCATGCTCAATTTGGGACGTTATTACTTTGTTAAATGGCGTCCATCATGGCACATTGACTTTGGACCAGTAAAACGCATGTTTGGTTTTGCTGTGAACATACTCTTCACTAATATAATTAACACATTGAGCGGACAAGTTCTTACATTTATCTTTGGACGATTCTTCCCTATCGCCCAAGTGGGAAACTTCACTCAAGCTAATAAATGGAACACTCAAGCCAGCACATTTGTGAGTGGCACGTTAATACAAGTTGTCCAAACAGTACTCGTGAGTGTTTCCGATGACAAAGAACGCCAAAAACGAGTTTTCCGCAAGATGGTTCGATTCACAGCATTCATCGCCTTTCCCGTAATGCTTGGACTGGCACTTGTAGCAAAAGAGTTTGTTGAAGTTGTGCTTGGCACAAAATGGCTAGAGTGCATACCACTGCTGCAAGTGCTATGTATTGCGGGTGCTTTCATTCCATTTTATGCTGTTTATCAGCACCTTGCTATCGGATGTAAGCGTAGTGACCTTTACCTTTGGTGCAATGTTGGACAAATAGTTTTGCAGATAGGTCTTATACTACTATGTTATTATTTTTTCTCGCAATCTATATTAGTGGTTGTCACTGTCTATTCAGTCTTTATGATATTATGGCTAGCTGCATGGCAAGCTGTGGCTAAACATTTAATAGGTCTAAAATGGCTTGAGGCGATTCTTGACATCGCGCCGTTTCTCATAATTACTGTAACAGTGTTTACTATTACCTATCTTGCTACTTTATGGATTGAGAACAACGTACTTCTGCTCATAGCAAAGGTGTTTGTTGGAGGTGCACTCTACATGGTTGTGATGAAATTAGCCAAAGTGAAAATCTTTGCCGAATGCTGGGAATTCATGAGAAAGAAATTTAAACGTCAACACACATGAAACGCATAACAGACATACACGAATTGCGCTCAATACAGATGGCAATTCTCGATTCGATACATGAGTTCTGCCAAACAGAGGGCATCACATATTTTCTATCTAGTGGTACGCTGATTGGTGCTGTCCGCCACAAGGGTTACATACCTTGGGATGACGACATCGACCTATATATGCCACGGCAAAGCTACGAGCGTTTTGTTGCCACATTTACGAGTCAATCGGGAAGGTATCGTGTTATCAATCCTCACACTGAACCCAAATACTATTACACCTTTGCTAAAGTGGTAGACACCACAACCCTAATGGTTGAAACCGAGACACCAGGATTTGAGATTGGCGTGTTTATTGATATTTTTCCAGTCGATTACATCAGTGATGACGCAGAAAAGAGAGCAAAGGTTTTTAAGCGCAAGCACCTGTTATACAAAATAAGACGTTGTAAAATCTCTCAAAGCAATCCATTGTATTCCAAGTTGGCTTATATTATCTACAAGCACTGGCCACGCTCAGTTAAAAGTCTCAACAATGAGATAGAACGCCTCATCACTGGGTGTAGAGAGTCATCTATGGTATGTAACCTTACCGAGTCTGGACCAAGCATAAAAGGTTGCTTCCCTGCAAGTTGTATAGAAAGTGATATCGACATTGAATTTGAGGGAAAACTATATAAAACAATGGTGGGATATAAAGAATATCTCACCAAAACCTATGGCGACTACATGACACTACCACCACCAGAGAAACGCATCCAACACAGCTTCGAAGCCTACTGGCTCTAAACCCAGAATTTGCCGCTCGGTTTATCGATTACAATTGTAGAGAGACCAGATTTATCAATCTTGTCATAGACTGTAGAAGCGAATAATGCATCATGAAGGCCAAGCCCTATATTGTAGCAAATTATGCGCTCATCATCGCTTTCGCGTCCAGGAACTCTGCCAAGCAGAACCTCGCTGAACTCATTAAAACTCTTGAATTGGTTGAAGTACTTGAAACCACACACATGACCACGATCATCCCCAAAAACCTTATCAAAGATTAAATCACAATTCTGGAATCCTCGTGTATGAACTGGCACCAACAGAAAACCAGGTTTCAAGAGGCTCTCATCAGGCACAAACAAGCCATTGGCGCTAGTGACACACGAAACAAGGGCATCGGCCTCGTCAATCAGACACTCAATAGTATCAACTATCTGGAATTCAACATTTTTTTCATTCTTAAATTGATTGGCAAACAACTCGGCTTGATCTTTATAACGCAAAAGTCTTAACTTGAGAGGCGTCCCCTGCCAAACAGACAGAAGGCACTTCACAGTAGCCCTAGCAGTGTTGCCGAGCCCAATTAACCCCACAACGCTAGTCCCATGAGTCATGAATGTCATCAAAGAAAGGGCAGCAACAGCTCCTGTGCGCATAGCGGTAATCCAATCGCCATCAAGCAGAGCCAACAATTGACCAGTGTTGCTGTCAAATAGCTGAATAGTGGAACTCAGAGACGGCTCGGCACCAACTATCCTGCTCACTATTTTGACAGCCATCCTACCATATTGCGGTGGCAACAGACATGGCATGGTGTTGACAAAATCATCGCCCTTAGGGTGAATGCTAATTTTAGGTGGCAACTGAGAATCATATTTCATCTTGAATGACTGTGTCACCATTTCGACACAATCACTCGCACTGATGCAACAACGCACCACATCGCTATGACCTATATAATAAGTAACTGATTTCATCTTTAACTGAATATTTCAAATAAAACGTCACATAGGCGATCGTTATCAACCTTGCCACGAATGGCAATGCGCACAGTATTGGTGCCTTGCATGCCTTTCTTAGTCTCACCGTCTTTAATAAGAATCTCATATTTAGAAAGTAACAATTTGGTCAACTCGGTTGATGTATACTTGCCCTCTATAACACAGGTAAAGAAGTTTGCTTGTGACGGCAGAACACGTAAGTGCGGAACTTGCTTAAGTCTATCTTCAAAACGCTTTCTCTCTTCTACAAACCGGGAGCAGGCTTCGTGATATTGACGCTCATATTTATTGAAAATCTGCATATAAAACTCGGCAAACGAGTTTATATTCCAAATTGCAACATTCTTCTTCATCGAACTGATAAGCTCAACATTTCCACTTGCCATGACACCAAGCCTAAGACCCGGCACTCCATAGCTCTTGCTAATGCTCTTTACAACAATCAAATTAGGATGTTGCTCCAAAATCGAGTTGCAGAGCATGCTGTTGCTTTCCCAATTATCGCTGAAATCGACAAACGACTCATCTAGAACCAGTATAACACTCCGCTTTTTACACCATTCAACAAGACGCATCACATCATTCTTTGCAATATAGTTTCCAGTAGGATTATCAGGGTTGACCAGCAAAAGCGCCTCAATGGGTTTATCGTCATAAAATCGCATTAAGTCATCGGCATCATATTGCCAATCTGGCTTAACAGGAAAAAATGGGATTATGTCAACTGCATTCTTTCTGTTTGGATATTCCTCAAAAGTGGGATATACTATGCCGATCTTTCCAGTAATACCAATCTCGGTAAGACTCTTAATCAACTCGGCCGCACCATTGCCAACCACAATGTAGTTGCTTGATACACCAAAATATTTGCCTGCAAGCATTGAGTTCACTCTCATTCCACTAGGGTACTCAGTTAACAACACGTCGAAGTTGGCGCGTAGCTCGTCCTTCATGCGTTTGGGCGGAAAATAAGGATTCACTAAATAGCAAAAATCAAGCAGTTGTGGAAATCGCCAATAACCACCATAACGAGCAAAATAACGTTTCATCCTGTCGGCGCCTTCTGCGAAGAGCGCCTCGGCAATATCAAGATCCTGTATGTCATCAATCTCATACCAGCGTTTATTTCCGACAGGAAGTGCTTTCAAGTTGGCTCCTTCAAGCAAAGTTATAACACGCAACACCTGTTCATAGTACTCATTGTTTCCCATTACCTTACAGTAAGCATCAAGGAATGGCACATATACATTCTCACAGAACTCACGGCTAAACTTGTAAATGTTGACCGTTTTGTAATAGGTATCAACCTCATCATAATTAAAAGCCTTCTTGGGGACGAAGTTAACGATATTGTTATCGCCATCAATGCGCACCATAGTACCATCCATCCATGTCTCATATTTTGCCACTAGAGCCAAGTTGGGATATGGGTCAGAAAGAATCATATCAAACATCGTATCATCAAATATCAAGTCACTCTCAATCAGCAATGTGTCATCTTTTACAAGTTCATCCTTGGCAAGAGCGAGCGAATAGATGTTGTTGGTTTTATCATAAATGGGATTAATAACCCAATTAATAGGTATACCCTCATAACTATCACCGACATACTCCATGAGCGACTCACGGCAATAACCAGCTACAATCACCACACGATCAATCTTCTGTGACTTGAGTTGACCAAGCACACGGTCGATGAGCTTTATCCCATTAACCTCAATCATGCACTTGGTGTTGTTGCGGGTTTTCTCTCCTAAGCGACGTCCCATTCCCGCAGCTAATATTAAAGCTTGCATATATAAGTATTTTTATTTCAAATTATTAATGTCCTACTATAGCGAGATAAATACGTCTTGTTAACAAATAAAAGAAATTTACCAACCTATATGGAATTTTATCATTCTTCATCATTGAAAAAAGAACATGAATGATAATATTGGTCGGTTTCAATCCAAAATAATCATTAACTAGAGCTTTATCAACATTGAACCTTCGTGCAAAACGCCACACATTCACCCATCCGAACTGCATAGCAAAGGAAAAACCTTTGCATTTTTGATTATTGATGAAGTAATCCCCTACTATCTGCTGTGCTTTTAAGAAAGAAACAGCGTTCTTGGTACTAATATTGTTAGTATAGGACTGTGGATTATCATCTCTATAATAATATAAGCACTCGTCCACCCATGATCGACGGGCGTTAACAAGCAATCGTGGCAATACCGAAAAATCTTCACCATAATTTACGCCAAGTGTGAATGAAATGTCATTTTCTTCAAAAAGACTTTTACGAATTAGTCTTCCCCAGATTCGGTTTGGTTCAACATTTTGGCATAAAATGGTCTTGAGATAGGCTTTGTCACTAATGTGTTGAGGCGAAAGTTGTTTTGTAACAGAACCGTTGCTTACAATTGAATAGCCTGCATCTACAATATCTGCACCTGAGTGCTGCATCTGAGTAACAAGGCTTTCTACCATTGTGGGTGAAATATAGTCATCACTATCGACAAATATTACAGCATCTCCAGTAGCAGAACAGAGGGCTGTTGCCCTTGCCATCGCCAAACCCATATTCTGCTCATGGGCTATTACTTGTACTTGAACTCTGCGATCAGGATAACGCTTAACAACTTGATTCAATCGCTCAATTGAAGCATCGGGCGTGCCATCATTGACAAAGATGTATTCAACATCCTTGTATGTCTGCTCCATGAGACTCGTTGCACAATGTGCTATATAATTCTCGACCCCATAAATAGGCAAAAGCACTGATACTTTCATCTCTCCTACCTTGTTTATTTATGCAAAAGTAAGCATTCTTGAGCAATAAGAAACAATTATCTCACATTTTTTTTCAAATCAACAAAAAACAAGTAACTTTGCAGCTGATTTCTAAAAGACACTAATGGCCGAAATTAAACATCAAAGTCGTAAGAAAAAGTTCATTAAGGACTTTGGAATATATGCTATAGGTAATTTGGGATCAAAGCTTATCACGTTCTTGATGATTCCACTTTACACCTATTTCGTAGAAAAGCCAAGCGATTATGGCTACTTCGACTTGTGCCTACAGGTGTGTTTTCTGATGTTTCCCGTTATAACCCTTCAACTTCGCGAAGGAGCGTTCCGTTTTCTTCTTGACACTCAAGACACAACAGAAAGAACGCGTATTATTACATTTGCCTATCGCACTATTGGCATAACAATAATCTCAACTATAGCTATAGCACTTTGCTTATCGCTATTTGTACACATTGATTACTTGTGGTGCACAATTGCTTTACTAGCAGTAATGGCAGTATATGAGTTCCTTGCACAAATCTCAAGAGGACTTGGCAATAATAAGGCTTTTATTGCTGTAGGGCTTATAGCGTCTTTTGGCATATGCTTGTTTAGCCTCATTTTTGTTGCTTGGTTTAAAATGGGCATTCTGGGTATTTTCTTTGCCAATATTTTAGCACGCATACTATCAATAGTAATTGTTGAGTATAAAATGAAGACTTTCAGTCGATTCTTTAACATCAAGGTTGACTTGAAAGATGTATCAAGACAAATGCTCAATTACAGCGTTCCATTGATTCCTGTCTCATTGTGCTGGTTACTCACAACAACAAGTGATCGATACTTTGTCAGTTATTTCCTTGGATTTGGAATGACTGGCATCTATGCCATAGCTGTAAGATTTGGAGGTTTGATACATACTTTATCTAATATTTTTCTACAAACATGGCAAGAAAACGCAATTCAACAATATCATAGTCCTGATAGAGATGATTTTTTCTCAAAAGTATTCAACTATTATATTTATGTATTATGCTTCACCATAATAGCATTCACATTCACGTTAAAAATATGTTATGGGTGGATTGTAGGAGCCAACTATCAAGACAGTCTAGAATTCGTATATCTTATAAACTTGAGCACCATACTATTTGCCATCACTGCTTATTTTGAATTACCGTATCAATGCGCAAAAGATACAAAAAGGGCAATTCCATCTATCATACTAACTGCAGTAGTAAATATCACGTTAAACTTCATCTTAACCCCAGTATTTCACATCTATGGCGTAATTCTTACCTCTATCATTTCCTATCTAACGTTAATAATTTACCGATGGATTGATACTCGGCGTTATTTTACTCTTCACTTTCAAGTAAGAACGTTAATACCACTCAGTCTTATTATAGTCAGCGCAATACCATTCTATCTCAATGACAATCATTTGATTGATGCCCTTTATATCTTGGTATCAATCTTTATTCTTGCAGTATTTACTCCAAAAGAACTAAAAGCAAGTATAATTAACAAGCTTAAGAAGAAACGCAACTATTCTACTATTTAAACTAAATCCCCCGAATGACAATCAAGGGTTCATTCGGGGGATTTTATTCAAAATATTAATCAGATTCTTAGCCTGATCAACAATTTAATTACTACTTAATAAGTATTTCTAATTTTATAACAGGCTATTTATCATATTATAGTTTTGTTGAATATGAGCACGTGACGATGCGCCAAAAAGAACTGACTCAATCTTTTTGAACTGTCCAACATACTCAAATGCCTCTTGTGGGTTGAGTGCTCCTGCTGCAAGACATTGCATAGCAATTGGACGGAACTTCTTATCGCTGCGCAGATACTTCTCATATCGTTCAATTGAACCGCTCATGCGAAAACCAATCTTATTGATTGAAGAGCAGATAACAGGATTGTCTATCCCATTTTCCTCACAAAAGTCAACCATCTGCGGAAGATTCATTGTGATAAATCCAGGCTCAGCATTATATTTCTTGCGTATATATTCAGCAAAATGAACGAGAATCTCTTTCATTCCTAACCCATATAGCAGGTCAGTCATCACATTCTGCAAAAAAATAACAGGCGTGTTCAACCCACGAAACATCTTCATCTCGGCATCGACAAGCAACTCCATTAATGCCGGGAAGTCCTTGCGAGCGTAAGCAATGCCAGACTTTGAAACAACCGATAGAAGATTGCCTGGCAGATAAGCCTTAAGTGTTCCCAATATGCCCAACTCAGTTACGGCATTGGCATACTTATGAGCATAAGGCATGCAAGGATAAAACTTGAAATCAGAATATTTTCCAGACGATTGACGCATGTGTTCACAAATATTAGCTATGCGGTCGTGAGTAGTGCACATGAAAGTATTAACACCACACTCCATGGCTGTGTCAAGGACATTTATTATTGCTTTATCATCCTTAAAACGAACAGCTTGTTGGCGGCTTCTTTCGTCGCTAAGATGATTAACAGCAAAAAATTGGTTGTCACCTAGTATTACTTTATCCATTTCCATTGTAATAAGATTATTGCTGACTAGCGTCATCCATTAATTTATGTATAATAAAATCAGTATTTAGAGCCGACTCAAATGTATTACGGTTCTCAAGACTAGGATCTTTAATACACTGAATGAAATTATCGTTTTCAAGAGAGAATTCCTCACCTCGCAAGTTGAAGAACACTTGAGGAGTAAGATCAGTAATATACTTTACGTTCCATCCCTTAACAAGATTGTGTTCGGGAATGTCTTGCTTGACATAAATTTTCAGTGTTGTAGTGTCTGCCTCAAGCTTTCCTCCATCTCCCTCAATTTTGAGTGAAGTTGTTGCTTTGCGATGGGTGTCATCACTCCAATTAACTGCAAGCTGACCACGTAATCCGCTCTCCATTATCAATGTAGAGTAAACAGCATCGTCGACATCGCTGGAAAATATCGAGGGCATAAAAGTGCCTTTAGCATCAATTGCGACATCGTCGAGAATATAATTAATCAAGTCTAAAACATGAGCAGCATAATCGAAGAGGCAACCACCACCATTACTCTTAGTAGAACGCCATGTTCCTCCCTTGCGTTTAAGTACAACAGGACCATAATTTTCGCCCATGAAATGGAAAGGCTTACCAATGACACCTGCTTTTAGTAATCGTCTCATCTCATTAAAAGTGCCTACATAACGATTGCAGTAGCCCACCTGATTGACAAGATTTCGAGCTTTAGCAACTGCAACCATAGTTTTGCCTTCTTCATAGTCTAAGCTGAAAGGTTTCTCGCAGAATACATGGCAATTGTGTTCCAAAGCAAACATTACCATTTCATAATGCAACTTCGTCGGGGTCACCACATAAACAGCATCAGGTTTTTCTTCCTCAATCATTTTTTTATAGTCGGTATAACACTTGATTGAGGTTAACTTCTTAAATGCGCTTTGAAGTAGGGAATCAGTGTCGCACATGGCAACCACCTCAACATCAGGATGAGCGCCCAATATTGAACAATGGCTCATGCCCATCTTCCCTAAACCAATTATTACTACTTTAATCATGATAATAATATTTGTAACAATATAAATATTATATTAAGTTCAGTAAACTATTTTTTATTTGAAAATAAGCTTCTTCACCTTTGTGTAACAAAGAAATATCAGAAGCTTTCACCTGTGTATTATTTATTATTTCTCTAATCTGTTGTGCCTCAAGTTCAGGATTATGCAACATGAGTCCTTTAGATATCAGGAAGCGATCAACATCAAGCAATTCGTCTTGATATATCGACACCGTGGGCACTCCTATTACGGCCATCTCACGGGACATTGTTCCTCCAGCACCAATAAACAAAGAACAATCGACGGCTATTTCATCTAATGTCATAGGTTTCTGGCACACCTTTATTCCATTAAATTTTGCATCACCAAAATGATGACGTTGATTATCATCACGTGGAAGGATTATTATCTCAAATTCGTTCTTGAGCTCAACTAAAGCATCATCAAGAACATTGGTCTTACCTTTGTAGTACTGAGCGAAATATGGCTCTGGACGGTAATAGATTTTCTTTTTAGAATGCTCCTGAGGAACTACAAAATTGCTATACTTTTTCCAAAGATATATTCCTTCTTTCACACCAGGATATTGCCTGACTTTCTTCGAATTAACAAACAGATTGGTAACGCTCTTGACAGGTATGAACTCTGGAATAAAAATCAAGTGTGCACAAACAAAGCTAATCTTATTACCCATAGCATGTTCATTATCGTTAGTATAAATCGTAGGTATACCTGCCAATCGGCCTGCTATGGCACTTGTAAATGAGCTTTGAGATATTGCGACATCAACCTTATTTCTCTTTATAAATTTCACCAAGTCTTTGACTCGCACAATATTGCCCCATATTTTATTCCTTAACTTCTTCCCATAAGAACGCCCCATAATAATGTAACTCATCCCATATAAGTCAAGCAATTCAGTTGTGTTAGCCGCATTACGGCTTGTAATCACAACATCATGCCCTTCTTCTTGGAGCTCACCTATCATTTGTCGGAAGAAATGAACATGAGGTGAATTAGTGAGATCAAACCAAATCTTCATATTATATATTTGACATTTGAATTAATCAATGCCATATAACATATATTAAAGTTCAAATTAAATAAACAAACACTACAATTAATAACAAAATGTATCGCTAATTACAGAGATAACAGGAATATAGTAATACTTATACTGAAAAACATATAATCGTGCCTATGCTATTTCGAAATAGGCAATTTAATCATATCACCAAGTTTTTTTTGATAGTCTAATGAATAGTAAGCATCAATTCCAGGGGTAAAAGTCAATTCGCCAAATATCGGATTGTCACCAATTGAATATAAATCAACTCTAACAAATGGAAAACCTTGGGATAGCTTTGATGCAATTATTTTCATCTCTTCAAAACTATTAGGTTTTGGTAAGATTTTTAATTTTACAGGCTTAGACTTATCATAATATTCGGGGTGAGGATTCCAGTCCATATCATAAATCATCTTACTCATCAAGTGTGTCCCCTCTACTCTTTCAGGATAGGCAACACACGAAACCGGGACTCCATTAAAACAATTAAACTTATAATCATAAAGACTTTTATCAGGACACTCTGGCTGAACAAGCAATTCCTCAGCTATAATACGTTTTGGATAAATCCTTGTGTAGTGAGGTTGTCCAGAAAGCTCACCATAAGGGATATTCATCCAGTATCTTAATCTTGACTTTGCATCTTCAATGTTGAGTTTAGATTTATCTCTAACAATAATATTTGATGTACATCCATTATTGGTTTTAAGGACAAACTGTTTAGGCAATGCATCAAAGTCAATATCATCAGGATTGCTGTATACGCCATACAGTTTAGTTAGGTATTTATCGCCAATAGTGTTCTTGACGTAATTTCGGACGGCATATTTATCGGCTAATTCAGACCATTTAGACGTATCGGTAAACAATGACATCCATATAATTTTATCATGGAAAAGTTCTGGTTCTTTTAGATTAATCATTCTATGGTATGAGCGAAAATACTTTAAATAAAGAATAAGCTCAGGGTGTTTACCTAAAAAGCCAGCAAATGGCGACGCAATTTTATATAGGTTTTGATTCATCTATATTTAATCGAAAAATATATCTATATCATTATCCCCTCATATACATCGGCAAGAGCAGCAGCAACCGAATTCGGAAAATGCTTGGTTATCTTATTAAACGACACATTGCCCATCGACTTGCATTCATCACTGTGCTCAATTAGGAATAATACTCTCTCAATGAAAGTAGAACCATCGCCAGGTTCTACAAGGAAACCGTTAACGCCATCCTCTATCATTGACGGGATACCACCAACAGGAGTACTTATTACTGGCTTTCGATATGACATCGCTTCAAGTATGGATAAAGGCAATCCTTCTATATATGATGGCAGTATCAAAGCATCACAAGAGCTCAACAACTTGTGCTTGCCTTGACTATCAACCCAGCCTTCATATTTAACCAAATCTTCCAAATGATTTACAAGAATGTCATTTTTCAATCTCTCTATCTGACCATTGCCGGCAACATGGAATTTAAAATGCCCCCGTAACCTTTCCCTATTCGCATCGATTGATTTAATAATATCAAATATCCCTTTTTGGTCATTAATCAGTCCCAAAAAAAGCAAATGAAATTTCTTGTCTTTTATAACATTTTCACATTCAGCAGGTTCTGGAATAATATTTGGCATGACCTTTAGATGATCAACTCCAACCTTTGTTCTAAACCAATCGGCCCAAGCATCGGTCAAGACTAAAACTAAATCGCATTTGGCCAATGTGTGCCTGACGAAATCGGCATGGCTCGCATAATAGTCCTTAAAACCGCCTCCATGAACATGAAGGATTATTTTTTTATTAAATAGTTTTGCAAAACAGACAAACCATGATGAACGCTTAAAGCTGAATTTCGATGCTGTGTGAATATGAACTATCTTAATATGTCGTTTAAATGTAAGAGCTATAATATATTTAATCAAAGAAACAATTAATTTAAGTACTTTATTAATAAGATTTCCTTGGCACGAATTGGAAATATACTTAAATTCTTTATCAGGAAATACATCATGGCTATAATTATATACGATTTGAGCTATGCCACCTTTTGGTGGAACATATTCGGGACCAACACTCAATATTTTCTTTGAGAGCTCGGCTGTAATCATTTATCTAAGATTGAAAATTATTATGACAAAGAATGCCAGTAGCATATACCAACGATCCCATCTCAAAATATGCCGATTGTCTCTCCAGCATTTTAACCCATAAATTGCAAGAATAATTGTAAATGGAATGTGCGGCCATTGATAACGGTCATGTTGAGCAAACAACGTGAAGACAAGCATTATTGTATTCAGCAACAGAAATATAAAAACGCTAATCAATTCAAAGTGCTTATTCTTAAATATACTATATATTCCATAAACAAAGAAGAATGAATAAAACACTTTACAAAAAGAAGAGAAACTATACAATGTAATGTAGTTGCGCTTTACAATATCAACAGAGATCAGATTGGGGAAAGGTCCCAAAACTGAAGCCAAATAGTTCAAATAATATGTCAATCTTCCTTGGTGCCGAACTTTAGTCCTAACTAAATCCTCAAAAAATTCATAACTATAACCTTGTTGAACTGCCAACTCATCAATTATTTGATATGTATAAAAACTTGCAATTATTGCAATCAGTAATATATAAACATAAAAATATCGTTTAACAATTGGCAATCGCAGGACTACAATAAATAGTAGAACACTTATCAACATATAGAATACAGATGTCCTGAATAAAAGGATTGGAAGCGAGAAAAGAACTGCACAGATAATTTCTTTTATAAACAATCGTCTATTTACACGTACAATATAATAAATAGCAATGACTATAAACATTACCATGAAATTCTCCTTCAATCCCACCGCTGCAGTATAAACTGAATATAATTCAGTTCCCCAAAAAAAAGCAATAAAACATGAAAAATCTTTTTCAAAGAACAAATCCGATATCTTGTACAAATAATAACTCGATATTGTTATTGCCACTACATTAAAAAAAACAAGTAGTTGAACACCTATTTGTGGATCTCCTGATAAATGATAAACAAAATAGACAATAAGAGGAAATCCCATATCATCTACTCGAACCTCTAGCACATTTAAATATTTGATAAACCCAAACAATGAAAGTTCTATATGTGAACCATATCTGTGGTAGAGGGTTGCATCTAAAGGTTTATAACCAAAAGGATTATTAAAATAATCCATATTAAAAAAACGAAGACCAAAACAACATATCAGCTGAAATATAACAATAATCAATATTGTTTTCGATATCGACTGTTTGTCATACAATAATGAGAAAAAAACAAGCACCCCCATGCCTAGCATCTGCATGAGCACTATATCAGGTAGCCATTGTTTTTGCATGAAAATGAATAGGAGGAAAAACAACAGATAATATAATGCTGCAATACTAAAAAACTTTCTAGTTCCCCAAAGGCGAAGCAAATTCATTATTTATTCTATATAATATAAAGCTATAATCTTTATTGAACTTCAGTTTTTTTTGCCACTCTTATTATAACCAGAGTGAACGTCTATTATTTTCCTTATTATAGAAACAATCCATGGCATACCAAGCTTTTGAGCATATAATGCCACTCTATAATAGAAAGGTATATAAGTGTTGGTCCTAATAATCGAGATCGGCACCTCACGCAATAGGTCTTTCAAATTTGCATCATCTGGCTTGTAAATAAGCATCGAAGCCGTAGCACCAACTTTAAATGCATTAATGCCACTATCAATAATATCATCACTTGGATACTTTATAAAAAAATCATCTATTAATCTCAATATCAACTTGAGCATGGGAATCAATACACGTTGATTATTTTTTGTAAGAGAGCCGCCCCTTTTACGATAAAAATATAGAGATTCATTTATGTATTCAACCTTCTTAGCAAAGTAAACAACTCTGAATGATATTGATTTATCTTCTAAAATTCGAAAACAGTCATCGGGATATAAGTCATTTTCTACTATTATTGTTCGCCGAACAAGCTTGTTCCATAAAGCATTGTGAGCAGTCCCGATTAACAAATGTTTAATTAGCTCATTACGTTCTAATTTTTGAAAATTAGAGTTTGGTTCTATCTTATCCTTATAAACTCGAGAAAAATTACAAATAACAACATCGCTTTGTGTATCAAGAGCTTTGCTGAGCATCTTTTCAATGAAGTCTGATGAAACATAGTCATCACTATCAACATGAATCAAATAATCACCTGTTGCATTCTTAATACCCAAACGTCTACAGAATGCAACACCTTTATTTACTTCACTCTCAAAGATCTTACACTGGTCCCTTCGTGTAGGAAATTGATCAATCAAAGACTTAAGCAAATATAAACTTTTATCGACTGAGGCATCATCAATAAATAAATATTCTATATTCTGATGTGTCTGCAGCATAAGCGATCTAACGCATTGTTCCAAAAAAGGTTCTGCGTTATATACAGGAATGACGATTGATACCTTTATCTCATTTGAATTATACATTATAAAAAGCTATATAGATGGGCAAAAAAACAAATGATAAAGATTTGGCAAAGAAGTTTTTATTGGAAAATATACCGCTTTCATCACCGCCATAACAAAATAACTATAATTAATAATTATAATTAAAGTAAATAATATTAAACGTCTTGATTTATATAAATAAGTAAGCAAATATGCAGTCATTATAAGATTAAATATCAAAAAATAATCTACAGGACGTAATATAAAATGAGTTGTGTTCATTAATAAGTTACTGAGACACATTCCTATGAAAGACAATATAAAGTAATATGGTAACAAATTGTCATTTTTAAAGTAAGACTTCAACTTTGGGTAAAACCAAATTATTGCAATATTACTTAATAGAACCGAAACGCGAATAGGCCCCCAGCCAACCATTCTCATTTTTCCTCCTACATTTGGATCATCAAGATTTCCATAATTGCTATAACCAGTCAAATCTATAAACCATTGATAATTAGTGAAGAAATCCGTCCAAAAAGGGAAAGAACCTATAAGAACAAATAGGGCTAAGATGCCTAAAAACAACCATTGACTTGGAGACTTATCTTTAATCCTTATAAAGCATATCAAAAAAACAGGCAATAACATTAAGGATGACTTGTGCAAAAAAGCACTAACAATAACAATCGCGGCATACAGAAGGAAATTACGATTGCTGATTAACGGAATCAAAGCTACAAACACACATACCACAACACTCTGACGAACTGAGTTCATCAAACTTACAAAATATGGACCAAGCATAATCCCCATGCCCACCCAGCACAACAAGTGCTTGTGATGTCGCAATCCGTAATAAATAAATCCTATCTGCAGCAGAGCCCAAAATGCAAAATAGAAAAAATAATGAATATGGCACCAAGCAAAGAATTTAGAAATCCACTCAAATCCATATTCAAAATTATGACGGCTAAAGTCACCGGTTTCCTGCAAGTGCAAGTACTGATCAAGGTACATGGCATGATCATAACCTGTGTGATAACGCGCACCAGCTATAACAGAAAAGACTAGTAACGATAACAAAATCTCCCAACTATAAAATGGCAATGCAACACCACCTTGAAGTAGAGATTGTTGCTCTCGTTTATTGACGTGCCATCCTAAGAAAAACAAAATGGCACCTGTCAAGCTATATACCAATAAGCTTAATACCATCTTCCCTTATAACTTGCAAATGGATATATAAGTATCAATAAGATTTGAATCTTATCTCTAATGATCATTTCTGATTTGCTTAAAAAACCTATTATAAAAGAAAGTACTATCACCTACCTCTTTTTTGTAAAACATTCGTTATAAGAGCATTAGCTACCAACCATAATATAAGCATAATTACCATGACAACTGTAACGCCTACATAGTTTGACAAACATATAGAGGTCCCAGTCATAAATAAAAATACTATTAATTCCACAACAAGCGCTGTGTGTTGGGAAAGACCCAGCCTAAGCAATTTGTGATGAAAATGATTGTCATCGGCATTAAATGGATTTTTACTCTTTAATAAACGATATATGACCACGTTAACAACATCAAAGCATGGCAACATAAGAGGTGAAAAAGCAATAATAAATGGATTTGTATGTAATAACAATTGAGTTTGTGGATCACCATTAATGACTATAGCCAATATACAAAGCATAAGTCCAAGTACTGTTGAACCAGTATCACCCATAAAGGTCTTATTATGTCGCGATGCTTTCCCAAAAATGTTAAAATAGAAGAATGGCAACAGTACACCTATAAATGCTATTGGGAGGAGAATATTATAATCACTATTAAGATATAATATCACCGAGTAATAAGCAAAAGACAGAATTGCAATACTTGATGAGAGGCCATCGATTCCATCTATAAAATTAAACGCATTAATACTCAGAATAATCAAAAAAATCGTCACACACAATCCAAACGAATATGGGAGTACATATAATCCCAATAGCCCATGAAAATTATTCAACAAGAAACCTGTCAAACACAAAATAAGTCCAACAACAAATTGGCACATGAATTTTGTGCGATAACGAAGTCCTTTTATATCGTCGGCAATGCCGACGATATAAGTAATAATTATCGATGCTAATAAACCTATAATAGGTATAGCATTTTCAACAGTTATCATTTCTTGGCTACTAAGAATTAAGCACCCAAAAATGAAAGTTATAATAGCGACTGGCACAAATGCTACACCCCCAAGTCTGGGAACATCACCTTTGTGAATTTTTCTTTTGGTATGCAAATCAAACAAATTATGATTATAAGCATATTTTATTATTGCCTTTATCAAAAGCGCAGATAACGCAAAACTTATAATCAAAACTAATATAATTGATGATAACATGATATTAAAGCCTTAAAATGCCTTCTCAGATAGTGGATTAAGGGGATACGTATTAAAATAATGAACTAATTTTGATCATAAAAGAGACAAAACAATTTGAAAGATTCCGTTTACACATCTATTACACAATATAAACTGCACAAAATTTACAGTACTATAATCTTTCATCTGTAATAAATAGTTACGATTAGAAACTCAAACAATAAGAGTACAACCTCATACCTTAGAACAGCAATTTTGATGCTCTCTCAAGTAGAGATTGTAACTCACATTTTTTGTCATTCCACCCTATAGAAAAAAAGGATCCTATATATTTGTAGGCTTGGTAACATCTATTTTTTGAAGATGCCACAAAAGTCAATGATAACCTTATCTTCACGCCACTCAAGCTGTTTAAACTCATCATGGGCAGTCAAGAACACAACTATATCAGCTTTCTCATAAGCCTCATCATATGGGGTAAGCTTAAACACGTTATGCTCTCTGATGTTGGGCTCTACCACGAGGAAATCAGCATTGTTTTTACTCTGCATCACTTCAGTGGTAATGCGCTTGGCAGGCGACTCACGCAAGTCATCGATATTGGGCTTAAAAGCCAAGCCCATCATCGCCACAACAGGTTTACGTCGTTTATTAAGCTCAAACTCAAGCATAGCATTTTTCACCTTCTCAGCACACCAATGTGCCTTATAGTTGTTTATTTCACGTGCCTGAGCAATAATTCTAGCCTCTTTGGGATAAGCTGCAGTGATAAAATAGGGATCCACAGCGATGCAATGACCACCAACTCCACATCCAGGTTGTAGAATATTCACCCTAGGATGCTTATTAGCAAGCTCTATTAAATCCCACACATTGATGCCAGCATGCTCGCAGATCATTGACAACTCGTTGGCAAAAGCAATTTGTACATCTCGGCTGGAATTTTCAGTAAGCTTGCACAACTCGGCAGTGCGAGCATTGGTTCGATGGAGTTTGCCCTTCACAAAATGTGAATAGAACTCAATAGCATGTGTTGTTGATTCTTCATCAATTCCACCAATTACGCGATCATTGTTAACTAGTTCAAAAATTACATTACCAGGAAGAACACGTTCAGGACAATATGCAACATGTATTGTCCCTTTTAGTTCGGGACGCTCGCTGAATATAAATTCTGCCATCTGTTCGGTAGTTCCTACAGGAGATGTTGATTCAATTACAAACAAGTCACCAGGCTTAAGCAGTGGCATTACCATGCTTGTTGCATTCTTCACATATGATATGTCTGGCTCATGATTGCCTTTAAATGGAGTGGGTACTACAATAAAGTAAGCATCACTCTCTACTGGACTTGATGTCGCAGTGAATGAACCAGAAGCCAACACTTGTTTCAACAATTCTTCCAATCCTGGCTCCACAATGTGCAGATGACCGCCTAAAGTTTTTTCAACAACTTTAGCATTGATGTCAACACCAGTAACCTCAATACCATGTTTAGCCGCTATAATCGCTGTGGGAAGGCCAATATAGCCCAGTCCCATGAAACAAGCTTTCATAAATTATGATTATTAATATATTTTTGCTTTGAGAATAAATAAATTAGTCTTTATTCTTCTTAGATTTGTCGGAGAAATTGCCATAGCCGTAACCATAGCCATAACGACGATAACCATATCCATTCGACTCCTCGGTAGTTCCATTAAGCAAGAGAACCATGTTGTTGAAACGCTTCTCTTCATAGTATCTCTCGATCTCGGGAAGCATCTGGCGATCGAGCAATCCTGAACGAAGCACATAGAGTGTGACATCTACATGCTTGTTAATGATTGACGCATCGGCAACAATTTCGATAGGAGGACAGTCAATGATTATATAATCATAAACTTCACGCATATTCTTTATCAATGAACTCAAGTGCTCGCTGAAAAGCAACTCAGTAGGGTTAGGAGGTATTGTGCCAACAGGTAGTATATCAAGATTCTCATGTATCTTGCCATGCACTAACACATCCTCTAAATTGTCATATTGACCATTGAGATAGTCGGAGATACCCTTCTGGGGAGAATCGACAAAAGTTGACATTGACGCCTTACGAAGGTCCAAGTCAATGAGAAGTGTCTTCTTGCCTTTAATAGCAAAGCTCGTTGCCAAGTTGGTAGAAATGAATGTCTTGCCTGAACCAACATTTGATGAAGTGAGCATCACAACCTTTTGTTCTTTACCAAGCACAAATTCGAGGTTAGTTCTAACAACACGGAACGCCTCGTTGATATTGTTTCCATTCTTCTCCTGAACAACAATTTCACGAACTTCCTTGCGACGATTAAAAAGAGCAAGCAAGCCTTTGCGTTTGCGGTAAGATAAAGGTATCTCACCAATGAATGGTAGAGTTAAGTCTTGAATATCTTGACGACCACGCACTTTGGTATTTAAGTTGTTAACAAAAAATAGTATTATCATTGGTACCAACATCCCAAAGAAGAAAGCAACAAGCAAAACATAACTCTTGACAGGTGAGGATGGCGCACGACTGCCTGACGGCGGAGTCAATAACTTGGCATTGTTAGCTACAGTATTACGTGACAATTGATTCTCCTCTCGTTTTTGTAACAAGAACAAATATAGCTGTTCTTTAACCTTTTGGGTTCGCTCAGCACCCAATAAATCCATAGCCTGTGTTGGTGTAGATTCTATTTTCTGTGTTGTTACTGCTTTCGACGATTCCAAAGCACGTTTGCGATCGTTTAGGGTCGACACAACAGTATTAAGTGAAGTAATAATTGATGAACGAGTCGCATTTAGTTGTTCATCAAGGTCTTGAATAAGAGGATTATTAACACCACTATTCTCCAAGAGACTGTTTCGTTGAAGAACCTTCTCATTGTACTCTTTGATTTGAGCTGCTACAGCACTATTATCGATTCCAGAATTAGCAGGCAACACTTCATGTTTTCTTTTTCCTAGTTGAGATTTAACTAAGTTTGCCATGTAAATTTGGTTATCAAGCTCTAGCAGCTGAGCACTGGTGCTCTCAATCTTGTTAAGATTAATTTGAGTGGCTATACCCATATCAGGAGTTAACGAAGCGCTCTTCTGCATAGCAATATTGGCATCTACATTTCCTAATTGAGCATGAATGCTGTCAATCTCGCGGTCGATATATTTGCATGCATTAACGGCCTGCTCATTAATATCCTCTTTCCATTTATTTTTATAGACTTCATAGAGCACATTAAGCACATCCTCAGCTCGCTCGGCATTCACATCTCTTATCGAAATATCGACTACAGAGGCTCGTTCATGATTCAAGTCAACAATCAACTTGCCAGCATACTGATTGGCAACATCACTGACACGATTTTTAGCTACTCTGATTGGAGTATCATATTTACCATAGTAATGCTGTGTGGGGGTTATCACCACCTGGCCAACAGGAGTTTTGATTGGTGTTCGGAATGTGCCTTTAACAACCTTTGTAGAGATACTATTTAAATTTTCAGACATGAAATTGGTAAGCTCAATCTCATTATTGTCCTTTAAATTCATTGTGAAAGACGCGTAGCTCTCGGGGTCAACATCTATCAGTGAAACTATCACTGGCTGAGTTTTTCCGTAGAGCGTCAGTTCATGAAACTTACCATCAGTTTTATAACTCATGTCTAGATGCAACTCTTCAACAACAGCTTTCATATAGGAAGGTGACGTGAAGGTAATCATCTCGTTATAAATATTGGTCTTTCCAACTTGGAATCCCATTTCGGAAAACTTGCTGAACTCACTCGACAAAGTCGATGATTTCTCATCATCTTTAATTAATACCGAGGCTTTGCGTGTGTAGGAAGGTACCGTAACAAGCAAGTATAGAATGGCAAGCCCCAAAGCTATTACCAGTGATATAAAAAACCAATACCACTTGTATAGACACATGTACAGCCATTCCTGTATTTTCACAAAATCTTCATCTTTGGCAGCACCTGTGTAATTTTTATTTACTTCTTCGGCCATTTTCTTAATTATTTAAAAATTAATACAGATATTGATGTCAGCAACGAGGCCAGTGATATCCATAACGAAGGTTGCAAGAAAGCATTGCCTGTAGCTGTTGACTCACGAGCCTTTTTCTCATTAGGTTCAATATAAATCATATCACCTTGTTTTAGGTAATAAACTGGTGAATTATATATGCTTTGAAGGTTTGTGAGATCAATTCTATAAGCCAATTGCTTACCATCGGTTTCTCTAATCACAAGAACATTGTCGCGACGACCATTAATTGTCAAATCACCAGCACGACTCAATGCGTCAATCAATGTGGTCTTATCATGGTCCATAAGAAAACGACCTGGAGTTTTCACCTCTCCCATTACCGAGAAATACAAATCCAGAAAATCAACTGTCACAATCGGATCTTTAAGAAGATCACGTCTGATAAGCTCGTTTTTGATAAATGCGGCTACTTCACTTCGTGTTTTGCCCTTAATATTCAATTTCCCCAAAACAGGAAAATCAATATCACCATTTTCATCCAAAGTATAGCTTGCCACTTGACTTGTCGACAGATTTGCGTCAGACTGTGAAGTTTTATAACGGCCAACAATCTGTAAATTGAACAAGTAAGCCAAACCTGGATCTTTACTACCAACGAGTATTGAAAGTTTATCGCCCGGCTGAATCGTAACCAATTTCGGATCTTGAAGAGTTTGTGACTGACCCGCTTGAACATCTTGAAAATACCCCAACTTAGGAGCTTGACATGATGTAAAAAGACAGCACACAAACATCAATAAGTAAAAGAAATTTCTTGTCTTCATATTATATTCGTTTTAATTATTTATTCTTATATATTAATTACTTACTATATTAAAAAAAGGATAACTATTTATTATCAAATAACAAATAAGTAAGTAAAAGTATATAATCTTAGGACATCAAATGACACATAAGAACCTGTCACTCAATGAATTTAATGTTACAACTAAAATTTAAAAACTTATACAAACATCTATGATGAAAATATTTGCATAAATTTGAGTCAACAAAATTACAAATAATTATGTGAATACACAATTATTTTTAACAAATATTATTCATGTTATAAATATTAAAGCGCACACATAATTACTTATGCAATATTAAAGAATAAAAAAGCTGAATATCCGACCATCAATAATCAGTTATTCAGCTACTTAAATTCTTTGTCGGGGTACCAGGATTCGAACCTGGGACCTCCTGCTCCCAAAGCAGGCGCGCTAACCGGACTGCGCTACACCCCGAATGCGAATTGGATTTCCCAAAAGCGGTGCAAAGTTACAACTATTTTTTATACTGACAAGCTTTTTAAGGAAAAAAATGAGAAAAAAATATGATTTTGGCGGTTTTCTATATTTTTTGACTATAAAAATAGGAGCAATTGAACAATAATTACTAATTTTGTATGTTTTATCGAAAATTAGAAATCAAATAGAAATATATTAATAAAATTACAATAACGACACATTAATATTATGTACAGAAGTAAAACATGTGGAGAGTTGCGCCTTGCCAACGAGGGTGAGAGCGTGACACTGGCTGGATGGGTTCAGCGCACTCGCAAAATGGGAGGCATGACTTTTGTTGACCTCCGTGACCGCTATGGCATTACCCAATTGGTGTTTAACGAGTCAAACGATGCCGAGCTGTGTGCTCGTGCCAACAAACTTGGTCGAGAATTTTGTATACAAGCCACCGGTGAAGTGAGTGAGCGTCAAAGTAAGAATCCCAACATGCCCACTGGAGACATTGAGATTATAGTAAGCGACCTAACTATTCTGAGTCCAAGCGATACACCACCTTTTACTATTGAGGATAACACCGATGGTGGCGATGACTTGCGCATGAAATACCGTTATCTAGACCTTCGCCGCCCAAGCGTTCGTCAGAATCTTGAGCTCCGTCACCGCATGACTATTCTCATACGTAACTTCCTTGACAGCCGCGACTTTATTGAAGTTGAGACTCCTATTCTCGTTGGAAGTACGCCTGAGGGTGCTCGCGACTTCGTTGTTCCCAGCCGCATGAATCCTGGTCAGTTCTATGCATTACCACAAAGTCCACAAACACTTAAACAATTACTTATGGTGAGTGGCTTTGACCGCTATTTCCAGATTGCCAAGTGCTTCCGCGATGAAGACTTGCGTGCCGACCGTCAGCCCGAATTCACTCAGATTGACTGTGAGATGAGTTTTGTTGACCAAGAAGACGTTATTGAAGTGTTTGAAGGCCTTGCCCGTCACTTATTCAAAGAGGTTCGCGGCGTTGATCTTCCTAAGAAGCTGCAACAGATGACATGGCACGATGCTATGCGACTCTATGGCAGCGACAAGCCCGATTTACGCTTTGGGATGACCTTTGTAGAGCTTATGGATGAGCTAAAAGGCACAAGTGACTTTGCGGTATTTAATGATGCAGCTTACATTGGCGGTATTTGTGCCCCTGGTTGTGCCGATTACAGCCGCAAGCAGCTCGACCAACTTACCAACTTCGTGAAGAGCCAACAAGTGGGTGCAAAGGGCTTAGTATATATTAAAATGAACTCCGATGGCACCTTCAAAAGCAGCATAGACAAGTTCTTTGCTCCCGATCAGTTGAAGAAAGTAGCCGACAAGATGGAAGCCAAGCCAGGCGACCTGATTCTAATCTTGAGTGGTGACAATGCAAACAAGACTCGTGTTCAACTTTGCTCGTTGCGTCTGGAGATGGGCGATCGTCTTGGACTGCGTGATAAAGACAAATTTGAATGCCTGTGGATTGTCGATTTCCCACTTTTTGAGTGGAGCGACGAAGAGCAGCGTTTGATGGCCACCCATCACCCATTCACAATGCCTAACCCAGATGACATCCCATTGCTTGAGGAGCACCCCGAGCGAGTACGAGCCAAAGCTTACGACTTTGTTTGCAATGGCATAGAGGTTGGCGGTGGCAGCCTTCGTATCCACGACAGTGAGCTGCAAGAGAAGATGTTCCGAATCTTAGGATTCACACCCGAACGTGCAGAAGCACAATTTGGATTCTTGATGAACGCCTTCAAGTATGGTGCTCCACCTCATGGAGGTCTTGCATTTGGACTCGACCGTTTTGTTTCAATCATGGCTGGTTTGGACAGCATACGAGACTGTATTGCCTTCCCCAAGAACAATAGTGGCCGCGATGTAATGCTTGATGCACCAAGCTTTCTTGAGCCTGGCCAACTTGATGAGTTGTTCTTGAAGATTGACGAAGAAAAGCTTAACGCAACTAAATAAAAAGAATGACTATAGCCGGACATCAAGTAGACGACGCTATGTTCTTTTACATCGCAAGCAACATTGATGCCGATACATATAAACTCTTGTTGAAGGACGAACCTGGTCTCTCCTTCGACAAGAGTTTTGCTATTCAGCAAATTGAATGCCGCCGCAGAGTTCGCAACAAGATACCAGAATTGATCGCCCATGAGCATTTCATCTTTGGACGTGCCATAAGCGCCGAACAATGCACCCATGAAATAGTTGCAAGATTTCATGCCTCACTTTTTGACACTAACGACCGAGTACTAGACATGACAATGGGACTCGGAGTCGACGATTACTATATTTCCAAACATGTTAAGTCTTTAACAAGCATAGAAATCGACCCTATAATTGCTGAAGCCGGGAAACACAATTTTGGGTTCTTGGCGCCCAATATAGAAGTTATTCAATCTGACTCTGCAGAATATCTTATACAACTTGGCAATGAAGAAGTATTTGATGCCATTTTCATTGATCCTGCCCGTCGTGGTGAGAGTGGAAATCGACTATACAATCTTGCCGATTGCCAGCCCAATGTTCTTGAGTTGTTACCATTAATAAGCCAACACGCTTCTAGACTCTATATTAAAGCCTCACCCATGTTAGATGTCACACAGTCAATGCGTGACCTTGGCGAAAGCCTTACCGATGTATGGGTCGTGAGCATAAAGAATGAGTGTAAAGAACTGTTTTTCAAATTGGAATTTGTCAAAAAAAATGACACGATTACTCTTCATGCATTGAACTACAATGGCAAGTGGGAAGAGTTCGTTACCACACCCTACCCTTCTTCATCGCTCAACGGCTATGCCATTCCACAGCAGGGAGATTTCCTCTACGAACCCAATGCCAGCATCATGAAGTTAGGTTGCTATCATGCATTATCACAACAGACTAGAACAACGCCTATAGCCAAGAATTCACACCTCTTTACAAATAAGGAACTAGTAACCAGTTTCCCTGGCCGAAAGTTTGTCGTTAAAGAGATTATACCCTTCAAAGCAAAAGAGATAAAGCGATTAACAGCTCAACACAAACAGTTTAATATTGCTACACGCAACTTTCGGCTAACAGCCAATGAGTTGAAAAAACGACTGCGCATGCAAGACGGTGGCGATAAATATCTTTTTGCCACGACTCTTGCAAACGCAGAACAAGTGCTAATACTATGCGAGAAAGCCGATTAAATCGTCAATTATAATCGACACATAAATTTAGTACGATCTACAATGAACCTAATGTGAGTGCCCTCACCTAAAAGTGTTTCGCCACAAAATGCTTCAATCTTAAATTCAATTTTCTTTCCTTCCACTTTGGTAACTACGGCCGTAGCACTCACTTTATCACCTAGTTTAGAAGGACACAAGTGAGATGATGCAATGTGACCACCAACTGTAGTACATCCATCTGGCAAATAAGGAGCGACAGCTAGCATAGCAGCATTTTCCATCAAAGCCATCATTGCTGGCGTTGCAAGCACAGGCAAATCACCTGAGCCCATAGACCGAGCGCTCATGGACTCAGTCACGACGGAATCATTTGTGTATTTATTACCAATCTCAACCATATCACATATTTCATTATTTGCAACCTATTCGGCGTGCGCAGAGCCAATTAGATGGTTCGTTATAGCCTATATAGAATGGCAATGTTTTAACCTTGTCAGCATTCTCCGTATAAGCTTTCATAAGATCGGGCTGATAGGTCCTCTTGTCAAATGAAGGCAAAGGATGCTTGTAAATGCCATAAAGAGTTATATCAAATCGATCATCAAAGTGCTTATATGCAATACCTGAATCATCTTGGATAACAGCTAAAGAGTTATCCAAAATATAATTACGAATATCAGAGAAAGTCGTCCAATGCATCATGTAGGAAGCTGCCTTAAGATAAGTACCCATAGTGTGCTTGGATAAAGTAATATCTAAATACTTTTTGAAATTAGGATCAAAATCGGTGTTTCTCACATTAGTTGAAAAATAATAAAGAGTCTGCTCGTGTTTAGAGCCCTTTTTAAAAAACTTGTACTCCATCACATTTCCTGATCTATCGGCGGCAATAAGATTACCATTCTCATCAATCTTCTTATTCTTTATAGATATTATTTCATAATCGGCAGTAGCCATAAGCATTGTAAGAACAGGACAAACACCATCAATGTTTTCATTATCTAAGTCATCTTTCATCATCAACGTGATGAAATAACTATGTTTCATGAATGACTTCAAAGCTTTACGATAGGAGTCACATTGTGCATAATTTGTCTTAATGTCTGTGCCAATTTGAGATCCTGTTTTTTCAAGTCCGCACAATATATATGTATCGGCATCAGGGAATATCGTGATAGGATATAAGAAATCGGCTCCACTAAAAGGATAGAAGACAAGGTCTACCTTATTGCGGAAGTCTTTAAAATCAACACTCGCCAACGAATCAACCTGAACTCTTGCTTTAGCACCAGCATTGAGCATTCTTTTAATTTCCTGGCTATATTCACCCCATGCTTTTGAGTCTTCCTCGCTCATTTCAACACCTTCTTTAGACATTCCGGCATAGAACCTCGCAACCTTGTTAATATTATCATCCCCTACAAGTGTTTTCTTAACAGTTGTTGAGTCATTATCACCCAAACCACTCATTCCCTTATGTGAACAAGAAGCAATTGCAATTGACGAAATAAAAAAAACTATCGCAATCGTAACATTATTCTTTCTCATAATTAAAAAACTTAATATATTAGGAATTGCAAGAGCAAACAATAGTAACTATAAAGAGACACTAATGATGAACAAAGTTAAACATATTAACGATAAATCCCATTAGGAGCAATTTATATTTAACAAGTTTTAAGGAGCACAAATAACTATAATATGATCTGTTCTTATAACATTTCTATATAAGTTGTTAAAATGAAAACATTTCTTGCAACAAAGCATTTTTTGGGGTAACTTTGCACAAAATATATAAAGCCTTATATATGAAAGTAAAAGATATTACGCGAGCCATTGAATTGATGGCTCCACTATACTTACAAGAGAGCTGGGACAATTCTGGCATGCAAGTAGGTGACTCCGAGAGTGAAGTTACTGGAGTTCTGCTATGCACCGATGTGCGCGAAGAGATTGTCGACGAAGCCATAGAACGTGGTGCCAATGTGATAATATCTCACCATCCGTTACTATTTCGTGGCTTAAAGAAAATTGTGGGACGCAGCTATCAAGAGCGGATTGTTGCTCGTGCCATCAAGCATGATATCACTATCTACTGCGCTCATACCAACATGGACAGCGCCGTAGGTGGTGTTAACTTCAAAATGGCCGAAAAACTAGGGTTAAGTAACGTTCAAGTACTTGATCAGCAACAAGGCACCCAACGCAAAATTGTGGTTTTCGTTCCTGTTGAGTCTGCCTCTCAAGTCGAGAAGGCAATGTGTGAAGCAGGAGCTGGACGCTTTGGCAATTATGACAATTGCTGTTATAACATGAATGGTGAGGGGCATTACCGTCCTCTTGAAGACTCTAAACCCTGGTCAGGCGAAGTAGGATGCATTCACAATGAACCTGAAGCAAGACTTGAAGTTCTTGTTAACAAAGCCTTATGCAGTAAAGTAATAGCTGCAATGCTCAAAGCTCACCCCTACGAAGAACCTGCTTTTGACATCATCACTCTTGAAAATAGTGATAAATATGCTGGTCTTGGAGTAATAGGAGATATTGAGCCTCAAAATGCACAAGTTTTTCTAGAGAAAGTAAAGAAAGCATTTGAAGTCAAAAGTTTGCGTTACAGCGGCAATCTTGACCGACAAATTGACCGAATCGCCATGTGCGGTGGTGCTGGGTCGGAGTTTGTAGGTCTCGCTATGTCACAAGGCGCCGATATTTATATTACTGGTGATATGAAATATCACGATTTCCAAGGTAATGAAGACCATATTATACTTGTTGATATCGGGCATTATGAGAGCGAACATTACACAAAAGAGATTTTTTATGATATAATTAAGAAAAAAAATCCTAACTTTGCAGTCGATTTTGCACAAAGCGAAACAAATCAAGTAAAATATTTGTAATATTTATGGCAAAACAAGAGAAAGAACTTACAGTAGAAGAGCGCCTTAAGTCGCTTTATGATTTACAGAAGACCCTCTCGGAAGTTGACCGCATCAAGACCGAGCGCGGTGAGTTGCCCCTTGAAGTTCAGGACCTCGAAGACGAAATTGAAGGTCTTCAGACCAAAATCAGCAACTTCAACGACGAGATTGAGCAGCTCAATGCTGTAATCAGTAACCAAAACAACTCCATCGACCAATCTCAGAATCTCATCGCAAAGTATGAGAAAGATCAGGACAATGTGCGCAATAACCGCGAGTATGACTATCTCACTAAAGAGATTGAGTTCCAGCAGTTGAGTGTTGAGTCATCTCAAAAGAAGATTGACGAGGCAAGTCGCAAAATCGAAGCAATCATGGAGAAAATTCAGGTTGCTAAGGAACAGCTCAACGAGAACACACAGGCACTGACCGAGAAAAAGGGTGAGCTCGACACTATTATTGCCGAGACTAAACAAGAAGAAGAGAAGCAGCGTGAAAAAGCCAAGAAGCTTGAGAACAAAATCAACAATGCCGACCCCCGCTTGCTCAACGCCTTCAAACGCATCCGCAAGAATGCCCGCAATGGTCTAGGTGTTGTATACGTTCAACGTAACGCCTGTGGTGGATGCTTTAATCGTATCCCAGCTCAGCGCCAGATGGAAATCAAGATGAGAAAGAAAATCATCGTTTGCGAATATTGCGGACGAATTCTCATTGACCCAGCTATTGCAGGAGTTTCGGAAAGCGAAGCCAAAAACAGCTAACAAAAGCTAAGAGGTTAACCATCACCCTACCTTCGTATTCAGGTAGAGACCCCACAATAGTGTAGCGATACTGTCGCCCATATAACGCGACCGACAGTTTTGCCTGTACTTTATACGCCAAAGTGAGCACTCACATTGGCGTTTTTTTGTTGATTTTCCATTTAACAAAAAGCCGTTGCTCTAATAAAAAATGTTCATAGCACTTCAGTTCAAGTTGTTAATAACTTTCTTGTTTTTTGTGTCAAAGATGAAATTATATTAATTAATTTTGCCATTGATATGAACGGACGAGGTAAACTATATTTCAAATATGGCACAATGGGTTCGGCAAAGACTGCATTGCTGCTTACTCAGGCATATAACTTTGAGGAACGCGGACTTCAGTACCTGTGTATGAAACCCATTATTGACAATCGTGAGAAGGAAAATGTGATTAGGTCACGCATTGGCATTGAACGTGAATGCAGCTGGATCTACACTGAGATGAACATCTACGAGTATGTCACTCGTCTATATGAAGAGAATTTAGTAGTAAAAGACTGGATACTCATTGATGAGGCACAGTTTTTGACTGAGAAGCAGATTGATGAGTTGGCACGTATAGTTGATGATTATGGTACCAATGTTGTGTGTTACGGCCTTCGCACCGACTTTCAGTCCCACTTGTTTGAGGGGTCAAGGCGATTATTTGAGATTGCCGATTCAATCGAGGAAATAAAATCGACATGTGCATGCGGCCGTAAAACGAGCATCAATGCACGCATCGACAGCCAAGGCAATATTGTAACCGACGGCAACCAGGTAGAGATTGGCGGTGATGACCGTTATGTTGCACTTTGTCGAAGCTGCTGGCGCAACAAGCGCATAGAGAGTGCTGAGCGCAACTCCCTTAAATTCAAAAGTGAGTAAAAAAAGACACAATATTTTTTACACTTGCTGCGGCTTGAGAATTATTAAAAAACTCAAGCCGCAGCTATTAATTCTTGATGAGAACAATCTTATTCTTCCTTAGTGAACATCAAATTAAGAATCCAGTTCACCACTGCAAGAATAATGCTAAAGAGGATTGCCGCCCCCAGCCCATCCACCTTGAATCCCTCTATGAAGTAGGCGCAAAGAAGTACCATTAATCCATTTACAACCAGAGCAAAGAGTCCAAGAGTTAGAATGGTGATAGGCAATGACAGCAGCTTAACCACTGGTCTAACAACCGAATTGATTAAACCTAACAAAACAGCGACTATCACAGTAATCCACCAAGGCTCTATTGTGACACTGTCCATAAAGTAGGCTGTAATACCCACTGCAAGCGAAGATAAAACAAGTCTTGCTATCATAATTATTCTTGTTATTTATTCGAGTCAATTAATTGTCATCTCACCGCAAATGCTATACTGCATATATTTTGCAACTTGAGCACTGTTTTTGCCCATACCAAAGAGGTACATCATCTTAGTGATAGCCGCCTCGCTTGTTATGTCGTTACCACTAATAACCCCAGCACGAGCCAAAGTGTTGCCAGTATCGTAAAGATTGCTATTAACCGACCCATTCACACACTGAGTGACATTGAGAATAACCACACCGCGCTTAATAGCATTGGCAATGGGTGTTGTGAACCACTCGTCGCTTGGACTATTTCCTGCGCCATAAGTTTTGAGCACCACACCTTTTATTCCAGGTGTGTTAAGGAGATACTCCAACGTGTCACGAGTCATTCCAGGGTGGAGGACAATAAATATCACATTGGTATCCATATTATTGTGGACTAACAATGGGCGCTTATGGTCGGTGCGATAAAGATTTTCAACGTTGAAATGGATGTCAAGTCCTATACGTGCCAAATCTGGGTAGTTGATGCTCATAAACGCATTGAAATTGTCTGCACTCACCTTTGAGCTACGATTTCCCCTCATCAAGTGATTCTCAAAAAGGATGGCGACCTCTTGTACCATAGCCTCACCCCTATCATTGCTTGCTGCGGCAACCTGAAGTGCAGTGATGAGGTTTTCCTCACCGTCGGTTCGCACCTCACCAATGGGGAGTTGAGAACCAGTGATGATAACAGGCTTGTTTAAGTTTTCAAGCATGAAACTCAAAGCAGAAGCGGTATAAGCCATAGTGTCGGTTCCATGTAGAATGACAAATCCGTCGTAGGCATCGTAGTTGCTATCGATAGCATTTGCAATCTGACTCCAATGCTCTATATTCATATTGCTACTGTCGATTGGTGGATCGAACTGCAAATTGTCAATGTCATAATTGAGCATCTTTATCTTGGGTACGTTATCAATGAGATGAGAGAAATCAAATGGCTTGAGAACCTTTGTCTCAGGATTCTCAATCATTCCAATTGTTCCACCTGTATAGATAATAAGAATTTTAGGTTTTACATTGTTTGGGCTCATATGATAATACTAATTGAAATGCATATATTATTAACACTCTTACTTTACACCGCTATTGAACGCCTTATAGAAGAAAAGCATATGATAATCAAGAACATTCACCCAGAAAGTCCATGAGTGTGTTCCAGGTCTAACAGAATAAACATGAGGAATACCTTGCTTGTCAAGGGCCTCGTGAAGAGAATTGTTCTCGTGAATAAAGATATCATCTTTACCGGCATCAATAATGATGTTTTGGCCAGTTTCCAAAGTAGGAACCAAATTCATTACTGAATGTTCGAACCAAACCTCTTTATTGTTCTCATAATCACCCAGTCGCTCATTGATTTTCCATTTATTAGGAAAATTATAAATATCGACTCCACCTTCCATGCTACCGCAAGAACCATAGATGTCGGGGTGACGCCAAGCGAGCCACAAGGCTCCATGACCACCCATGCTAAGACCTGTTATGGCACGATACTTTGGGTGGTTAAGAGTGCGGTAATGAGTCTCGATATAATTTCTCAATTCATGAACAACAAAAGTCTCAAACTGGAAATTAGGGTCAACAGGAGAATCGAAATACCAACTGTCTTGACCATCAGGACAAACTATAATTACACCATACTGTGTTGCAAGAGAGCGTAAGTCAGCTTTCTTGGGCCAATCTCGGTAACTTCCCCAAGCCCCATGAAGCAAATACACCACAGGAAAAAACTTGACAGGATTCTTCTTTTGCGTATACTGTGCTGGCAATACAATAGTGCTCTTTATTACACGTCCCATTTTGTTACTCAAGACATCGACAGTGTCGACAATAGCATTATGTTTCTCGGCAGTTTCAATGACTTGATCATAGATGCCGGGAACTGATTGGGTAACATTCTTATTATCATCTTTAGCGACTGCCGAAAAACTCGACAAAGCCAAAAACGATATTAACAGTAAGTTTTTTAACCAGTGTTTCATGTTATCGCTTTTTCTTAAAAAAATCTGTTATCAATTTCCCACACTCTTCGGCCAATACACCTCCCACTATCTTAGTTTTCTTGTGGAAGGGATTGTCACAAAACGTGTGGAAACCTCTTTTCTCGTCGGCAGCACCGAAAACAACTTTCGAGATTTGGCTCCAACCAAGAGCGCCAGCACACATAAGGCAAGGCTCAACAGTGACATATAGCGTGCAGTCGTTCAAATACTTGCCACCCAAAAACGACGATGCCGAGGTTATGGCTTGCATTTCGGCATGCGCAGTCACATCGGTAAGAGTCTCTGTAAGGTTGTGCCCTCGTGCAATCACTCGTCCTTGACAAACTACCACAGCACCAATAGGCACCTCGTCACATCTAAAAGCCTCTTGGGCTTCTTTTAAAGCCAAGCGCATGAATCTTTCTTCGTCATTAACGTGATGCATGGCTAAATAAATATTTTCTTAACAAAGTTTCCTACCCTCACAACATAGACACGGTTGCGTGGCAAGTCAATCACTTGTGAATCGCTTGAGATGCGTTTGTAATATAGCCTACCGCTCATGTCCCATACAGAGACCCATTTATTATAATTGTCACCATATATATAAAGCGTACCTTCGTGAGCTACTATAATAGGTTCTGGATCAGCTGGAAAAGCATTATCAACGTGATAATCGACACCTGTAGATCTCTCTACCACAACATCTACCGGGTAGCTATCTCCCATCATTGTGGTAGGCACAATAGTGTAAGTCGCATCATGGTCTAGAGCAGGCAAATAGAAATTATCGGCAGCTGTCACAGCTATAAGCTCATCATTCTCATCAATAACTTTGTAGGCCAAGAAATTTCCAAGACTTACACGTTCCCAATCTTGACGATAGGCCTCACCATTCAATGATGGCATCACCCATATATCCTCATTAGGGAAAAGCGTAAAAGTATATTCATCACCCCAAACCTTGTCAGCGGCATAGGCATCCATTGCCTCATAGTCGCTTACAATGACATCCACGTTTTTAACCCCATTGAAGATTGACCAACCAGTAGCTTTGGGAGGCTTTACTGAAGCGCAATAAATCTCATAAAGATTATGGCAGTCGGCAAATGCGTAAGCTTCAATAAGTTTTAACGAAGAAGGCAGCATAACCGTGTGAAGATGATAACAATCTTCAAAGGCAGCATATCCTACCCTTGTCACCCCTTCGGGGATAGCAATATTTACCAAACCTGTACCCAAGAAGCACTCACGTGGAATTTCTTCGATGTTCAAAGACAAAGTAACATTTTTAAGCTCGTCACATCCCAGAAAAGCCTCACTGCCTATTTGGGTAACTGAGTTAGGTATAACCACCTCAGTAACCATAGACTCGGCAAAAGCGCCTTCGGCGATAGCTGTAACTTTATAATTATCACCTTCGTAATTAACTTTCTCTGGAATAATGCAAACACCAGCATAGGCGTTTAACCCATCAACAATATTGACGTCGACCATCACCTCACCTGAGTGCGGCCCAAAGGTGTAGACAAAGCCGCCACTCATAAAGTCCTGCGCCTTGCCAATTATTGTGACACATAATACTACAATAAGTAAAATGTATTTTTCTCTCATTATAAACTCCAATTAAAGTTTTAACTTACAAAATTAATCAAAAATTCTCATTAACAAGAAAAAAATGACTATTATTCCACTTTGAGAGGGCAATTAATGAGATAAACCTTACTACTTGCGCGAGTTATTGCTGTGTAAAGCCAACGAAGAAAGTCGATTGTTGATAGAGCATCGGGCATAATGCTTCCCATATCGATAAAGACATTTTTCCACTGTCCACCCTGAGACTTGTGGCAAGTGACAGCATAAGCGAATTTAACCTGTAAAGCATTAAAATAGTGATGTTCTTTCATCTGCTTGTAACGCTCACGCTTGTTGCCAGTGCACTCATTGAGCACTTGTGTATATAGTTCCTGACTCTGTGAAAAAGTAAGAGCCGGAGTGTCACTTAACAAGCTATCAATTATAATCTTGACATCCAACTCAATGTTGGCATGGTCGGGCAACTCTACTGTAACGTTGGCAAATTTCAATCCGTAAACTCTTTCCACATCTCCCCATACTCGCTTGACGCGCATCATGTCGCCGTTGGCAATAAAGTCAATGCCTTCATATTCTTGTGACCAGAAATAATTGTTCTTAGCCACAAGCAGCATGTCTCCAGTAGTGAGCAAGTCTTCACGATAAAGAATAGTGTTGCGCACTCCATTGTTAAACAATGTCGCACGTTTATTACTTCTCGTAATCACAATTGTCTCATCTATACCGTCGCGGTCATAGCAATCGCTTAAAGTCTCCAATAAGAATTCACCCGTTATAGCCTCAATATCGGGAAACTGACTGATGTTGAGCTTTGGCGCAACAAGATTGCCGCTACTTATAATATCTCGCAATATTGTAGCATTAATAAGAATGCCAGAGTCGGCAGCCTGACGTGCAATAAGCTTGAGATGAGCACTATATACATTTAATCCATAGCCTTTCATAACCTGCGCGCTAAGTGCAGGACTCTCAAGTTGACCCACAGGCGGAAGCTGTGCATCATCTCCCATGAGCATGAGTTTGCATCCTTGTCCATTATACACATAATGAACAAGATCGTCAAGTAGCTTTCCAGTACCGAATATCGACCCCTCGAGGCTGTCATTGGCAATCATCGATGCCTCATCAACAATAAATATCGTGTTAGAATGTTTGTTTTCGGCAAGGCCGAAGCCCTCACTCAAATAGCTTTGCTGACGATATATTTTGCGATGTATAGTCAATGCCATTCGTTGCGAATACTCGCTGAACACCTTTGCGGCTCTTCCTGTTGGGGCCAAAAGGACAACCTTGGAACCACGTCTAGACAAAGCTTTAACAACAGCACCCATCAAAGACGTTTTACCCGTTCCGGCATAACCATTGAGCATGAAAACACTACGCTCATTGCCATACAACAGAAAATGAGCAAAAGTTGCAAAAGCCTCTACCTGCTCTTGATTAGGTTGATAAGGCAAAAAGTCGAGGACCTGCTGATAGAAATCTAAAATCTTGGAGTCGTCGACGTTTGACAAAGCATGCTCATTATTTGTGTTTTTTTCTTTCATTGGCACAAATTTAGCAACAAATTCTATAATATCAAGAAAAAAACACTATCTTTGCACCGTTTTTCAAAACAGGAGTGGTGCTCGAGTGGCTGAAGAGGCACGCCTGGAAAGCGTGTAACCGTCACAAGCGGTTCCCGAGTTCGAATCTCGGTCACTCCGCTAATATATTCAAGCAGGTAGGTAAACTGTCCTACCTGTATTTTTTATCATTAAAAGTATGATATATGTGACCGGAGTTGTCGCTAATATCAAAAATATCACTAATTTTGCCGCAAAATTGAAATATTAAACAACGCGTTATATGGGAAAGATAAATAACAACATGATAACTCATGTTAAAGATTACATCATGATCACCGTTGGATTGCTGTGTTACTGTTTTGGCTACTCGGCATTTCTTCTACCCGAGAAGATTGTAACCGGCGGTGTGACAGGTCTTGCATCACTGCTTTATTTTGGCGTTGGGTGGAATGTCGCTATCACTTACTATGCTATAAATGCAATCTTGCTCGCAATTGCATTCAGAACTGTTGGCAAACAGTTTGTTATTCGCACAGTCATTGGTGCCACTATCGCAACATTGTTGTTGGGTATCATGGTTCCATTGTTTAAGGAGCCAATTGTTGCACAGCAACCATTCATGAATGTGATAATAGGCGCAGTTCTTTGTGGCATGGGACTTGGAATCGTGTTCACCCACAATGGCAGCTCGGCCGGCACTGACATCATTGCAGCTATGGTAACAAAGCACAGCAACATATCCTTTGGCCGTACAATGATTTATGTTGATCTGCTCATTATCAGTTCGAGCTATCTCATTTTCCACACACTCGACAAGATTGTGTATGGTCTCATTTTCATGTTCATCTGCTCAATAGCAGCCGACATGGTGATTGATAGCAATCGCCAGAGTGTTCAGTTCATGATATTCTCCAAGAAATGGAAAGAGATAGCCAATGCCATCACCCAGGAAGCACATAGAGGATGCACCGTTCTCACAGGAACTGGCTGGTATACCCAACAAGAGGCAACTATCCTTCTTGTGATGAGCCGCAACTATGAGAGCATGCACATTTTCCGCATAATCAAGGCTATCGACCCCGATGCATTTGTATCGCAAGCCAAGATTAAAGGAGTTTATGGTGAAGGTTTTGACCATGTCAAAGTGAACTTGAAAAAGGAAGAAGCCGAAAAGATTTCAAGTCAAGCATCAAGAAGCTCAAGCGACTCGCAAATGCCTACTCTATAAGATAAGTAATATTTTTGGCACCATTTTTGTAATTACATCTAAAAATAGTTGCAAAAAATTTGGTCTTATTAAAATAAAAGATGTAATTTTGCAGCTGTTTACAAGACTAACTATTATTTTACTTAACTATTTAATTTATTTTCATTATGGCATACGTAATTAGTGACGACTGTGTAGCATGTGGAACTTGCATGGATATGTGTCCAACTGGCGCTATCAGCGAGGGTGACATCTATGTAATTGACCCAGACACTTGCATCAGCTGCGGTTCTTGCGCTGAAGCTTGTCCAAATGAGGCAATTAGCGAAGGCTAATTCACTACAAGTTTAATAGAAAACGGCATCACATCCATTGGGTGTGATGCTTATTTTTTTTGCCACATAACTTACACATGGAAATTTGCGTCCAAAAAAGAGCTTTAATATTTTGCTTTGCCAATCACAATAATTAACTTTGCACACATGAAAGACTCCAGCACAAAATCAGCAAAAAAGAGAATTAAAAATCCCGTCATGTGGTTCTTCTTCCTGGCAGTTGCATGCATAGTTGTGCAGCTGTTTGCTGTTGAATACCATTTTAACAAAATTGTGGATTTTGACTGGCTGAAAAATGTGTCAGTTAGCGAATTATCCCATCTATTGGCCAATAATATCGCCGACGCCACAATTTTAATGATTCCTTTTGTGGCACTCAGCGCCCGATTGCGCAAGTGGAGCTGGATTATGATTTGGCTGTTCACGCTGTGGTGCCTAGCACAATTACTATATATGCCCACCTATCGTGACCTAATGCCAATGTCATCGTTCCTACTTGTCGACAACATGGGAGGTACAGTTGCACGAAGTACCGTTGGAGCATTCAAAATTGCCGACCTTGAGGTTTTACTGCCACCTATTCTTCTCTATTTAGTCTACAGGATTTGGTTCAAGCGCCAAATCGAGAACACACGGCATTCGGCAAGCAAGCGTCTAGCACTTAGTGTGATATGTTTAGCCGTTTTTGCCGGCCTAAGGCTAGGAATGACAGCCATTCATTATTATGAAGATGCATCTTGCCTCAGCTACAAGCAGCAGTTCGTCAACGATTACTTTGTGTTATGGACAAGGCAAGGTGATTATTTAAACCAAAACGGAGCTGTTCCCTATATTTTATATGGTACAACAACTTCAATTTTCGACCGCACCACACTCACAGATGCACAAAAGAAAGAAGTTACCCAATTCATCAACGAACAACCCCAATATAGCGACGATGACTATGCCAGCGCCCGAGGAAAGAATGTGATACTGCTTGTTGTGGAATCACTCAACTCATGGACGATAAACCTTGAAATAAATGGCAAGGAAGTTACTCCTACTCTTAATGCATTGTGCCGTGACACGGTCAACAATCTTGTCACGCTGAAGATGAAATCGCAGGTGAAGAACGGCCGTTCGAGCGACGGCATATTCATGTACAACACCGGATTGCTTCCACTTACAACTCAAGCCGTCGCCAACACCTTTGGCAATGTTCCTTATCCAACGCTAGTTAAATCGTTAGGAGTAGGCTACGACACATTTTATGCATGCTGTGACGAACCCACATTGTGGAACGTGAGAAACACATCTCAAACATATGGCTATAAAGACTTCTATGGAAATGCCGAGATTCACAATGCGATAAAGAGCAATGGCTACCTCGTTGACAAGGCTCTCTTAGAGGAAGTAGCAAGACTGGTACCTAATCGAAAAAAGCCATTTATAGGCCTTGTGGCAACAGCTGGAATGCATCACCCGTACAATGAGCCTATGGAGCCAACAACATGGATTCAAAGCATTGGCTGCTTCACCAAGGAGGTTAGATGCTATCTCGAGTGCGCCAACGCATTTGACACAGCACTGGCACAATTCATTGAAGAGTTGAAGACTAAAGACTTATATGACAACACCATGATTGTGATAGTGAGTGATCACAACGAGATGGTTGACGATAATCCCAAGGGCAGACCATCTATAGATCCAGAAGGCGATAACTGTGTCTTCTTGGCAATCAATTCAGGCCAATCGGGGCTTATAGAAGGTCCTATAGGCCAAATTGACATCTACCCTACTCTCATGGATTTGCTGGGCTTGAATTTCAACCAATGGAAGGGATTAGGACTTAGCGTGTTGCGCAACAACATCTGTTCTGTTGCCACTTCGCCCAATTCTGTGTCGGGCGACTCTCCACTGCTCACTCGACAGAAGCAAGCATGGAGAATCAGCGATATGATAATTACAAGCCGTTGGTATGAACCCAAAGAATAATTATGCAACATTTATTTTGTAAAACAACAATGGACTAATAAAGCTAAAAACACAATTCATCAAGCAAAAAAGCATAAAAAAATAACAAAAGCGGGTCTCACGACTCGCTTTCATTATTTCTGTCTTAATAAACCAAACTTATCACATTAGTAACTAAATAAATATATGCTAAATAAAATATTTAAAATCAGAGCATTAAAATCAATTGAAATGATTGCCTCACAAAGAAACCACACTTATCATATGCGTATAAAGCACATGATAGACATAGAGTGAGTTAAGTGATTAAATAAAGAAGTATAAGGCAAATCATAGTCACTCACAATTTCAATTGCAAAATTACAACCATCTTTCAAAATATGCAAATTTTTCTCAAAATATTTTTGTATTTATTCACGCTTTTTGCACTAATTCAGTAATTAGGAAAATAATACTTGCATTATTTAATAAAAATCACTAATTTTGAAGACAAATAAATAAGTGAAATAAAAACACTAGAAATAATGGATAATAGAGATTGGAAATCAATGCTTGGCGAAGCATTCAACATAAATCCTGATGAAGCAGCAAACACTCCTGCCGATGATGTACAAGAGCAGCATACGTCACTAGACGAGCAAGGAAAGAAAATGATTGACATAATTCTTGACAAGAAGGGACGCAATGGGAAAAAAGCCACTATCATAGCCAATCTTGACTTAAGCGAGGACAATCTAAAAGAGCTAGCAACAGAGCTTAAAAGACTGTGTAGCGTTGGAGGATCGGCTCGTGGAGGAGAAATTCTCATCCAGGGCGACATGAGAGAGAAAATTCTCAATCACCTAAAAAACAAAGGGTTCAAGGCAAGAATCATCTAAGCACATAATTGTTACTCATTAACATGGGAAAAGGCGAAATAAATATCATCAAGGCATCGGCAGGCTCGGGCAAGACCTATACACTTGCCAGAACCTACATCACTAATCTCATAGGTGTGCCTCTAGAGGATAAAGAAGGAAATACCATCCAAGACAAATACAAGATTCGTGAAAGAAATGATTATTTCCACCACATCCTTGCCATCACTTTCACTAACAAGGCCACCAACGAGATGAAAGACAGAATCATAAAACAACTTTTTGCTCTAAGCCAAGGTGAAGGTGATTATATCGACTTTTTCAAGAATCATTTTGTTTATGACGATTTCAATCAAGTGATTGAAGCAGCAAGAAAAGCCCTGTGCGAAATACTTTTCAATTATGGAAGTTTCAATGTCTCAACAATCGACTCATTCTTCCAGACGATATTGAGAAACTTCGCTCGAGAGCTTGACCGAGATTACAACTATGAACTCCAGATAGACGAAGAATACGCCACATCGGTAGCGGTGCATGATTTCATGCTTGAGCTTGGAGGCGAAAGAGCCGACCAAAAAGCAATAGACAACTGGGTTAAAGACTTTATCATAAACAACATTTCCCAAAACAAGACCTGGGACTTCTTCGGCAATGCTAAGAATCTAGAAGATTTTGCCAGAAATATTTACAAGGAGTTTTTCAGAGAGCATCATGACGACATTGTCAAATATCTAGAAGACATAGGAAATGGCAAGCAGCTGTCGAGAATTGCTCAGTTCAAGAAATGTGTGATAGACGCTCGCAACTATCACGAGAAACAGCTCAACGCCAGCCCTGAGAGATACCGTGAGTTCTTTGGCTCAAAAGGGATGGGCGAAGAATGCTTGAAGAAAAATGCTGTAAAAACCATCTATCTGGGACATATCGAAAATATATCGTCTACTACTTTCAACGGAACATTCCGCAATTATACCAATAACGAGGAAGTGCTTGTCGACAACATTTTGCTCAAGAAATACCAGCCACTTGTCAATCAAAGTGATTGTGAGGAGTTTCATAAACTCATCAACGAAACCATGCATCACTGGGACATGACAAACTTTTACAAAAGTATCATCGATAATATATGGAACTTGGGAATGCTTGGCAAAATTGACGAGAAACTTGAGCAATATCGAAAAGACACTAACAGCATACTCCTTACCGACACCAACGACCTAATAGGTAAAGTACTTGAGTGTGGAGCGACATTTATCTATGAGCATGCGGGAACCAAGTTTCACAACTATATGATTGATGAGTTCCAAGACACCAGTCGCAAACAATATCAGAATTTCACCCCATTGCTCAAAGAAAGTTGCGACACAGGTAACAGTAATCTTATCATAGGTGACGAAAAGCAGTCAATCTACAGGTTCCGCAATAGCGACCCAGGACTGCTGAGGGATGAACTCGAAATCGATTTCAAGCGATTTGCACGCAACAACCCGCTCGACACCAACTATCGCAGCCATCCCACTATTGTAAATTTCAATAACGAGTTTTTCAAGCAAGTTGTCAGCACTTTCTGCCCTAATGAGGAGCAGTTGCCGTCATTGAAGAAAACATACCGCAACATTAATCAAAAACTCAATGCCAAAGAGAAAATAGGTTTTGTATGTTTAAACTGCATACCATCAAGTAGCAAAGCTGGTGAGAACAAACAACAAGTGCTTCAATGCCTGCCCTACTACATCAACTCCCTGCGTGACCGAGGCTACAAGATGAAAGACATTGCCATTCTTGTAAACAGGAACAGCGAGGGCAACGAGATTGTTGAGCATATACTGCAATACAATGAGAACCTTGCTACTGATGACGACCCACATCACATTAATGTGGTGTCGAATGAATCATTATTGCTCAAAAATTCTCCATCTGTTAGGCTCATTATCAGTATGCTCAATTTTCTTGAGGCAACTCAATATAGAATTACAAGCCCAAACACAGATGCTGAAGAGGATGTGTCTTTCAATAGATTTCTTAATAATCGAATCTCACAGCAAAAGCATTACAAAGTATTGCACGAGTTTCAAGCTAAAATGCAGAACACTTCAATCGAGGTCAATCCAGGAGAACTGCTCAAGGAATGCTTTGCAGGCGATTTGGCCAACGAGCAACTGAGTCCTGCCGAAAAACTTGACACCTATTCCACTGCCACACAAGAGGTAATGCCAGACAAGAGCTGCCAACTCACCAACCTTGTCAATATAATCGACAATATCATCTCCAAGTATATCTTGCCTAAGAACGGTAATTCTAAGGTAGAGAATTCGTTCATTTTAGCTTTTATGTCAATTGTTCATGAATTCACAAAACAAAGGAACGGTGGCACAATCAAGGAATTCCTTGACTTCTGGGAGACCAAGAAAGACAAGCTAGCTGTGAGCTCGCCATCTAGTTCCGACGCTATCAATATCATGACCATCCACAAGGCTAAAGGCCTGGAGTTCAAATGCGTTATCATCCCATTTGCCAATTGGGAGCTCGATAAAGATGACGACCTGGTATGGATAAGTAAAGACGAATGGCTCAAGCGCAATTCTACCGGAAAACCAATAGGAGGCATTGGCGAAGAAGACCCCGATATTCTTCCACCGATTATTCCTGTGTCAAGAGCAAAGACCGATGTTACAAAGCTCTTTGAGAGACAAATTATTGACGAGAAAGAAAGATGCCTGATTGATAATCTAAACAAGCTTTATGTTGCTTTCACAAGACCCGAAGATGAGCTGCATGTATTCTCGATTGATAAAGGCGGTTCATCTGTGCAGCCAGGAAACATCAAAAAGACCAATGAGCTGCTATTGAGAATAATTCCGAATCTTGTCAACGATGATATAAGCATCACTGAACATCAGTTGCAACTCAGGATAAATGACCACATTGAGGAAGGCGAAGAAGATGAACAACAATCACTATTGACTATCACCTCCTACCAAGCCGGCAAACTCACCACACTTGAAGAAAATAAAGTTCAAGAAAGAAAAGAGGCTCAATCCAAGCTGTTAAAGAGCAACAGAATAGTCTCGAATGTGATGCCAGACTATAGGAAAGGCGACAAAATTATGCCTGTTCACGTCAAAGTAAACGACACTACTACCTACTCCAACGAAGGAATTAAGATGCATGACATATTCAGCAAAATATCATCGAAGGCCGACTTTGACAGCGCCATGCAATATGCCGATGCCCACGGGCTCTTTACTGGCAACAAGCACTGGACTAAAGAGCGTTTCCTAAAGCTAATCGATACAATAAAGACCAATGAAGAGATGTCATCATGGTTTGATGAAGCCAATGAAGTTCTCAACGAGAGAAGAATAAGTTTAAAAACTACTGGCGATAATGGAGAACCCGTTTTCAATCATTACCGCCCCGACCGAGTTGTGATTAGACCCAATGGAGATATTATCGTCATTGATTACAAATTTGGCTACAAAAATGACCCCAACACCGTCAATGTTCACAGCGCCAGGGTTAGAGAATATATGAAGCTTCTTGAGCAGCTCTTGGGCGACGGACATGAAATAAAAGGTTATCTATGGTATACCCGCCATCATGCTATCTTGCCCGTGAAATAAGCACTCTTTAACTTATGATTTCGTCAATCTGCGACAAACAGTCAAAGTCGGTTTGGTCTACATGAACCGGAGTGACGCTTGCATAGCCACGGCGCAGCCAGTATAGCTCGGTGCGGTCGTCATCTGGATTATCTTCTTTATAACTACCTAGCATCCAGTAGTAATCCAAGCCATGCACATCAATGCGATGGTCCCAAGTGTTAGTCCACGTGCCAGGCGAAGTTATAGTGGTCTTTACACCCTTGATTGCGCCTTCGGTCTTGGGCATATTCACATTAAGGCACACACCTTTAGGCAACCCTTTGAGCAGCACCCTCTCAATGACGTGTCTCATCACAGGCTCGCAAGGCGACAAATCAACATCCTTCCTGTATTCATCATAGCTGAAAGCCACGCTCGGAATTCCCTCGAGCACCCCCTCAAAAACGATTCCCATAGTGCCACTATAGAGCACACTGCTGCCATGGTTCAAGCCGTGATTGATTCCAGAGAGCAGCAGGTCAACCTTCCTATCACCAACTAGCACTCCAAGTCCAAGCTTTGCACAATCGGCAGGAGTGCCGCTCACGCTGTACACAACGAGTCCTTCACACTGCTCTATCTTAAATGCCCTCAATGGGTCGAACGTTGATATCGAAGAACCTTTACCACTCTGATGCTGCATGGGTACCACAACAACCACGTCGCCAAACTCCATTGCGACCTTGATAAGAGTCTTGATGCCAGGAAAGTTATATCCATCATCGTTGCTAACAAAAATTAGTGGTTTTGTTTTTTCGTTACTCATTAATATCTTGAATTAAATTGTTCTCATAAACTTCAGTCTCAAACTGTTTAGCACTACCGAAATGCTTGAGAGTGCCATCAGTGCGGCGGCCCACATGGGAGTGATTTGGAAATCAATTCCAAAGATGTGAAGCAATCCGGCAGCCACCGGAATTGACACGATGTTGTAGATAAAGGCCCAGAACAAGTTCTGCCAAATCATCTTCACAGTCTTGCGGCTCAACTCAACAGCCGCCGGCACGCTAAGCATATCGTTTCCCAAGAGGGTGACTTGGGCCACATCCATAGCCACATCGGCGCCTGTGCCTATTGCGATGCTCACATCGGCAAGCGCAAGTGCCTGGGTGTCGTTAATGCCGTCGCCCATCATTGCAACAATTTGTCCTTCTTTTTGCAGTTGAGTCACAAGTTTCTCCTTGTCGGCAGGCATCACACCACTCTTGTAACGGTTAATTCCCGCATGCCTAGCCCAATAGCTTACAGCCTCCTCGTTGTCGCCACTAAGCAAGTGTACCTCAATGCCCATCTTTTTCAATTTCTTTATGGCAGCACTCGCATTAGGCTTCAAAGTTTCACGCTCATCAATAGCCATGCCTGTAGTGCGGGTAAAGTCCACAATATCTTTATTAGGGATGGTGATGGTACCTGTCTTGTCACTAACCAAAGCGGTCACTTTGCACAATCGTTCCAGTGCTGCAGCATCCTTGATAAGGATTTGCCGCTCGGCAGCTTTGCCCATTCCCACCATCAACGCAGTGGGCGTTGCCAGTCCCATAGCACAAGGGCAAGCGACCACCAGTACTGATACAGCAGACATAACAGCTTGCGGGAAATCTTCAATGCCGCCAACAATGAGCCATATTACAAAAGTAACAAGTGCTATCGACGCTACAACAGGGACAAATACGCTGGCGGCTTTGTCTACAAGCCGCTGCACTGGAGCCTTAGAGCCTTGCGATTGGCGCACAACAGCAATGATCTGAGCTAATGCTGTGTCTTCACCTATCTGACGCGCTCTCAACCGCAGCCTGCCCTGGCTGGGGATTGTTCCTGCCAGCAGTTTGTCGCCCACACGCTTCACTGCAGGTGTGGGTTCGCCGGTAATCATGCTCTCATCCACGTAGGCTGCATCGTCGGTCATGAAGCTCGATGCCCAGGTCACCTCGCCGTCGACGGGAATCTTCTCCCCTGCCCTAACCTCAAGGATGTCTCCTTTCTCAATGGTCGAGATTGGTACCATCTCGCCATGTGCGTCTTCCTCCACTGGTTGTTTCTTATTCACTACACGGGCGGTCTTTGGAGACATTCCCATGAGTTGACGCAGACTGCTTGCGGTGCTATCTTTAGCCTTCTCCTCAACCATTCGACCGGTGAGAACAAAAGCAATTATCATAGTCACTGCATCAAAATATGTGTGCCACTCAAAGCCTTTAGCACCCCAAGCGGTCTCCCCCGCGAAGGTGTTGAACGTGCTGAAGATGAATGTTATCATCGTCGACAAGGTTACTAGAGTGTCCATACTTGCCGTGCCGTGCTTCAGCTGTTTGAACGCTGCCAGATAGAACTGCCGTCCGCACACTATCAAGCATGCCAGTGCCAAAATGAGCGACAACTGATTGGCGGAATCATGGCCTCCAACATTGATAAACCCCATTGACAGACACATAACAGCCAATGCAAACACCAACGAAAGCACCGTCTTGCGTCGAAGCAGTATCCACTCACGAGCTTCAATTTGCTCGACACACTGCTGCTCGTCAATCACTAGATCATAGCCAATGTCGCTAATCTGCTTCTTAAGTTCCATGAGCGACACGCGCGATGGATCGAAGTCAATAAGGGCAGTGCGCCCCACAAGGTTCACACTCGCCTCATTAACTCCTTCAATCGAATTCAGCTTGTTCTCCACATTGGCCGAACAAGCCGAACAAGCCATGCCTATGACTGGGACAGTCTTTCGCATTATAGTGTCATCTCAAAGCGTCCAAGGTCGTCAACGGCATCCTTCATTGCCTGTGGAGTCACCTGTGCTTCGTTGTAATCGACGGTCACATTTCCCTCCTCAAGATTAGCAATTGCCTCGTCAACACCTGGCAACTCCTTAAGTGCGCCCTCAACACGGGCTTTGCAGTTAACACATTTCATGCCTGTTACACCGAATGTTTTCTTTATCATACCAATTAAGTTTTTTAAATTTAGCTACAAAATTAAGCATTTTTGACCAATTAGGCAAATCCCAAAATACACTTTAGGGGACAAACAAGATTACTAATGTGAGATGCATTATTTGGATAGTCTCTTTTAAAGTTAGATTGCCTTTTTTAATTTTAATATGCTGATATTTAGAGAAATTTGTTCTGCTAGTTTTGAAATGTTTTTTTCAAATAAAAACAAAATAACCTTGCATATAATTAATTATTTCAGTAACTTGCGAAACTTATTATAAAACTTGTGATATTATGAAAAAAGTTTTCACCTTACTTGTTGCAGTATTCTGCGCGATTAGTGCTTGGGCATGGAAACCTACCTTTATTGGGCATCGAGGCAGCTACATGGGCGTGATGAACACTGTTGAAGCCTACACTAATGGAGTTGACCATTATGGCTATCAGGGTCTGGAGTGTGATGTTCGCGTCACTGCCGACGGCTATTATGTGATTAGCCACGACGAGACCACCAATGCTGTGGGCGGAAACCTCACCGTCGCCAATGCAACACTAGCAGAACTCCAAGCTGAGACCTACACTCAAACTCGAGGCGGAGTGACCTATACAGGGCACATTTGCACCGTTGCCGAGTATCTAGACATCTGCGTCGAGAAAAATGTGACACCAGTGGTAGAGCTCAAATGGACCACCGGCATCAACAACAACGACATGAGCAACTTCCCAGGGCTGGCAGCGCTTATCGAGGAGAAAGGACTTACCGACAAGGCCATAATCCTCACGTCGATGCGCAACTCGCTGGAGTATGTGCGCACAAACTTCCCCGCCCTCAAGTGCCAATTCCTATGCAACAGCAACTGGGCGACACACTTTGACTGGATTGTACAATGGGGTCTGATGCCAAGTATTCAAGCTGGATGCCTGGATAAGTACACCGTAAAGAAGTTCCACGACAAGGGCCTTGACGTAGCAGTATGGACTGTCAACTCTCTTGCAAACTATAAACTTTATGGCGAAATGGGCGTCGTTATGATAACCTGTGACTACCTCATGCCCAGCGAGATGCCAGAGCTTGAAGATATTGACTGGAACTCGATAGTAGAGCCACAAGAACCACTCGAGGTTGTGGTTGACACTATCTTTTCCTATACAAGGGAGAAAGGAAACTTGCCCGTAAATTTTCCCTCAGGGCTTGAGGCCGACGGATCGCCCTTCAAATCGGCCCAACAAGCCGCAATCAGTAAAGATGGAGTTTTCTATACCAATAACTACACCACAAGCACTCTCGTCATTCTCAAGCCCGACGGAACCCTTAGCGAGGCTCCTGGCACCAGCAGCCATGGTATTTGCTTCGACTCTGCTGGCAACTTAATACAACGAAACGACGGCATTACCAGCAATCCATGTTTTCTAGTTATCTACCCCGATGGAGATATTACTGCAACACCTATTGAGATAGAGATTGTGCTTGACGAGCCAGGCCAAACCAACTTCATCAGCGCCACAGGCGATGTAATGAGTGAGGAAGGAGGCTATGTTTATCATTATCAAAATGGCCTCTACTATGTCACTCTCGTGAATATTGTCAATGGAGAATTCCAGGGTACAGAGCTAACTGAACCAGTATCGTTCCCAAGTTCGACAGCAGGCGTGATTTACCCTATTGACTCCGACCCCTATCACTTTATTTATCAGGTGCGCAATCAAGGATATAACCTTTATAAAGACGGAGATAAGGGCAAGTATATTACAGGCTCGCTCAACACCACACCCCCAAACAGCAACTCCTCGGTGGGCGGAGCCTATTTTGTACTTGACGGACATGAGATGTTTCTATACACCAGCGGCAGTAACTACAACGGCGGCTTCACCATTCGCGATATGAGCGCCAATGCCGCTGCAGTTGCCACTGTGCCGGCAATGGGAACAGGAGGCTATGCCGCAAACCCATCGGTAGGCTCATTCTTTCGAGTGGTGCCAGTTGAAAGCAAGTGCGTGATTGTCTATGAATATACCATGGGCAACGGCTATGCTGCCTATGATGTCCATACCAGCGACTACTCAAGTATCTCGTCGATTAATAGCCCTAAAAAACCAACCGATAGCAATTATTATGATCTAATGGGTCATCGATTTCAGTTCCATCCATCGTCGCCCGGCATTTACATCCATCACGGCAAGAAAATCGTTGTGAAGTGATATTAAACAAAAATGCAGCAAGAGGGAGGATAGCCACTTTTGCTGCATTAAGGTTGGTTGAAAAAGTAATTCTTAAATCAAAGCAAGGCCTCGACTTTGGCCTTGAGGGCATCTTTGGCAATAGAACCCACATTGCGGTCTTTGAGCTCTCCGTCCTTGAAGAAGAGGATGGTAGGAATGTTGCGGATGCCATATTCAGCCATGAAATCTCCGCCTTCGTCAACGTCATACTTTCCTATTTCCACTTTTCCCTCAAATTCCTGAGCCAGCTCGTCAACAATGGGAGACACTGCCTTGCATGGTCCGCACCACTCGGCCCAGAAGTCAACAACTACAGGTTTTCCTGATTGAATTACCTCATTAATGTTTTGGTCGGTAAATACTTTTGCCATAATTTGTAAAATTTATTGATTAATATTATTCGTTTATAACACTATATTTCACGCCCATCTCATCAAGTTGCTCAAGGAACTTGACAGAGAGTGGAATGCGGTGGCTGGATCGCATGTCGACATAGCGATTAGATGCCAAGTCATGAATGCGGAAGAACAATTCACATTTCATATCACCCTCCTGACCAAGCTGTTCCTTGATGATGGAAGCAAGTTGGAGTTGCTTCTCATTGAGGTTGATAATGATAGACTTGACCATCTTGCCTTTCAAATCTTTCAAGAAGGCAATTGAGTTAATTTGCTGCTTTACCATGTCATTATAGCGGTTCTTGACATAAGAGCAGCGTATTGCAATTGCTGTTCCTGGAATACAGTAGTTGCGATAATTGGCAAACACTTTGTCAAAAAGCATGAACTCGGCACTTCCAGTCTTGTCTTCAACCTTGAGAATGCCGAAATTATTGCCTCGCTTGGACGGGCGCTCGGTGTAGTCGGTAACAACACCACCAACCACATACTCATAGCCCACTCGGTTGCTACCTTGCTCGACGAAATCCTTCAATGTTGCATTACAACCAAACTTTAGCTCCATATAGAATGGATCCAGTGGATGTGCCGACAGGTAGATGCCCACCAGGTCACGCTCACGCGACAGTCGCTCAATAGTGGGCCATGCCTCAGCTTTGGGGATGGGAGGCTTGGAAGTGAAAGAATCCATCATGTCACCAAAGAGAGAGTTTGCCTGACTATTCTTGTCAACCTGGTATTGCTGTCCATATCTCACAAGCACCTCGCTGAAGTCCTCGCCCTTACTGTTTTTCTCGAAGAAAGCCTCGCGTGCCACGCCAAAGCTGTCGAAAGCCCCCGAAAGAGCTAGCGACTCGATTGCACGACGGTTGCATGCCGAAAGGTTAACACGCTCAACAACATCATAAATGTCCTTGAACGGGCCATTCTTCTCGCGCTCAGTGATGATAGCATCCACCGAGTTGGAGCCAAAGCCTTTGATACCATTCAGGCCAAAACGTATAACACCCTCTTTGTTGGCACTGAACGACTTGAAGCTTTCGTTGATATCAGGTCCCATAACCTTAACTCCGATAGCCTTGCACTCGTCCATGAATTTTGTCATCTTCTCGACATCGCCCGAACGGCTGAGCACTGCCGCCATATATTCGCTGGGATAATTAGCTTTGAGATAAGCAGTTTGGTATGCAATCCAGCTATAGCAAGTGGCATGACTCTTGTTGAACGCATAGGATGCAAAAGCTTCCCAGTCACTCCAAATCTTCTCGAGAGTCTTGGTGTCATGACCTCGTTCCTCGCCTCCCTTGATGAACTTGGGTTTGAGCTTATCTAGCTTATCCTTCTGTTTCTTACCCATAGCCTTGCGCAGCACGTCGCTCTCGCCACGAGTGAACCCTGCCAGCAATCGCGACAGTAGCATGACTTGCTCTTGATAGACGGTGATTCCGTAGGTGTCTTTCAAGTACTTCTCCATTTCAGGGAAGTCGTAAGTGATGGGATCACGGCCATGCTTGCGCGCAATGAACTGAGGGATATAAGCCATAGGGCCTGGACGATAAAGGGCATTCATCGCAATCAGGTCCTCAAATGTGCTGGGTTGAAGCTCAATGAGGTACTTTTGCATTCCAGCCGACTCAAACTGAAAGGTGCCAGTGGTCTTTCCCTCGCAATAGAGTTGATAGGTCTTCTTGTCGTCGATAGGTATCTTCTCTATATCAATGTCAATGCCGTGAGTCTGCTTAATGTTGGCAAGGGCATCTTTAATGATTGAAAGAGTTTTCAGTCCCAAAAAATCCATTTTGATAAGACCCGTTTCCTCAATCACACTGCCCTCATATTGGGTCACAACTATGCGTGCACCATCCTTGTCTTCCTTATCTACAGCGGTGCTAACAGGTACCCAGTCGGTGATATCGTCACGACCAATAATCACACCACAGGCATGCACACCAGTGCCACGAACGTTGCCCTCAAGTTTCTCGGCAAACTTGATAGTGTCACCTATAACGTGATTGGGGTTGTCGAGTTCGGCCCTAAAGTCGGGGAAACACTTTAGGCAGTTCTTTATAGTAATTTTATAGTTCTTTCCTTTCTCGTCCTCGGGCATATCGTTTGGACGAGAGGGAATGAAGTTTGCAAGTCGGTTGCTCTCGGGGATGGGTAAGTCATGCACACGTGCCACATCTTTTATTGCCATTTTGGCAGCCATAGTTCCGTAAGTGATAATGTGTGCAACTTTTTCGGAACCATATTTCTCGGTAACGTATTTAAGCACAGCTGCGCGTCCGTCGTCGTCAAAGTCCACATCAATATCGGGCAATGAGATACGGTCAGGGTTCAAGAAACGCTCAAAAAGCAAGTCATACTTAATGGGGTCTATCTTGGTAATGCCCAAACAATAAGCAACAGCTGAGCCAGCTGCAGAGCCACGTCCAGGACCAACGGCGCATCCCAGCGATGGTGCGACCCTAATATAGTCCTGTACAATCAAGAAATATCCAGGGAAGCCCATCTTCTTAATGGTTTCAAGTTCGAAGTCGAGTCGCTCTCGATGCTCATCGTCCATGTCGGGCCATTTTTCCTTTGCACCTTCATATACCAAATAACGCAGATAGTCGTCTTCGTTATCAAAACCGTCAGGCAACGGAAAATCGGGCAAAATCGGCTTATGGTCGATAGAATATATCTCAACTTTATCGAGAATCTCCATAGTGTTCTGCAACGCATCGGGCACATCGGCAAATAGCTCGTTCATTTCTTCTTGCGTCTTGAACCACTCTTGCTTGGTATAGAGTAGTGTGTTGGCCTCGCCCATGCGTTTGCCAGTAGATAGCAACACCAGGCGCTCGTGAGCGTCGGCATCATCTTCATTGAGGAAATGAGAATCGTTACTGCATATCACTTTTACACCCAACTCCTTGCTCAACTGCAGCAGCACCGCATTAACCTCTTGCTGCTTTTGGAAGGTATCATGATTAGCGTTTGGCACTGTTGCCTTGTGACGTTGCAATTCAAGGTAATAGTCATCGCCAAACACACTCTTGTACCATTCTATCGTCTTGCGTGCTCCATCAATGTCGCCATTCATTATGTATTGTGGAATCTCGCCTCCAAGGCAAGCCGAGCAGCATATTACTCCCTCATGATGAACTTCAAGCTCTCTATGGTCTGTACGAGGATGACTATAAAAACCATCGGTCCATGCGTTAGAAACAATCTTGATGAGGTTGTGGTAGCCCTTAAGATTCTTTGCAAGCAGAATCAAATGTCGACCAATATCGCGTTTATCGGTGTGGGTGCGCATATCGGTATTAGCGACATAGGCCTCACAACCAAAGATGGGCTTAAAAAGTTTTGACTCTTGCTCCTTTATTTGAGCTGTAATTTCGTTAAGTTTCGTGGCATCAGCAGGTTCATTGGCTTTTTCCTCCTCAAGTTGTTTTTTCAGCTCTTTAATAGCAGCGTTTACATCCGAATTCTTTTTATTGACGTAATCGTGCAATTCTTTGATTCCGAACATGTTGCCATGGTCGGTGAGGGCAACTCCACGCATTCCGTTGGCAATAGCCTTATCGACAATGCCTTTAACTGGTGCCTGGCCATCGAGCAAAGAGTACTGTGAGTGGACGTGAAGGTGAACGAATGGAATCATATATGATGTGTGCTTATGTAAAATGCTGAGTTATTTAATATTAAAAAGATAAGCGTGATAATTATATAATCCTCACTAATAGCAAGGACCAAATTCAGTGCTTTATCGTGTGTAAAGTTACAGCAAAACTAACTCAACAACAAAATAAAACCGCAATAAGTTATTAACAATTTTCATGCCATAATATGAATGCTCTGCAAAACAGTAAAAAAACGAGAGCAACTCATGTGGCTGCCCTCGCATTATATTTCTATCAAAATGTATCAATCTTTAAATTGGCTATATTGCACAAATGTCTCGATTGCTTCGTAGCTGGCAAGTCCAAGCCTACTGTAAAGCGCTGCTGTATCCTGGTTTCGCTTAAGAGAGCGCTGCCAGTTCAGCTCTTCCTCCTCAGGATCAATAAAAGGAGCGTCATGCACTTGCGACTGGTGCTTGAGGATAGCGTCACGCTTGTACTGGAACTCCTCAGGGCTCATAGGAACAGCCATCTCAATGTGGTCAATATCCCAGTCGCCCCACAGGCCTCGGTACATCCATACACGGCAATCACGCATGAATTCAGCATCCTTGAGTTCATCAATTGCAGCAAGCACCACATTAGCCGATGGTTCATGGGTGCCATAAGGGTCACCAAGATCGTCAGCAAAAAATATCTGGTGAGGTTGGATGCGCTCTATCAGTTCTTTAATAGGCAAGACATCGGCTTCGGTTATGCGCCCCTTGCCAAAAGGAGAGTCCACATAGAAAGGCAGCGACAATTCATGCACATTTTCTTCCTTGACGCCAAGATAGTTGCAGCTTGTGATACCTTCGCACACAAAGATTTCCCCCTTACAGAAACGCACCTCAGCAATATCAGGGTCGCCAGGAGTCTTACTACCGAGGCTCGCCTCAATCTTCTCAACCACACTGCGCTGCTGCTCGTTGAAATAACCATTTTTGAGGGCTACACGCTTAGACACCATGACATAGCGTTTCATGTCCTCATCGTTAACCATAATATCACCCGAAGTCTCAAACACTACATGCACCTCATGGCCTTGCTCTACAAGTCGACGCAAAGTGCCTCCCATTGCAAGAATCACATCATCGGGATGAGGACTGAAAGCAAGCACGCGCTTTGGATATGGCTCGGCACGTTCGGGACGATAGGTGTCGTCGGCATTAGGCTTACCGCCTGGCCAACCCGTGATTGTGTGCTGTATGTCGTTAAAAATTTGAATATTCACATTGTAACCCGAACCATAAACTGCAACCAGTTCACTCAAGCCATAGTCGTTGTAATCCTTATTTGTCAGCTTGAGGATGGGTTTACCAGTTTGCTCGCTAAGCCAAACGAGGGCACGACGCAGCAATGTGCGATTCCATTCACAAGAGGTAACCTTCCAGGGGTAGTTTATGCGAGTGAGGGAAGATGCTGCATCAAGGTCTATCACCAACTGAACGTTGTGATGCATCTGCAGGAAAGAGGCAGGAAACTGGTCGGTAATATTTCCCTCAATAGTGTTAAACACAGCCTTTGCGCTACCTTCTCCCCACGCTGCGCTTATAACTTTGCGGGCATTGAGAATGTTGCTAACGCCAAGTGTCACCGCCGTCTTAGGAGACTGCTCACACTGGTAGCTGTCGGCTATGCGAGTGCGAATTTCCCCAGTAAGCGACACTAGTCGACATGAAGACATACTAGTAGAACCAGCTTCGTTAAATGCCAAGCCGCCATTTTTTGTAAGCTCGCACACCACGAGGTCAAGACCGCCATACTCGTCAATCTCGGTCTCATAGGCCTTGCACAACTTAAACACATTCTCCTTGGTGGCTTGGGTGCTAAAAGTGTGAATATTTTCGGGTGCGATGTCAACCTTGTTGAGAAAGCCATTCATAAGGCGCTTCAACGTGCTTTGTCCATCATCAATAGGTACACCCAGCCCCAACTCAGTCATGTTGAATACGATGACGTTGTTGAAACTCACCTTGTCGGCAAAGTACATCTTCACCAGTTCACTGTAAACGTCCATAGCACAACGTCCAGCGCCAAGCCCCATCACGCAGCGGCCTTTCTCACGCACACATTCTTCAATGGTAGAGGCAATTTCCTGTGCTGCCCAGATGGCGCCCTCAATGGGCGTTTCCACAACCATTGTAGGAACTTTCTCATAACGCGTGAGCGAAATCAGCTCAACCTCGCTCTCAGGTTTATAGTATCTTTTCGACACCTGTTCAAGCTTTATGTGAGAACTCAAGTCAAATTTCATATCTCTATTTTTTTACTCTGAAATTTTAAAACCAACTAAAAAACTTACTGCTGCCAGCGACAATTGTACTTAATAAAAAGGATGTTGTCCTAAATTGTCTTAAAGCTTAAAATTTAATTTCAAGCTCCACCGGACAATGGTCGCTGCCATAAATTTCGGTGTGAATCTTAGCGTCAACCATCTTGTCGCGTGCATCATTGCTCACCAGGAAGTAGTCAATGCGCCAGCCAGCGTTCTTCTCGCGAGCTCTGAAGCGGTAGCTCCACCAAGAGTACACGCCTTCCACGTCTGGATTGAAATGGCGCCAGCTATCGGTAAAGCCAGAATCGAGTAGAACGGTCATCTTATCGCGCTCCTCATCGGTAAAGCCAGCGTTCTTGCGGTTAGTCTTGGGATTCTTGAGGTCTATCTCCGTGTGGGCCACGTTGAGGTCGCCGCACACTATAACTGGCTTCTTCTCGTTGAGTTTGAGGAGATAGGCCCTGAAATCATCTTCCCAGCGCATACGGTAGTCAAGCCTGCGCAAGCCGTCCTGGCTGTTGGGTACATACACATTCACGAGATAGAACTTCTCCATCTCGAGAGTAATGACCCTACCCTCGTGGTCATGCTCATCAATGCCTATGCCAAGGGTCACATTCAACGGTTCTTGACGGGTATAAATAGCAGTGCCAGAATAACCTTTTTTGTCAGCATAGTTCCAGTAACTGCGATAGCCGTCAAACTCCAAATCGAGCTGTCCAGCCTGCATTTTCGTTTCCTGAAGGCAGAAAAAGTCGGCATCAAGTCGCTTAAAAATCTCAGCAAAGTCCTTACCAACAACCGCACGCAGACCATTTACGTTCCATGAAATCAATCGTGTCATTACTCTTCGTCGGTTTTATAATCATCCTGCTCGTCAACAATATCACCATCTTCAATAGCTTTGTCAACAGCATCCACCTTGGCGGCATTATCTAGAATCTCCTTCTCAATGCGGCGGTTCTCCTCATGGTCAATCTTACGAGCCTTGACAAAGAGATAGACCGACGCTGTAAGAGCAACAAGTGCTATCACAGCACCTATAGCCAAAGCCCAATAAGGCAATCGGTTGGTATTACCCAGATAAAGAAGCGCAAGACACAGGAGCAAGCAAAGAATATCGAGAATAAACGCATGGCGTGTGAGTAGCTTCGAGTTTTTCATAACAATAATTATTTAGTGTGAATTTTAATAAAATCGATTGAAAAAGGCATTGTACTGTTTCCCTATTGCGCGTAGTCTGGATTCAAGCTCAGTACAGTTGATTCCTAGCTCGGCACACAGTTCTTCAAGTGAGCTATAGCGGTCACGCAGCAGTGTGTTGACATAGCTCACCAGGATAAACGGATCTTGGGGAAGTGTATCTAGCATAATTTTACCTAATTATTACCTATTATTCTTCATTACAACTCACAAAGGTAAACAATAATTGAAAACAAAACAATTTTTTCAAAATAAATCACTAAATTTGCACTTTAATTTAAAAATACACAACTATGGCAACGAGAATGAACTGGGAGCGACTCATCTGTGACACCAGGCTAGGATTGGAGCATTACAAAGACAGCAAGAGCGGCGTACGAAGCGACTTCGAGCGCGACTACGACCGCCTTATCTTCTCTTCACCTTTCAGGCGTCTGCAGAACAAAACACAGGTTTTCCCATTGCCTGGAAGCATCTTTGTCCACAACCGCCTGACCCACAGCCTTGAAGTATCATGCGTAGGACGCTCGCTTGCCAACGAGATTGCCATCCGCCTCCATGAGCGCCACCTTGACAAGCCCTGGCGCGACAAATTGTGGAACATGGGCGAGATAGTTGCAGCGGCATGCCTTGCGCACGACCTAGGAAACCCACCATTCGGCCACTCGGGTGAGAAAACAATAGGCGAGTTTTTCAGCAATGGCAACGGCAAGGTGTTCCAAGACCGCCTCACGCCACAGCAATGGAGCGATCTCACCCACTTTGAGGGCAATGCCAACTCATTCCGCACCCTCGTCCATCAGTTCAAAGGTCGCCGGCCAGGTGGCTTTGCTATGACCTACTCCACTCTAGCCTCGATTGTTAAGTACCCCTACTCCTCAAGCCATGCTGGCAAGAAAGGCAAGTTTGGATTCTTTACTACCGAGAAAGACACCTTTGAGAAAATAGCCACCGAACTTGGTATGCTCAAGCTTGAAGATGAACGATACTGTCGCCACCCGCTAGTATATATGGTAGAGGCGGCAGATGACATATGCTACCAAGTGATGGACATTGAGGACGGACATAAACTAAAACTCCTCTCCAACGAGGAGACCATTGACCTGCTAACCAGGCTTTTCAATGAAGAGCGAAAGGCTCATATGCGCGAAGTGATGGAAAACGTTGCCGACCCAAACGAGAAAATTGTATATTTACGTTCCTGTGTGGTAGGTCTTCTCGTGCAAGAATGCGCCAAGACTTTTGTAGAGCATGAGGACGAAATAATGGAAGGACGCTTTGATGGTTCTCTTATCGATAACATCTCACCATTGCCCAAAGAAGGATACAAGCGTTGCAGCGAACTAGCTTTCAAGAAACTATATCGCGCAGGATATGTAGTCGACGTGGATCTTGCCGGCATCAGAATCATCAACTTGCTACTTGACAAGCTTACTCAAGCCGTGCTGCATCCTGAGACAAACTATTCGCAACTGCTGCTCAACAAGTTCCCGCAGCAATATGACGTTCATGCCGCCACCCTGTTCGAAAAGCTTCAAGGAGTTCTCGACCACATCAGTGCCATGACCGATGTATATGCCCTCAACCTCTACCGCCAACTAGACGGCATAAGCCTGCCAACAGTTTAATTATTTATAGTTCACTATTGTTAATTAGTGAGGAAATATTCTTTTATTCCTTACCTTACCTCCACTTGCTTCTTTTATCTTTTTATATTTTTTGCATTTTTTTAGAGAAAATGCAAGTATTTTTATTGTTAATTTATTAAATTTGTAATCTGTTTAAACTCTTTCACCACCATAAAAGACGACACAAACAAAACAACCTCCTGAAAAACAATATATTAAAACAATATTAACTAATCAAATTTAAAACTATGAGCAAGAACATTACTCGTTTATCTTGGAGGCGTGGTTCGCTACTGGTCATGGCACTTGCTGTGACGGTGATTGCCAATGCGGCAAAAATCACAGCAATTGGCTACAACTGGAACACAACAGGAACTAACGCAACCTTGGCAAAGTATGACATCACTTCTCACCAAGAAGATGGTGTTACAGTAAAAGACTCTCTTTTCTACACTGGTGACGAGAACAACATCGTCAACATTCCTGAGACCTTTGAGTATAATGGTATTACCTACACCGTGGTTGCCATCGACGCTAACGCATTCGTTAACTGCCGCGACATCAAGGAGATTCACCTCCCTGCCACTTGTGTGAGCTTCGGCAACAACTGCTTCCGCGGATGTACCAGCCTGACCAACTATCCCGTTACCGAGACTGCCACAAAGTTGGGCAGCGGTACCATTTGGGAATGCTCCAACATCACTGAGGCATTTATTCCTAGTGGAGTTACAAGCACCTTGATTTCTAACCAATTTGCCAATAGTGGCGTGCGCAAACTCACTATCATGGAAAGCGAGGATCCTCTTAAGTTCAACCGCAACGCTTTCGGCGCTACCAATGCCGACTTGCCACCACTGGACACGCTCATCATTTTGCGCCCAATGAATACTGGTGACTATGTAAGCAATCTTCAGCCATTCCACAACTACCCCACAATCAAGCAGCTAGTCCTGGGTGGCGCTTTAGCCGATATACCTCAAAGTTGCTTCATGGGATGTTCTGGCATAGAAGAGGTGATATTTGAAGACGGAAACGTGATTGCCACAATGGGGTCGGATGTATTCCAAGGCTGTAACCACCTCAAGAGCATTGAGCTGCCAGCGACCATAACATCTGTACCAATGAACATGTTCCTGGGTTGCTCACAACTCAATTCGGTTAGTTTCCTGGGCGAAATCACTTCGATTCAGCAAAGTGCATTCAATGGATGTGCTGCACTACAAAACTTCACCTTCCCCTCTACCCTTAAGACCATCGGAGCATCGGCATTCTACAACAGCGGCCTCACGGGCATGATTGAGCTGCCAGAAGGCGTTACTTCTATTGGTGCTACGGCATTTGCCGGTTCTAATGCCATCACGGGCATCAAACTGCCATCTACAATAGCAACCATCGGCAATGCGGCATTTGGTCCAATCGCAAGCCTCGCCAGCATTGAGCTTGGCGCAGGCAACAGCGCTTTTGCACTTAACAACGGAGTGCTGACAAATGCAGCCGGTACTCGTCTGCTTGTTACAGCCCACGAGGGCGAGATTGGCACAACGCTTACCAACGCTACCATAGAAACCATAGACAACTATGGCATGGCCTACTCTCCTTATACAGATATCAACCTGCCGACACTCACCGAGATTGGCAACTACGGATTCTACCGTGCAGCCATCAAGGAATTTACCTACAAGAGCGGCATGACAGTTAATCCTAACGCGTTCCTTGAGAGCGACCTTGAGATTCTCAACACTGAGGAAGGCGCACGTGAGATTCCTCAGAACCTGTGCGCCAACTGTACTAAACTTCACACAGTGAACATCTCAAGCACCGTAACCAACATCTTCCAGGATGCTTTCTCGGGATGTACAGCTCTTGAGCACATGGAGCTCGGCTCGCATATCAACTATATGGAGAAGGGCGCTGTTCCTTCAACAATCCAGAGCTTGCGCGTGCTCAACGTCACTCCTCCAGTGCTTGGCGCAGGTGTCTTTGAGCCCAGCCAGAGCAATGTGCTGTGTGAAGTTGCAGCAACAGCTGTCGATGACTATGAGGCTGCACCTCAATGGCAATACCTCAACATCCAGGGCGACCCAACTATAACTGGCGAGGGAACTACCCTTGGATGTCCTCCAGGACTATATTTCGCAACCAAGGACGGTCATCTAATGTACAAGGATGAACAAGGTAACATCAACGACACCGAGTTCAACACCGGCGAGCACGCTTTCAACATTCAGCTCTACAAAAACCGCGTTTATGTAGCAAGTGCTGGTCATTACTTCCAGTATCAAGGTGCCGATGCACAGGCCAATGGCGGTGACGGTGAACTCTTCTACGTGAACAACACCGATGGAATGTGGTATCGCGTTACCGTGCTTAACAATGTGGGTTACAAAGCATTTGAGGACCCATTCTCGATGTATATCTCAGAGATTGACAACAAGATTTACATTGCCGACCGCAATGTGGGTATCCATGAGATGAGCGCCGACACTGTGGGGCTCTACGGCACTCAGCCATTCTTCATGCAAAACAACTGGCTGCCCTACTATAACGACAAAATCTCTTACGGTGCTATCGGTGCTGGCATGACAATGCGCGCCACCGATGTAATTAACGCCGATGGAACCACACGTAACAACGTTTACTGGGTTGCAAAGAAATTCAACGGACAGGGTATCTTCCGCTTCGACAAGAGCATGCTCTACACCGATGGCACAGGCGACCAGCACACCGACAAGCAGCTGCCAGTTTACCTGTACAACGTTCAAATGACAACCTTCTACCTTGACGAGGAGAACGGATATGTTTATTTCTTTGTTCAAAAAGATAATGTTGACAACTGCATACCTGGATTGTATCGAATCGCCCTTGCAACACTTAACGCCAAACAAGATATGGCAACCGTTAAAGACGATGCTGTGCTTATCGACAACTCCCCTATTCTGCTAGAAGGTTCAGGCGACGAGATTACAGGAATCACACAAATTACGGGCGACGGTGACAACATCTATTGGTCCTACATCTCTTGCGGTGAAGGAACCTCTGTTCCAGGCATGGTAGCCTATGATGCTGCAAACCCGCTACACCAAACTGGAATCAAGATGATAAGCGCTAAACCCGAGAACGCTACTGCAGTGCCTCCCATCACCTACGCTGTGGAAGGCATCGCGGCCTATGGTGTTGCAGCCTCAAAGGGCGGTGGCACAGGCCCAGTAGTCATTCCAGGCGATGTTGATGGCGACGGAACAGTCACTGCTGGCGACATCACTGTACTTTACAATTTCTTGCTCAACAGCGATACAACCGGCATGGTCAATGGCGACGTTGACGGCGATGGCACCATTACAGCAGGTGATATTACTGTAATCTACAACATCCTGCTTGGCAACTGATATCCACAAAACTGTGTCCTCAATAGAAACCAAATGAATTGTTGAGGACACATTCATACGTTTATATTTACAACCTAACAAATTAAACAACTCAAGTTTTATGAAAAAATTATTTTTATTGATGATGGCAATTGGAGCCATGACTCTTGTTTCATGCAATGGAAACACCGATAAAGCCAGTGGTAGCGCTACTCCAAGTGGAGAAGAAAAAGTAACCGAGACCAAAGGTAAAACTTTTGAAGGAGCAAACTTCACTTTGGAAGTTCCTCAGATGCTTACCAAAGAAGGTTTCAAGAACGACAAAACCATCAACGCTTCCAGTGAGGACAACTCGGTGAAAATGGATGCTACTTTTAGTGATATGCCTTGCAAACCCGAGGATTTCAAGAAGTATGCCGACAACCTTAAAGTCATGAAAAAAGAGCACACTGCCGAAGAGCCCAAAATCGACGGTAATTTCATGACTGTTAAGTACGTGAAAGGCGAAGAGGCAGAAACCGACTTCGTTGCTTATCTCGATGAGAAAGGTGGCGTTGCTGGCAGCTTTAAGTATCCCGTTGCACAAGCAGTAGAAGTAGAAGCTCTCATCATGCCAATGCTAAAATCCATCAAGAAGAAATAAGATTTTTCTTAAAAAACTCTTTTCTGGCAAGACTATACAGCATTTTTGTATAGTCTTGTCATTTTTTTTGTTTAACTTTGCCGCAAAAGTAGAAAACACTCATAAATTATCTATAAACACATGAAAAAATTAACGTTTTTACTGGTAGCTATCACTATTGCTATTGCAGCAAGTGCTGAACCTGCCAATCCCACTCCCATTACCATTACACAGCCCGACGGAACCAAGCTACAGCTTCGTCTCTTGGGCGATGAGTTCTATCATTTCAACACCACAATTGACGGATACACAATTGTCAACGTAGACGGTACGTGGGAATATGCAACCCTAAAAGGTAATCACTTGGCATCATCGGGTATCATGGCGCATGACCCAGACGCTCGCAGTGCACAAGAAAAGCAAATGCTGGCAACAACCCCCTTGAGATTGATTGACAAGCAGGAGACCAACAATGCCCTTAAAGCACGCACCCTGCGCGACAGGAAACATAAGGATCAAAAGGTTCCTGTGATTGATTACAGCTTGTTCCGTGGACTTATAATCCTTATCAACTTCAACGACCGTCAATTCATGATGGACAACCCTAACGACTTCTACACCGACTTGTGTAATACCGTGAACTACACAGGATTCAATCTCAATGGACGATTCCATAGATGCACTGGCAGTGTGCGCGATTATTATTACGACAACTCGATGGGACAGTTCGACCCCGATTTTGACATAGTGGGTCCTGTCAATCTCGACTACTCATGTTACGAAGGCAACGATAAAGCGAGAGAGATATTCAAAGCTTCGCTCGATGCCGTAGACGACCAAGTTGACTTCACACAATATGATGCCGATAATGATGGCGAAATCGACATGGTGTTTTTCATGGTTGCAGGCTACTCCTCTAGCTACAGTGGCAACAACAGCGGATACCTGTGGCCGCACATGAGCTACCTGATAGACTGGTGGTCAGGATGGCCACCACAACCATACATCTATGACGGCAAAAGAATGGGAACCTATGCCTCTTCATGCGAAATTTATGGTTGGGAATCACAAGGTTCCACCATGCCTAACGCCATCGGCACTATTTGCCATGAGTTTGGACACGTGCTTGGATTGCCCGATCTTTACGACACCGATTACAGTGATAGCGGAGGCGACAGTAATCATCCAGGCGATTGGGACGTGATGGCGGGGGGAAGCCATTACAACTATGGCCGTACACCTGTGGGCTATAGCCTATGGGAGCGTTGGGAGCTAGGATTTGCCGACACACCTCCTCTGCTCTCATTGGGCAGAAAGAGCCTTGAGGCTTTGAATATCAGTAACACTGGTTTCATGATGCAATCGCCCAACGAGAATGAATTTTTCCTCTTCGAGAACCGCCAGCCAAACAAGTGGGATGCCGCTCTGCCAGGACACGGATTGGTAATCACACGTGTGGATTACAGCAACGAGCAAGCGTGGTGGAACAACGAAGTGAACTGCGATCCATCTCACAATTACTACCAGCTGATTCATGCTTCAGGTAATAGTGATAGCGGGGTGCCGTTCCCAGGCCCGAACAATGTCTCATATATCAGCTCGTCTTCCAACCCAGCACTCGTCACTTGGGCAGGTGAACCCTGCGAACTAGCATTGAGCAACATCAGCGAGGAGAACAATATTATTGCCTTCAATGTAGTCAAAGATGTGCCACCATTATCGCTTATCGAGGACTTTGAGCTGATACCAACAGGACTACCAGCCAATGCCACAAATATACAAGGCAATTTCGCTTCTTGGAACTTCCCTAAAGCCGATGTTGTTGATTATAATGGCCAGCATGCAGCTTCGGTTCAAATGCCAGGAGGCATAGCTATGAACAGCGATATTGAAGTACAGCCAATTAAAGTTTCAATCAAGGCCGTCAACACCTCATCAACAGCTTCGAAGCTGCAACTTTACTACTCTACCGACCAAGGGACCTCTTGGACATCGATAGGTACTGAAAATGCAGCTGCAAATTACGATGGCACCATAAGCTGGCACCTTAATCTTGACAAACAGCCTTTACGATTCAAGATTAACCGCTCTACGGGATCCAAGAACGTGAACCTGCTCATCGACGACTTCACTATTTATTACCTTAATTCTGCTCTGTCTGGCGACGTGAACGGCGATGGTATTGTTACAAGCGTTGATGTCACTGCACTTTACAACTACCTGCTCAATGGGGACGGCAGTGATATTGTGAACGGAGACCAAGACGGTGATGGCATAATCACCGCAGTAGACATTACAGTGATTTATAATATTCTTTTAGGTAATTAAATTCTTACATTTTAATAGCCACCCAAGAACCAGCGCTTTATCGAGGCGCTGGTTCTTTGATAAAAACACATTACACTTTATTTTCATGTAATAATGATGTTGTAATTCGAAATTTCTGTGTAAATTTGCCAATTGTAATAAATGACAATTATGCTATGATCAAAATAAATAAACTTTCTTCATTACTATTAATAGCCGTCATGCTCGGTTCATGCCGGGGCGGTAGCAACGACAAACTTGCTCAAAGCTCCAACTCATCGATTGTAGAGGCCAAATTGCTGTCGATAGCCCATGATGACGATTTCACTCGAGTAGATATCACAAACCCATGGGACACCACAAAGATACTTCACACTTACATTCTTGTGCCTTCCTCTAAGGAAATGCCCAAGAAACTTCCCAAAGGCACAATCATTAGAACACCAGTCAAAAATGTGCTGGTATATTCATCAGTGCACTCAAGCGTGTTGAGAGAGCTTGGGGCGGGTGATGCGGTCAAGGGAGTGTGCGACGCGCAGTATTTCAATGATTCAATAATCGAAACGGGGCTTAAAACCGGCAGCATTGTCGATTGTGGAAACTCTATGCAACCCACCGTAGAGAAGGTCATCGCTATGAAGCCCGATGCAATACTTCTCTCGCCCTACCAAGACGCAACTTATGGGCAAATCACAAAGCTCAACGTGCCCATCGTTGAATGTGCCGATTACTTGGAATACACCCCTTTGGGACGTGCCGAGTGGATAAAATTCTATGGAGAACTCGTTGGCAAACCCGAATTAGCTGAGGAAATCTACAACACTGTTGTTAAGGAATATAACAAGATCAAGGAGTCGGTTGCCAGCAAGAAGTTGAAACGCCCCCTCATCCTCACCGAGAATGTAATAAGTGGCATATGGAATGTGCCAGGCGGACAAAGCTACATGGCACAGTTCATCAAGGATGCAGGAGGCGACTATCCATGGAAAGACGACAAAAACACCGGCTCGCTTACGCTGGATTTCAATCAAGTGCTTGCACGAGCTCAAAAAGCCGACTACTGGCTTCTCAAGTCTCCAAACATACGCTCTCTTGCCGACCTGAAAGGTTCTTACACGCTCAATGATCAATTTGAAGCCTACAAGGCGGGTAACGTTTATGTGTGCGACACAAATACCAGCCATTTCTTTGACCGTTTCCCTTTCCATCCCGAGGTACTCTTGAAGGAATACTTCAAGATATTCCATCCAGAAGAAACAACAGACTATGAGCTTGTATTCTTCAAAAAAATAGAACAATAGAAACATAGTGCCGATGGCAAACTTAGGTTCACATAGGTATTTATTTGTAACCATAGCTCTAGTAGTGACTGTCATTGGGTTGATGACAGCATGTCTACTTTTTGGCTCAGTCGATATTGATGCCGACGTTGTCTTCTCTATCTTAACAGGAAAAGACAGCGGCAATGAGGCATGGAATATAATTGTAATGCACTCTAGACTGCCTATGGTTATTACAGCCATTCTTGCCGGTTCGGCACTCAGTGTGAGCGGACTACTGTTGCAGACAACCTTCAACAATCCACTTGCAGGACCATCGATTCTTGGAGTTTCGACAGGTGCCGGACTTGGCGTAGCAATTGTTATGCTCGCAATGGGAGGGACCATTGGAGGAGCTTTTGGCGAGTCGATAGGAAGCTACATGGCAACGTTGCTCGGTGCTGTAGTTGGAGCTGGTGTAGTGCTGTTGATTCTCATTACCTTTGCATCAATTGTAAAAAGCTCAACAATGCTGCTCATCATTGGTATATTAGTGAGTTATCTCGCCTCGAGCGTAATCTCATTGCTCAACTCGGTGGCTTCGGAACAAGGGCTTCACAGCTATGTGGCATGGGGGTTCGGGAATTTTGCAGGAGTATCGCTCGAACAACTTCCTGTGTTCAGCCTACTAATCCTCATTTCCCTTATCGCCTCATTACTGATGATAAAACCACTCAATGCATTGCTGCTGGGAACACGATATGCTCAGAACCTGGGCGTCAACACTCATTCCACACGCATCATGCTGCTAATCATCACTGGAGTGCTCACAGCTGTTGTAACTGCATTTTGTGGTCCCATAGGTTTTGTGGGGCTGGTAGTACCTCACATAGCTCGCCTTGCCCTTGACACATCGGAGCACGGACGATTGATACCCGTAACAATACTCACAGGCGCTGCTGTGGCATTGCTGTGTTCGCTACTTAGCGTTATCTCTCCGCATGGAATAATTCCAATCAACGCCATAACCCCCATCATAGGTGTTCCCATTATAATTTACATCATCATCAACCGCCGCCGAATCAACTATTTCAACTGACATGGCTATATTAGAGACACATAACATGGCGGTTGGCTATGGACAAGGCAAGAACCGCACAGCATTGCTCAGCAACCTCAATTTGCAGCTTGAGCAAGGCACTATGGTGGCATTGCTTGGCAAAAATGGTGCCGGAAAATCAACTTTGATAAAAGCTCTCACGTGCGACACCGCTCCTGTCGACGGCACCATTAACATAGATGGACGCAACTCGGCTAACATAGGCAAACGAGACATTTCCCGTCTCATTGCACTAGTGGCCACCGAAAGGATTATGGGCGGCGGATTCACCATCAGAGAACTGGTAGCGCTTGGCCGTCAGCCCCACACGGGATTTCTGGGACGATTGAGCAGTCACGACAACGATGTGGTAGACGAGTGCATGAAAGCAGTAGGCATTGCCTCGAAAGCTCATCAGCACGTCGCCAGCCTGAGTGACGGGGAGCGACAGAAGGCGATGATTGCCAAGGCTTTGGCCCAAGAAACCCCGATTATCGTGCTCGACGAACCAACAGCATTCCTCGACGTGGCAAGCCGCATCGAAACCATGCGACTGCTACACAACCTTGCCCGAGAGCAACACAAGGCAGTAATGCTATCAAGTCACGACATTTCGCAATCATTGCTCCTTGCCGACAAGCTATGGGTAATAACCAGCGACCGCAAGGTCATTACGGGTTCTACCGAACAGGTTGTGATGAGTGGGACAATGGACAAAGTCTTTGACAACAGCTCTATAATGTTCAATGGCAGTTTGTGCGACTATGAAGCCCAATTACCCATATTGGGAAAAGTCAAACTAGAATGTGACACCCCTACACTCAAGCGATGCATGACCAATGCACTGCTGAGGCACGGCATCGCCATCGATGATGATTGCGACATTGTGGTTCGCATCGATGATGTAAACCACATCAAGCTTCAAGATGGCACTATTGTGACCGATGTAAAAGATATTGTTAGCCTTTTCCAATAAAAACAAGTATAAATCGTTTATAGTATATAAATCATGACTGATATAGTAGAAGTTAAAATAGTGAACAAGAGCCCCAATGAGCTTCCGTCGTACAGTACTGCTCTGAGCGCAGGTATGGACTTGAGGGCATGGCTAAATGAACCGCTAGCGCTCAAACCCATGGAAAGAGCATTGGTTCCCACTGGCGTTTATATTGAGTTGCCATCAGGCTACGAGTGCCAAATTAGGCCAAGAAGCGGACTTGCATTGAAACGCGGACTAACGGTTTTAAACACTCCAGGCACAATAGATGCTGATTATAGAGGTGAGGTCTGCGTAATTCTCGCCAATATGAGCAACGAGACGCAAATCATTGAGAATGGTGAGCGCATCTGCCAGATGGTTGTAGCCAGGCACTCAACCGTTGTGTGGAATCAAGTTGAACAGTTAAACGACACCGAGCGAGGCGCAGGAGGCTTTGGTCACACAGGCACTAAATAAAAATTCTATTATGATGAAGAGGACAATTGGATTATTAATAGCTCTAATCCTGTTTCTTGCCGTTATGGGAGAAGCCATGGCGCGCACCAACAAGAGCAAAAACGAGAGCAACAGAATTACCGACCTTGACAAGCGCAAGGCCGAATACATATTCCTCCAAGCTCAAGCATTCAAGGAAAAAGACAGTGTAGCAGCCTACTATGACCTCGTTAAGCATGCATACAACCTCGATTCAACCAACACAGCCATATCATTCTATTTTGGATATATGCTGATGCTGAAAAACAACAGCAGCGATCAAGAAAGGCATCGAGGTTTGGAACTGATGAAAAGGCATGTTGACGCACATCCTGAAGACTACTATGAAGCAAGTTACTATAGCGATGCATGCATGAGCATGGGAGAAAAAGAAATGGCTCTGAATGCTGTTGAGAAACTTGCCGAGTTAAATCCCAACAAAACCGAGGTTTTGACTCGACTAGCCTTGGTCTATGCTGGTAACGACAAATATGCCGAAGCCCTCAAAACCTATGAAAAGATTGAAGAGTTTGAGGGGCGATCCATCGAGACAAGTGCGCTCAAAGTCTCATTGTGCAAGAGAATGGGCGACACTATCGGAGCCATACAGCAGATTCACAAGCTCTATGACGAAGCACCATCCAATGTTGACTACAATCTTGTGATGAGCGAACTTTTCGAGGTCTTCAACATGAGAGACAGCGCCCTTTTCTATCTCGACAAAGCTCAAAAGCTTGACCCCAACAACGGCAATGTATATTTTGCCAAAGCTCAGTATTATGACCTGATAGGCGACTCGGTGAACTATGACAAAGAGATTTACAACGCCTTGGTATCCAAAGACCTTGCTGTTGAGACAAAACTTGATGTCCTCACTCAGTACACCACAACCCAATTAATACGCAATGATTCTACAGACAGGGTCAACAACCTCTTCAAGGTATTAATCAGCCAGCATCCTCATGCCCCCAAGGTGCATGAGCTCTACAGTATGTATCTCTCCTCTATGAAAAACTATGCTCATGCTGCCGAGGAACTGGGCTACGAACTAGACCTTGATCCTACCAATGCCGAAGACTGGCAACGGTTGATGGTTGTCAACATTATGGGTGACAACTATCCCGGGGCCATCAAAGCCGCACAAAAAGCATTGGAGTACAACCCCGACGATCTCGACCTTTACAGATATATAGCTTCGGCTTATTATCAGATGAAAGAATATGACAAGGCCATTGCCACCTACGACCAAGCCCTATTGCTTGTTGATAAGACCAAAGACGGCGAGCTCTACAGCGACCTCTTGGGTGGAAAAGGCGACGTCTTTGTCGAGATGGGAGACTCAGCAGCAGGCTTCAATCTCTATGACAAAGCATTGGAGATAACACCGGGAAACACCAGTATCATGAACAACTATGCTTACTTCCTATCGCTTAGCAACAAGGATTTGGATAAAGCCGAAAGAATGGCCTCCAAGGCTGTCTATGCAAACCCCAACAACGCAACTTTCATTGACACTTATGCTTGGGTATTCTTCAAGAAGAAGAACTATGACATGGCATTGTTCTATATAAAGTCGGCAATCAATAATTCCGACGAACCCAGCTCCGATATCTTAGAACACTATGGCGATATCCTTTTTGTCACTGGCGACACCGAAGAAGCCGTCAAACAATGGGAAAAAGCTCTGGAACTGGATCCTGACAATGAACTTCTCAAGCGCAAGGTTGAGAACAAGACTTACTACGAACAATAATTATTCAACTATGATAACAAACCGAATAAACATCGTGCTTTTTTGCATCCTGGCCTTGTTATTAACTACTGGCTGCGCCAAAAAAGTTGTCAATAACGGCAACGATGCAAGCAAAACAGTAATAAATGTTGTTAACGATATCAACGGCAACCTAGATGGAAGCGCCAACCTTTCACGATACCACCAGGCCGATTGGACATCTTTCAAGAGCGGTGGCAGCGCCGAGGTCAAAATGGGAGGCAAGTCGCTCAGCTCGTCAATGCACATGCGCATGAAGCGTGGCAAAGCAATTTATGTCTCTCTTCGTCCTTACATCGGCATTGAGGTGGCCAAGATGGTAATCACGGGCGATACCATTCTTCTCGTTGACAAGTTACACAAACGATACATCGTTGAGAAGGCCTCATTGCTTACAAATGGCATTCCAGTAACAGTCGACAACCTTCAGGACATCTTCCTAGGAAGGGCCTTTGAGCTTGGAAGAGGCTCATTCACTCATAGCCTTGACGATGATTTCACTGTTGAGGAGTCAAGCGACGGCAAGATAATTCTCAAGCCACGCAATCAGTACAACGGCTTTGAGTATAACTTCATCTATGATAAGCAGAGCAATATTCTCTCGCTTGATGTAACACCATCCAAATCAGGTTCATCGACCTATAGTGTCACTTATGCCGACCCTAAGCTTAGCGTGGCTGGCAAAGTTCCTAGCGATGTGAAAGTGTCCACACAAATCAACGGTCGTGCCTTCGTGCTCAACCTTGAGTATAAAGACATGAAATGGAATGAGGATTTCGACATTGACACCAAAGCGCCTAACAATTACAAGCGTCTTGAGGCAAAAGACATTATGCAAATTTTAGGTGGTAGTAATTGACATGATTTCAATAGTTCGATATAACGAAAGCCAGAAATCCCAATGGGATAAGTTGGTGAGTCAGTCGCGAAACGGCACGTTTTTACATTTAAGAGACTACATGGATTATCATCGTGACCGTTTTACCGATCACTCACTTGTGGCAATGAAAGACGACAGCATAATAGCTGTTCTGCCAGCATGCATAGACGGCGACACTCTCTACAGCCATCGCGGCCTCACCTTCGGTGGCTGGCTTATGCCATTGCGCCACTTCGATGTGACTACCATGCTCGAAGTGTGGCAGCAATCAACTCTGTTCATGAAAGAACACAACATTGCTAAGCTCGTTTACAAAGCCGTTCCCCACATCTATCACAAATATCCTGCCGAGGAAGACTTATACGCTATCTTCCGCGCTGGTGGCGCCCTCGTCGAGAGCAACATTTCCACCGTCATTGACCTCGACGAGCCCATGCCGTTCGACCGCGGCAACAAGCGCAATGTGAATCTTGCACTCAAGAACAATGTGAGAGTGGGTCAATCAGAGGACTGGAACAGCTATTGGTCAATCCTCGAGCAGCTGCTCATGGAGAAATATGGCAAAAAGCCTGTTCACACTATCGAGGAAATCAAGTTGCTCAACTCGTTGTTCCCTCATAACATCAAGCTATATACTGCGACTCTAGATAGAGAAACACTGGCTGGCATAGTTATGTACTACAGTGGAGAACAAGTAGCTCATTGCCAATACATAGCCTCCACCCCTCAAGGCCGTGAATTAAAAGCCTTGACTCTGCTCTTTGACTATCTTATCAAACTGGCAGCTGACAATGGCTTCAAATATTTCGACTTTGGCACATCCAACGAGCAGGGCGGCCGCTACCTCAACGAGGGGCTCGTCATCCAGAAGAACCGCCTTGGTGGCCGAGGCATAGTCTACAACACCTATTCTATTGATATATAAGCGTAATGCCAGGAACCACAGCGCACAAAGGCGGAATGTCGAGAGTGATTCTCAAGGCTATGGGCATCTTTGGTGGTGTCCAGGTTTTGAACATCTTGTGCTCGCTCATACGCAACAAGCTCGTTGCGTTATGGATTGGTCCTGCAGGTGTAGGGCTTTTCGCTCTTTTCAACCAAGCACTCGAGATGATCAACACAGCCACGAACTTGGGCGTGCGCAACAGCAGCGTGCGCGATATTTCCCAAGCAGTCGAAAAGCGCGATACCACACTCATTTCACGCATCGTCACTGTAGTGCGGCGGTGGTCGTTATGGCTTGGTCTCGGTGGCGCTTTGCTGACCATGGCCATAGCACCGCTGTTGAGTCGTTACACCTTTGGCGATTTCAATCACATCTGGCATTATGTGGCGTTATCGGCAGCAGTTCTGTTCATGGCGCTTACTAATGGCGAATATGCTGTGCTGCAAGGCCTGTCAAAACTTAAGAAACTTGCTCGGGTCACTGTGAGTGGCACAATAGGCGGACTACTTATCTCCATCCCAATGTTCTACATTTGGCGAGAAGACAGTGTGCTGCCGTCTATCATCGCATATGCCATGTGCCTGATGGTTGCCGCCTTTATCAACAAAGACAAGGAATACCCCAAAGCCCAGGTCAATCCACGCGAAACGGTGGCAATGGGTACCAGTTTCATAAAGCTCGGTGTTTTCATGACACTTGGTTCATTTGTCGCCATGCTAGCTTCCTACATTTTTGTATCATGGCTCAACATAACCAGCGGAGAGAACACTGTGGGATATTATCAAGCTGGCTACACGTTAATCGACAAGTATGCTGGATTGGTTTTCACCGCTCTGGGTTATGAGTTCTATCCACGACTGTCGCGAGTGGCTAACAGTTCCCAGCGACTGCGCGTCTTTGTCTCCAACCAAATCAATATTTCTTTCATGGTGCTCACACCATGTCTACTCGCCTTTATCCTATTGCGCTCGCAACTCGTGTGGCTTCTTTACAGCAAGGAGTTCTACGTCATTATGACATATATCTCATGGGGAGTTATTGGCACTGTGCTTCGTGCCATGTCATGGTGCCTCTCGTTTGTCATGCTTGCAAAAGGCGACGGCAAAATATTCCTTATCACCGAGTCGCTTGACGCAGGCATTGGGCTGGCGCTCAACGTTGTGTGCTACAGCTTGTGGGGCATTGACGGACTTGGCTATGCCTACCTTGCCTGGTATGCCATATATACCGTCATTGTCTCGGTCGTATACTTCAGGGTATATCACCTCACACTCAGCATCAAGTGCTTGAGAAACCTTTTAGCAACCCTCATTGTGTGCATCGTTGCAGTAATCACCATGCAACACGGAGCATGGATAACAACCACAATCATCTTCATCCTCGCCTCAACCCTCTGCATCCACCTCGCAATCAAAACCTGGAAACGATAACAGCTTGCAAACGATTAAGGACAATTGCTATCGCCACACATAGTTATCACATAAAAAGAAACTTCTGATGCACTTATGTTCTTATGTCTAAACTGAAAACTTAAACCGGACACCTAAAATGGGTAGTAATTTAGGTTAATAAAACTGAATTGTTAATAACTATTGGGATTTTTGTTTGCACATTATTTATAAAGTATCTAATTTTGCAGCGGAAAATAAATAAGAAGAACAGCGGAGGGTCTCACCAAGCATGAGATTCTTCGGTTTTTAATCTGTGTTTTTAAACTATTAAATAACTGTAAAATTTAAAATTGAATTACCATGGCGATTAGTTATATGACCAAGGCTGGTTATGACAAAAAGATGCAAGAACTTGCTCATTTAGAGAATGTAGAACGCCCTGCAGTTGTACAAGCGATCGTTGAAGCTCGCGAGAAAGGCGACCTGAGCGAGAATGCAGAGTATGATGCAGCACGCGAGCGCCAAGGAATGCTTGAGGCAAAGATTGCTGAGCTCAAGAACCTTATTGCTGGAGCACGCATTATAGACGAGAGCAAAATCAGCACCGACGAAGTGCAACTTCTCACCAAAGTCACCATAAAGAATCTGGGCAATAAAGCTCAGATGACTTATACCATCGTGACCGAGACTGAATCGAACCTTAAAGAGGGCAAGATTTCAATCACAACACCTATTGCCAAAGGTCTTGTTGGTCACAAAGTTGGCGATGTGGTTGAGATACAAGCCCCAGCCGGAACCATGAAGTTTGAAATTCTTGAAATCTCTATTTGATAAAATAAAAGTATTATGGCATCAATATTCAGTAGAATCGTAGCAGGTGAAATTCCTAGCTACAAGATAGCAGAAGACGAGCACTATTATGCTTTTCTCGACATCAACCCAGTGGCTTCAGGTCACACTCTCGTTATCCCCAAACGTGAAGAAGACTATATCTTCGACTTGAGCGATGAAGAGCTTGCAGGCCTAATGGTCTTTGCCAAGCGTGTAGCAGCCGCAATAAAGGCCGCTATCCCCTGCGTGAAAGTGGGAGTTACGGTTCTTGGCCTTGAAGTGCCCCATGCTCATGTTCACCTCGTTCCTTTGAAAAAAGAGAGCGACATGAACTTCTTCAAGCAGAAACTCACTCTTCCACAAGAAGAGATGGAAGATATCTGCAAGAAGATTAGCGAGCAGTTCAAGTAAATATCTACTGCAAATATTGACAATCAGAGCACCCTGAATCATCAGAGTGCTCTGATTTGTTCTCTCTTAGCTATAACTAGTTTCACATAATAACACTTTCATATCAGCAAATAACAAAAAAAGTAGTATTTTTGCAACTAATGAGATACAAGCACATCATTTTTGACTTTGACGGCACTATTGCCGATACCTCGAGCATCATACTTGCCACAATGCAAGCCACAATGCGAGAGAGAGGGCTTCATGTAGCAACACCCGACACGATTAAAAGAGTTATTGGATTACCTCTCAAAGACTGCTTCACCCACATCTACCCCGACATGAGCGAGATGGAAGCACTAGAATGTGCCAGTACTTACTGCGATATATTCGATGCCAACAAGTCATCGCTCACTCCCACCCTTTTTTCTCATGTTGCCGAGACGCTGGCAATGCTAAATCAAAATGGCATCACAATGAGTGTGGCATCATCACGAGGCTACGGCTCACTTATAGAACTGCTAGAAATGATGAAAGTGAGGCATTATTTCGCATTGGTGGTGGGAGTCGACAATGTTGACAAAGCTAAACCCGACCCTGAGGCAGTGCTATACATTATTAAAGCAATGGAAGTTGATGCCAACGATGTTCTAATGGTTGGTGACATGCCGGTTGATATAGCCATGGGACAAAACGCAGGCACAAGGACCTGCGCTGTAACGTATGGAAATTCATCAAAAGAGGAACTAGAGAAAACACGCCCCGATTACCTCATTGACAGAATGGACCAACTTATCGGTTGTTCAGAGCTCGCATCGAGTTGAGAACGGCTAGAACTGTCACGCCCACGTCGGCAAAGACCGCCATCCACATTGTTGCAATACCCAAACTTGCTAGTACAAGCACCGTAAGCTTTACTCCAATGGCAAACCACACATTCTGGCGAGCAATGCCAAGAGTACGACTGGCAATCTTTATGGCTAGAGCTATTTTGGTAGGTTTATCATCCATCAACACCACATCGGCAGCCTCGATAGCAGCATCACAGCCTAATCCACCCATAGCAATTCCTACGTCGGCACGCGCCAGCACAGGGGCGTCGTTGATGCCGTCGCCCACAAAAGCAAGCGCCCTACCATTTCTTTTTTCACTTAGCAAACGCTCTACATGCTCCACCTTGTCGGTAGGCATAAGTTGAGTATAGTATTCCCCTATTTCTAATTTATGAGCCACATCCTCGCCAACCTCGTTGCGGTCGCCAGTTAGCATGACTACACGGTCTACTCCAGCAGTTTTGAGATCTGCTATAGCTTGTGCGCTATCTTCCTTTATCTTGTCATTGATAACTATGTGCCCAGCGTAGGCACCATTGATGGCTACATGAATTATAGTGCCAACATGATCGCAGTCGCGCCACTTTGCTCCAACAGCATCCATCATGCGAGTATTGCCCACGCAAACCACATCGCCAGCCACCGTAGCACGTACGCCCTGCCCAGCAATCTCCTCGACATCGGTCACCGTGCAGCCATCGGTTGCTTCGTCGGGAAACGCATCACGCAAAGCTGCCCCAATGGGATGAGTAGAGAAATGTTCAACATGAGCTGCGAGGTGCAGAAGATGGCGCTCGTCGCAGGTGTCGGGATGAACAGCACTCACCTCAAACTGCCCATGAGTCAACGTTCCGGTCTTGTCAAACACTATAGTCCCCACTTGTGCAAGAGTATCCATATAATTAGCACCCTTAATGAGAATGCCCTGACGAGATGCACCGCCAATACCACCAAAGAATGCCAATGGTACGCTAATGACCAATGCACAGGGGCAAGAAACAATCAGGAACATCAAAGCACGGTAAAGCCAAGTGTGGAATGCTCCACCAAAGAGCAAAGGAACGACAGCCAGCAACACAGCAGCAATCACAACAATGGGAGTGTAGACACGTGCAAAGCGCTTGATGAATGTCTCAGCCTTCGACTTCTTGTCGCCGCTATGCTCAACCAGTTCAATAATCCTAGATACTGTACTCTCGCCAAAACTCTTGGTAGTTCGCACCTTAATCAAACCACTTAGGTTCACACAGCCTGATATCACTTCGTCTCCAACAGCTACGTCACGGGGCACGCTCTCACCAGTGAGTGCAATGGTGTTGAGTGCAGTAGAGCCATCAATAACGACACCATCAAGAGGCACTTTCTCCCCTGGCTTGATAACTATGGTCTCCCCTATCTCGACTTGAGTTGGGCTTACAGAGAGTAATTCTCCATCCCGCTCCACATTGGCAACATCGGGGCGAATGTCCATCAGGTGCGATATACTCTCACGGCTCTTACCCTCGGCATATCCTTCAAATAGTTCGCCTACCTGAAAGAACAGCATTACAAAAACCGCCTCAGGAAACTGCGTCTCGGCTCCAGGCAGAAAGCCAATGCACAATGCCCCTATTGTCGCAATAGACATGAGGAAATGCTCGTTGAAAGTATCGCCATGAGCCAAGCCCTCGGCGGCCTCTTTGAGTGTGTCGTGACCTATTAGAAGATAAGGCACAAGGTAAATGAGCAACAGTTGCCAAGAGGGAAGATTGAAAGATTTCTCGATATAAGCAGCTATTGACAGCAACACTGCTGTGGCTCCTATTAAGATAAGCGTCGACTTAGTACTATGCTCATGATGGTGATGCTCATATTGATGCTCGTGGCAATGGCAGTTATCATGATGATGCTCATGACTGTGATGTTCATGAGAACAATGATCGCAATGGTTGTGGTTGTGTGACATAACTTCTTTGTTTTAATCTACTGCAAAGATATGTCAAAAAACGTGCAACCAAGTTGCAAAAAAGCTAAATCAGTATAGCCATGTGATTATTTTTTCTTGCGACGTGTTTTTTTTGCCTTTTGCTGGCAGCGAAGTTCCTTAGCAATGTCTAGGTGCTCCTCTGCTAAGTCTTCCAGTCCAATTACCTCATAGATGCGTGCTAAGGCTACGTGTGGCTCAATCGCAGTCCTTACCGCACGAATGGCTCGCTTATAGGCCTTAATTGCCGCTGGCGTGTCCTTTTCCTTTTCATGTATTGCGGCTAGAGACATTATGGCTTCATAGCAATTCTTTTTAATTCGCAAAATGCTTTCCAATAAGTCTACTGCCTGATGAGTTTCCCCAATAGTATCCATAAGTCGAGCTTTTCCCAAACAAGCCGGCACATAGCCAGGTACGAGCTTCAAAGCCTTGTTATAGTTGGCGAGCGCCGATTTAATTACTATTTCATCAAGACGCGGCTTGGCATGGCCGTAGGGCACCTCATCTTCTTGCGAAAGAGAACCAAATCCCATTGACTGGTCACCCATAGCCGTAAACTCTCCTGCTAGGTTGAGAAGCATCTTATTTTGTGAATCTATAACTTCCTCTAGATTCTTAATCTTAGCTTTAAGCTTGGAGAATTTATTGAATTTTAATTTAATGAAACGCTTAGCAATTGGGGATGTTATCACATTGTGAATATCCATTGCCTGAGCGAAACAATCGATGCATCGTGAGAAGTCATCATTGTCAAAAGCAATTGATGCCATAGCGTATAGGCCATTGGCTTTCTCTACCAAAATCGCATCGTTAATAGTAGACTGATTGTTGAACTGATGGCTGAAGTCAACAATTGCAGTATTCACGATTATGTCGCGTTGAGATAGCGGTTTAAGGAGCGTGATACCCTCAAGGGATGTGCATCGCGATAGAGCAACATAAGTTTGTCCGCTCGAGAATGCTCCACCTGCAAAGTCGATGACGATATTGTTAAACGTGAGACCTTGACTCTTGTGGACAGTGAGTGCCCATGCCGGCTTTATGGGATATTGCCTGAAAGTGCCAACTACGTTCTCGATGACCTTCTTTTCCTTTTCGTCGTAGGAGTACTGAACATTCTCCCAGATTTCCTGTTCCAGATTGTAGCTCTCACCATTTTCTAATTCAACCTCTATCCCACTTTCATCTAGTCTTGAGATTTTACCCAGAGTGCCATTGACCCAACGTCCTTCCTTGTCGTTGCGAATGAAAATGACCTGAGCTCCCTGCTTGAGAACAAGTTCCTTATTGGTTGGAAGGTCATTGTCGGGGAAGACATCGGTCACGGTGCCAGTAAAAATATATTCAGGAGTGTCAAGCGCTTGCATGTGGTCATCATTAATAGAATCGACTGTGTCACGCCTAGTGGCAAGCGTCATCACGAAACCTTCATCAGGCTCCTTATAATCGGGATTGCATCGACTGTTAAGCAACTGCATATCTTTGAAAGAAGCATGGCTCACCCTTACTCGGTCGAGCATGCTGATGAAGCTCGAGTCGGTTTGACGATATATTTTGCGCAATTCAATGGGAATGAGCCCAAGCTGATTGAACGCCCTTGCGTTGAAAAAGAAAAATTGCTTGTAGTAGCGTCGCAAGATGTCACGCATGTCACGAGTGATAACCGGTTCGAGTTGGAAGATATCGCCCACAAAAAGCAATTGCTTGCCGCCAAACGGCTCACGCATGTTAGAGGAATAAATGCGCAAAACTTTGTCTATGAAATCAATGACATCGCAACGTACCATTGAAATCTCGTCAATGATAATAAGTTGAAGCTTGCGAATAAGTTTCACTTTCTCGGACGAATACCTAAGAGTCTTACGAATTCGTCTTGGTGAAAAATCGGGGTCATCGGGCAGCAACGGCTTAAACGGAATCTTAAAGAAAGAATGCAACGTCTGCCCTCCCACATTGACTGCAGCTATTCCCGTTGGCGCAAGGACAACATGCTCCTTGGAAGTATGGGCACAAATGTACTTGAGAAAGGTACTCTTTCCCGTCCCAGCCTTTCCTGTAAGGAAGACTGAGCGGTGGGTATTACGAATCAAGTTCCAAGCATTTTGGAACTCGCTGTTATCAAGGTCAATATTCTCAAGATTAATGGAATTCATGCAAGTTGATGAAAATATGGTCAAAGATAGCCAAAATGCACTATACAACAAAAAAATCAGGAGGCATTTTATTAACAATGCCTCCTAATTATCACTATTTCTTTACGCTCAATGGCGCGATAATCAGATATAGTCAATTAGAAACGGAATCCGATAGTCAAAGCAATTTTATTATTGTTGTCCTTAACCTCCTCGCCTTGCTCGCCAGGGAATGCATGATAGTGGCTTGTGCGAGTTTGGTGAACGTAGGCAGCGTCGGCATAGAACTTCTTGTAACGATATCCAAGGCCACAAGTGATGTACTGGTTGTTCTTGTCATACTGATACATATAGTTGCTTGAAACTACGTCTACATCAGCATTAGCCACGCCCTTAACCTCGTCTTTCACTGGAGAAGTCTCATAAGAGTAACCTGCACGAATGCTGAAGTTATTAGTTGGACGAACCTCGGCACCCACACGAAGGATGTGCGATGCTTGCAGCTGGTTTTTAATACTTTCTTCTGTGTCAACATAATTATATCCACCAGAGTCACCACATCTCATAGTGGTATTGCCCACATACTCATAGTCCAAGCTAATCATACCCTTACTGTTAGGAATCACAGCAAGGCTGCCGATAAATTTCCAAGGGGTTTTGATGGTGTAACGATACTCGTCGTAGTAGCCCTCTTCACCTGTCTCGGTATTGCCTCTATACATATTGTCGTCCCCGTTTATCAAGAGGTCAAAACCACTCTGAACCTTGTAAAGATCCTTCATGTCATAGTAGGTGGGAGTATGGAATGCAGCACCAATGCGCAGTTGGTTAATGGGCTTAACAATTACACCCATCTTGAAGTTGTAGCCAGTACCGCGAGTCTGCTGATAAGACTGGAAGTCATAACCAGCATATCCAAGAGTAGTTGAACCGTCGTCAAGGTTGTAGTTGTATATATCGGCATTGTCAAGGTCTTCACCATAATACTGATAGCTATCGAAGCGAAGATCGGTAATGCCAAAGTTCAAGCCCCAGTAGAACACATTCTTGAAGTTACCACCAAGTGTGATATTGTACTCGTCGGTGTGTCCCAACTCATCTACATAGAATTGAGCTGAACCAGTAGTAGCATTGGTAGAAAGACCTCTCAAAGAGCCATCGTAGTTGCCGTTAATCAAATAAGACTGATAGGCAAGAATACCCAACCATGGAGCATTACTATAGTAGTAAATGTTGCCATCATAGTTGTCCACCGACAAGTCTTGATCAATCCAATTACCGTTGTTAAGATTATCAGCAATCTTATTAGTCAGCGAGTAGCCCGTGTCGTAACCTCCTTGATAACGGCGCTTATATGAATTAATACGGTTGAATGAGAAGCCCCAGTTGAAATACTTTAAGAAGTCGCTGTTGATTTTCATTGAACCAATATAAGACACATTGTTGAAGAAGAATTTTGTGTCGGTGAGGTTTTGAAAATCACCACTCTTGGTAGAAAGAAAATTCAAGTTCATAGTCGCATTTATTTCGCTACTGCGATAAACACCAATTCCACCTGGGTTTTGAACTACTGCCGAAGCATCTCCACCAAGGGCACCGAATGCACCTGCCATAGACATGTAGCGAGAGGTACCGCTGAGTTCGGTTTCGGACATTTTAAGTACGTCAAATGTTGCTTGTGCGCTTGCCATGAGTGAAACTCCACCAAGCAGTAATGCAATATATATTTTTTTCATTGTAATATTAATTATACTTGTTTTTTTATATAATAGTTCTCACACTCTGTTGATTATCTGCGGCCACCGCGACTTCCGCCGCCGCCACCACCGTGACTCCCGCCGCCACCATGGCTACCACCTGAGAAGCCACCGCTGCTGCGGCCTCCACCTGAATAACCGCCACTGCTGCGGCCTCCACCTGAATAACCGCTGCTGCTGCGGCCGCTGCTTGATGGAGTATAACTACGTCCGCTGCTTGATGGAGTGTAGCTGCGACCTGCGCTTGATGGAGTATAGGTGCGAGAGCCCGAGCCGTTGTAAACGCCCGAAGAGCTACGTCCTGTGTTAGCCGAGCGTCCACCAGGGCGCATGGTAGAGCGTCCATTATATCCGTTATAACCATTTCCACCAGTAGTAGCAGAGCCTATATTACCATGGTTGGCATATCCTCCAGTACGTCCGTTATTTCTGCCTGGGACTGCAGCAGTTCCGTGATTAGGCACATTGCCTGTATTACCACGATTGCCATGATAGTTCATGCCTGGACGACGTCCGTTGTAACCACTATTGTAGTGATGGCCATACCAGCCATTATCCCAATGATGTGGTCTTCCCCAGTAGCTGCCACTCCAATAGCCGCTCCAGTAACCGCCCCAGTAGCTACCCCAAGGACGTCCCCAATAGGACCATGGATGATAGCGATAACCGCCATACCATCCCCAGTCATACCAGCTGGTGTAATACCATGGGTTGTACCATCCCCAACCCCAGCTGTACCAAGGATCGTAGTAGGCTGAACGCCAGCCCCATCCCCAAGAAGGTCCCCAACTCCAGTCGGTACCCACAATGAGGTTGACCTGTGGAGTACTTTCGAAATAATACTCAATCAAGTCAGGATCATTAGAACGAATTACAATATCGGGATTGTAGAATCTCTCAATGCGTCTTGTGTTAGCAAACACGTCATCGTCGAGAATCACAGTGTCTTTTTCAATGTAATTCCCATCGACACGACGATTATATTCATCTACATCACGCCCATTCACCACACCATAAACAGGAGTAGAAGCCACCGAACCATTATCATAAACAATTACCGTCTGTTGTCTTTTTTCGACAACTTTAGGCTTAGCTGGTTCAGATTTGCCATCATAATAGATGTCGTCTTCATAGTCTTGCGCCATTGCACAGCCACAGCCGAGCAACAAGGCACCAATTAATGACAAAAATTTGTAGTTCATAATGTTATGTTTTTGTTAATATTTATCTTGTAATAAAAATTAGACTATATGTGATAATAAAAGTTTAAAATAAAGCTACTTGCAAAATTACATAAAGTATTTGAAAAAGAAGCACATGAGCAATGATAAAATCGCTATTTTTCCTCATTTTTCACCCACTAAACAACAATATGGTGTAAATACTGCACATGCGCGCGAACAATTTAAGCATATTTAACATTTTTCATTGTTAATGCAAGGACATTGCACGTCGAATATTTTGTTACTTTGCAATTGAAAAAAGACCAAAAGAATGAAAATAGGACAATACAACAAGTTAATGATAAATCGTTTTGTCGACTTTGGTGCTTACCTCATTGATGAAAACGACAACGAAGTGCTACTTCCCAAGCGGTATTTATCGGGTGAAGAAGAACTTGATGACATGATAGAAGTTTTTGTTTATAATGACTCTGAAAACCGCCCTGTAGCAACCACTGAACGTCCATTTGCCACCGTCGGCCAATTTTGCCTGATGCGTGTGAAAGCTGTCAATGCTATTGGAGCATTCCTTGACTGGGGTCTGGTGGCTAAGGACTTGCTTGTTCCATTTGGAGAACAGCGAGTGAGAATGCAGGCTGGTCGCAGCTACATAGTGTACATTTATGAGGATCCCAGCAGTCACCGCATAGTTGCCAGTGCCAAGCTCGACAAATTCTTGAACAAAAGCCTTCCCGACTATTATCATCGCCAAAAAGTTGACGTGCTAATTACCCAACAGCAAGAGATTGGCTATCGCGTGATTGTAGATGGCCTATACTGGGGCATGATATACAATAATGAACTTTACCAAACTGTCAACATTGGTGAGCATCATATTGGCTTTATAAAGCAGGTGCGTGACGATGGAAAAATCGACATAACACTATCAAAAATAGAAAAAATACGAGTGGATGACGTCTCTGACGTTATTCTTCAATATTTGCAAGAAAATGGTGGCTCAATGAGTTTAAATGACAAATCATCGCCCGATGAGATCATGCGAGTTTTCAACTGCAGCAAGAAAGACTTCAAAAAGGCACTTGGACTGCTCTACAAGCAGCATAAAGTGACGCTTGGAGATGAGGTCAAGCTTGTTTAAAGGAAATAAAGGAATTAAAGGTAATATTAAAATTAAGAACCAGCGCTGACAATAACGCTGGTTCTTTTCTTCAATTACTATTACTTAAATGATTTCTGCTATTTATCCATAAGTATTGAATATATCATGGTAACATCAGAGCTAGTTACTGAACCATCTCCATCAACATCACTAGTAGCGATAAAGGTCTCATCGCCATTAAGCAGGTAGCTGTAGAGAGCTGTTATGTCGGCACTTGTGACAACTCCGTCACAGTTCACATCACCAAAGACATGTGCACTGCCCTTGACAGCAGTCACCATAACGACAAAGTCGGGAACAGATAATTCAATTTGAGCGTCGGCAGTAGTCATCACTACGTTCTTCACATTGAACCCGGTTGTTCCTGTAAAGTTCTCAACAGCCTTTATATCGATATTCATAATAGCACCACTATTACCAGCAAAATTGGCAGGTGGGAAACTAACTGCAACCACACGGATGTCGCCATTGGCCTTGGGATTGGCGATAATGTAATGATTGTCACTCATGCGTTCGGTAAGTGATATACTGTAGTCACCATTATCGGCTTGGGGAATAGAAAGTTCTGAAGGCATAGCAATATCCAGCTGCACCGCTGCAATATTGGTGATTTCATTATCCATAATCACCGGTACGCTCAAAACCTCACCTGCCTCAATACTGAAATCGTCAATATAAAGAGTGTCGACTGGCACATATGGGCCACTGGCAGCAACCACCACTGCAAAGTCGTCAATATTGATGTCGCCTCCATCGGTCTTGAGCACAACATTCTTAACATTAATGACTGCCGAACCAGCAAACTCCCTTGCGGCACTGACTTTAAGATACATGATGTTTCCGTCTTCACCTATGAAGGCAGCTGCAGGGGTGCTAGATTCAACGACATGCAACAAGGCGCCCTGCTGGGCAATAGTAACAATGTGACCATTAGCACGCTCACCAAGTCTAGCATAATTAGCCACAGTGAGTACCTGAGGTACTTCAAGATCAAACTCCACGGCGTTGACCTCTACTGTTTCGTTAGTAAGCACTACAGGTACTTGAGCAGAACGCCCAGGAGCAATTACAAAGTCACAAATAGAAAGGTTATCGCTTGGCACATAAACACCATTAGCATAAACATTCACGTCGAAGTCGTCAATAATAGTCTCAACTTCATCGGCGCTGGAAAGAACCACATCGGAGACTTGTATGACTGCTGTTCCAGAGAAATCGCGGCTGGCAGAGACATTGATATACATCACCTCGCCAGAGTTGCCTGAGAAATTAATGGGAGGAAAGCTGAAAGCAGCGATTGAAAGAATGTTATCGTTCATGTTTGCCACTACTTGATGAGTCTCGCTCTTGCGGTCGCTCAGCGTCACACCTTGAGGTGATGCGGTGAGTCCACTGTGCATCTCCAACTTGAGCTGGAATGCAGCGACAGGGGATGCATCATTGTCCATAATCACAGGCACTTGCAGTGTCTGTCCTGGTGTAATCTCAAAATCATTGATGTAGAACAGATTCTCTGGGACATACACACCATCGGCTGTTACCATAACATCAAAGTCGTTGAGAGTTGTAACATCGCTGTTTGGCTCAATGAGATGCACATTGCAAACAGAGATAACAGCCTGCCCCTCAAAGGAGCGGTCGGCTACTACTTCAATATTTAGTATAGGCCCTTCGGTACCGTTGAATATACTGCCATTATTTCCATCAACTTCAACCTTATAGACATCATCACTGAGAGGTGTAACAACAAGATTGTGATTAGGAGCCCTATCGGTAAGAGAGAAAGCATCCTCATCGATTGTGAGTCCTTGCGGAACAGTCATTTCAAAGCTAAAAGAGCAGAACTGTGTCACTTCATTCTCAAGAAGCACAGGAATAATTTTCTTCTTGCCTGGCTGTATAGCAAAATCCTCGATTGTCAAACGATCGGTAGGCACATAAACGCCATTGGCTGTAACTCTAACGTCAAAATCCTCAACAGGGCTCTCGTGAGCTTCGCTGGTAGCAAGCATCACGTTGCGGAACGAAATCTCTGCACTACCCGTAAAGGATTTGCTAGCAGTGAAGTCAATGTACATGATATCACCGCTATCACCGCTAAAGTCAGTTGTGGGATATCCAAATACCACCACACTCCAGTGGTCTCCATTCTTATTGGCAACTAATTGATGAGTCTCACCCTTACGGTCACTTAGAGTGAAAGAGCCAGCGCTAGTTGAAATGCCCTCGGACAGATACATATCGAACTGGAATCCTGCAATTGCACTTGCATGATTGTCAAGAACTATAGGCACATGCAGAGTTGTTCCCGGTGCAATCTCGAAATCATTCATATAGAACTCATTACCCAAAACCACAAGCCCTTGTGCTGTCACAGTCACAGCAAAATCGGGGGAACTGTGTTCTTGGGCATCGCTCGTTGTAAGTGCGATGTTCTTAACATTGATAACAACTTGACCATCAAAGTCGGGCGCAGCTACTACATCGATGGTCAGCACTGCCCCACTCTGCCCTGAGAAGTTGGTTGCTGGGAAGCTGAAAGCCATCACCGTAGTGTGGTCACCGTTGACATTTGTCATAAGTTGGTGCGAACTTGATGCGCGTTCGCCCAGTTTTAACCCACCCTCGGCAACGCTAAGTCCAGTTGGCATATAAAGATCAAACTGGAAGGCGGCAAAGTCGTTGTCGAGATTGTCTAGCAAGACAGGCATGGTAATTGTGTCACCTGCTTGAATCGAAAAATCGTCGATACGCAACTCATTAGCAGCATGAGCATGCATAGCTCCAACCACCAACGTTATGGTTAAAATATGAAATAGCTTTTTCATATCTAACAGAGCTTTTCACAATTATTTTACAAGCACCTTCTTGCCGTTGATAATATAAACACCAGTAGGCAGACCCTTAGTTGCCTCGGCAGGATTTACGTCTTGACGCAAAAGCACGCCCTTCATGTCATAGACATCTACACTTTGTGAGTCGTTGCCAACTTGAGATATAGCTGTGACAACAGGCGCACCGGCAGTGACATTAGGCAACACGCTCTCCACCTCATTGCTTTGAGTGAAGAAGATGTCGCTGATGATTATGTTCTCGTAAGCATCGAGTGAAGCATTGGCCTTAACCTTGAGTGTGATAATCGCATCGCTACCAGTAGCAATCTCATCATTGTCGATAGAGAAACCGAGCAAACGAATTGAACCATCGGGGTTAACACCAGTCATCAACGTGTGAGAAGCGGCACGACCTGTGAGTTCTGCTCCCTCAAGTGTGAGGCCTTGTGGCAAGGTCACATCCATCTGGAAGCCAGCATAAGGCGTAGCATTTTCGAGATTTATCGCAATAGTGCAAGTTGCTGGGTCGTAATCGCCAATGCTCAGCACATCGTTGGTAGCAGCCTTTGGAGCCATCAAAGCTGGCGCCGAACTGTTACCAACAGCGATATTGGCGATTGCAATTAGGTCGGTGATGTTGATTGAGCCGCTTGCATTCACATCGGCAGCCTCCTCAACAAACACCTCGGGAGTGATGCCCACAATATAATTGGCAACGCACATAACGTCGGTGACATTAACCTTCTTGTCGGCATTCACATCGCCTGGGATAGGAAGTTCTTCAAATGGCAATGTGCCAGTTTCAAGGACAATCTTAGCATTACCACCAATGAATCCCATACCGTCGCGAACAGGGTCGGCAAGTGTGATATTACCCATATCAAACACTGTCTCACTGGTCACTACAGCTTGAGCATCTTGATTAGTAAGCACATCGGCATAACCATCGGCGTTCTGCTCCCAGTTGTAGAGACCAAAATGATAGGTGATACCGGTCTGGTTGTCCTTATAGTCGGCAAGTACCTGATTGGGGTTTACCCATGTGTTTTTTTCCTCGCCAGGAGTAAACTCAGGCACGAAACCATAGTCAAGGAAATTATAGATTGTCACCTTATTATTATAGTAGTAGAGATATACTGGGAACGATGCCACATCGCCTGTGTTGTAAACGTGGTCACTACTGTCGAAGTCGACCTCATCGTAGGTCATAGTTGCATTGCTGGCAATGAACTGAGTGAACATACCGTTCTCATACATCGCACCAGCGTTGATGTAGGTATCATTATCGGGGTCATAATAAATAAGCGCCAAATTCCATGTAGTAGAAATTGTGAAACCACTAGAGTTGACACGGCCCGAAAGAGTGGTGTTCAGCACTGTGTTAACATTGCTATTGTCAACTACCGATTGAGCAACAACATAGAGATAGCATGTGTATTGCTCATATTGGTAAGTATAAACACTTTGAGGCAAGAACTGGATGGTATTAGCTCCCCAATTCACGCTGAAAGTGAGGTCGCTACCTTGAGCGAAATAGTTAGACACCGTCACGCGACTGGTTCCTCCTGTGTAGGCCATCGACACGCGGTTGGACCCAATTGTCCCCCCAGTCTGAATGTCACGGTCCATCTCAATGTTGATGCTTGCAAGCTTCTCGGCAGTGAAGGCCGATGCCGCCCATGACACATTGGGCATCACGAGAACAAGCAAGAGTGTTACTAAATAATATTTTTTCATTGGCTTATAGAATTTATGTTACTTATAAAGTTTCTTAGCATTTGAGCGTGTGCCATTGTCGTAAATAGTAACAACAACGTTCACGCCGCTGAAAGGTGTAGTGCTCTCAATACCTATTAAATTGTAGTACTTAACGTCAACGACCTTGCCTGTGGTCTCGACAGTGTTGATGGCAGTAGGAACATCGTAGAGACGCAAAGGATAGACAATGTAGTCGGTCGATAGATCATCAGTAACGGGACTACTTTGATTACCATCTTTTAAAAGTGGTGCACTACTTGTCGCAGATGCGACTTTTCTCAAAATAGCATCAAATTCATAAACATATCCATCCTGTGGATTGCCGGATGGCAAATAGTCCCAACTCACCTTAATACCGCCAGTGAGATTATCGATATTACCATCGCTCATTGTATAGAAATTTCCATCAGCAGCATTATAGCATGCCCAAGTGATGTAGGCATACTCCTGAACTTTTGGAGACACAAAGAAGAAATGGCTATCGGGCGCATAATAATCCGCGTTGAAACTTGGCATTATATAAATATTGGGTTCATATTCGCCATCATCACCAATCTCTGGAGTCGAGGACACTGCAATAGTGGGATTTACTTTGTCTACAAGTTTACCGATTATGCTCTTGCCCTTGATAATCTTGCCCACATAGTTATCGGCATTGGCAACGCCAGTAAGCATAACCCAGTTGCTCTGGTCGAAATTGTCTACTGGTTGAAGTTTGGTCTTACCCATGTATGCAGTTTCAACTTGACCCAAAAAGTCGATTTGTCCAACATTAATTTGAGACGGGTACTTATATTTACCCATATCTTTTGCAAAGAGCACATTGCCCATGGTTACAGGATAGTTATTATAAGAGGGGCCAAGTCGGCAAGAACCATTGACATAATCCCATCCACCCTGGTCGTTATTATTTGCCAAACCACTAGTGAGACTGAAATAGTTCTTGTTGTTGTCACGGCCGTCAAAATTTACAACCGCGCTATAATGCACACCATCGGTAGTCTCCATCGGCTGACCAACAGTAGGATTCCAATCGTTATTATTTGCTTGGCCAAAGACATAGTAAGTGGGATATGAACCATTGTTTACAAAGCCTGTAATATCCTGAGAGCTTTGCGAAACTATGAGTGCATTTGTGCTAAGATCCAAGTCAAGTTTATAACAACCCTTTTCAATCATAAAGGAGTTTTGATTCCGGCTCACCCCCATAGGAGCACTCAGCACGCCGTCAACAGTGGCGACACCCTCAAGGTCGTCATAAACCTCATATTCCTCGCCTACTGTACCATCGTTGACGATATCGACTAGGTCGGTCTTGATAATATTAAATGTTGAACCATTGAAACGAACAATCTTTTTGGATGGGGGTTGTCCGTATCTGTCATGAGCTCCCCTCAAAGACCATTTACTCATAGTCATACAATCATTGTTCAAGTCAACTATGACAGTTATCTTATTGCTTCCTCCATCCCATCCCCATTCTGTAGGGACATTTTTATCTTGAGACCAATTAACTACGAACACCCACGAATAATAACTAAAATCATTATATTGAGAGCTCACCTGTGCAACCAACCTTGTAGGAATTGTAAATGTCCCAACTGTACCATCATCACTCCATGAACCGATATTAGATTCCAAATCAAAATGCTCTAACATATTCTCAACCATTGGAATCCCAGGATTATTAAAGAAGTCTTTAATCGTTAATTTTTTCGTCGAAGCATTATATTCTACTGTCACATTACAAATATGATACTCATTTTCCCATCCATCAATAGGAACATATTCGCTTTTCATTATAAAGTCTTTAGTGAAGGACTCTGGTTGAGCTATTGCAGGATTAGTTGCAAGTGTAGAGAACAATGCGACAAATAATACTGATAAAGTTAGAAACTTTCTCATAATAGTATAAAAATTCGAATATCTAAATTAAAATTTGATGTATTAGGGTTTTAGTTTATAATTATTCCCTCATGACAGTAAGAAAAGGGTGTGCCAGAATGAAGTGGACCCCAAAAGTTGGACAAAAAACTTTTGGGGTCCATTATGTATAAGCACCATTCATTAGAAGAAAAGAAGGAAATCATCCGCTTGCATGAGGCAGGAGCATGCATGGTGGAATTGATGAATCGTTTTCACGT
>JAFSPZ010000027.1 GCA_017451225.1 Muribaculaceae bacterium | reverse complement strand
CTGGCTTGAACGTCGTTAAGGGCGCCACTGCACAAAGCATCGCCCTCAAGGATGGTTACGGCTACTTCATCCCACAGAGCTTCACCGCTCAGAGCATCACCTATGAGCGCACATTCACCAAGGCCCGCCAGAACGGCGTTGCCGAGAACTGGAGCACCATCGTGCTGCCTTTCACTCCTGCCGCTTGCTCGGCAAGCAACGGTCTGTGGATTGAGCGCTTCGCTCAAGAAGAGAACGGCGAGGTGAAATTTGCCGAGGTGCAGAACATCGAGGCCAATGTGCCTTACATCATCTCAATTGACAAGACTGCTGGCCTCATCAACACTCCAATCACCTGGAGTGCAAGCAATGCATTGCTCAAGGCAGAGCCCATCGCCTACACTAGCGGTGACACCTATATGATGGCCGGCACATTTGTCAATCAAAATCTTGATAACATATATTCAGTCAACAATGTTGGTTCGGTAGCCAAGTGGTCAAGCGGCAATCAAACTATAGCTCCATTCCGCGCTTATTTTAAGGAGATAGAAGCACTAAACACTCACACCGACATTCCATTGCCAGGGGAAACAATAGCGAGTGATGTTGAAGAGGTCACTCTCGCCCAATTGATCGCCAATGGAGTCGTGAATAACAATTACAGCATCAGCAATCCTCTTACTGTTGTTCACATCAGCGCCGACGGCAAGACCCTATATGCTAAAGACAACAACGAGTTTGCCCTGCGCAATCAGGAGCCTTACGTACCCTCTGCACAACAAATTGCTAACGATTTCATATTTGACAATGTCAACACCTTTGACCAGAGCAACTGGATTGCCATCAACCTTCCAGAAGCTGTAAGTTCATCCTATTTCAACAGCAAAATTACTGGCTTGGAAGGTACTCTAAACAATCGTGTCAACCCCGAAATCACAGTTAACAAAGTGCCAACAATCATAGGTGAGAGTCCTTACACACCTAACACCATGTGTGTTGCCAACTTTGCGAACGAAAACAGTTACTTCCTCGTTCCTCCCAAGCCGCTGGAGTATGTGCTCATTCACTGGGCAGTATATAAAGACGGTTATTTCTACATGCCAGCTAAGGGCGAGAATGGATTCAATACCGAGGGATTGACTGGCTCGGTCAAGGTCAACACAAAATTGTTAGGAAACTACAATTTTAAGAACAATGAAGCCTACGAGTTCTTCGCTATTGTAAAAGCTCTGAATGAGAGAATGTCTTCACCTTCGCTGCTTGCTATTGAGCATGTAAATATTGAGGATAGTAATCCCAGCATTTATTATGAATTATATCCCGTGGAAGTGAAGGGCATCACTACAGGCATCAGTACAATTGAGTTAAACCGCAGCACTAACGGCATTTATTTTAATCTCATGGGACAGCCGGTTTCAAATCCTACACCAGGCATTTACATCCGTGACGGCCGCAAGGTAATAGTAAAATAAAACCTAACAATAACCCTTAAGAAGAGACAATAGAGGACGCACTCCATTGTCTCTTTTTTCTCTTTTAAAAACGAATTTCTTGCACATCTCAATTTCTGTTAGTATTTTTGCAACTATCAAAAAAACAACTTTAAAACAAAAAACAATGTCTAAGAAAATTACCGAAAAAGTTACCTGGGTGGGAAAAGTTGACTGGGAACTGACTCACTTCCATGGCGACGAGTTATCAACTTTCAAAGGTTCAAGCTATAATTCCTATCTAATCAAGGATAAGAAGACTGTCCTCATCGACACTGTGTGGGGACCATATGACCGCGAGTTTGTGGCACGCCTCAAGGAGGTGGTTGACCTCAAGGCAATCGACGCTATTATCATGCAGCACAACGAGAGTGACCACAGCGGCGCTCTGCCCGAGCTAATGCGTGAGATTCCTGATGTACCCATCTACTGCACCGCCAAGGGCAAGGCTATCATCCAAGGCCACTACCATCAGGATTGGAATTTCGTGACCGTGAAGACCGGTGACAAGCTCGAGATTGGCGACTCGACTCTCACTTTTATCGAGGCTCCCATGCTGCACTGGCCCGACACCATGTTCACCTACATGGATGGCGAGAACATACTGTTCTCTAACGATGGATTTGGCCAACACTACGCTACCGAGTCGCTCTACGACGACCGTGTCGACATGGCCGAGATGCTCTATGAGGCAAAGAAATACTATGCCAACATTCTTGCACCATTCAGCATGATGGTGACTCGCAAGCTCAACGAGATTCTTGCCATGAACCTGCCGCTGAATATGGTTTGCCCAAGCCATGGTGTGATTTGGCGCAAGAACATCAACCTTATTATAGAGAAATATCAGCAGTGGGCTGCCAACTATCAGGAGAACAAGATAACAATCGTGTATGACACCATGTGGAACAGCACCCGCATAATGGCGCAGGAGATTGCACGTGGCATCCAGGAAGTTGACCCAGAGGTTGAGGTTAAGATTTACAATGCTGCTCATGAGGACAAGAACGATGTGCTCACCGAGATTTTCGCCTCAAAAGCTATTCTCGTGGGTTCGCCCACCATTAACAATGGCTTGGCTCATGCTGTTACCGGATTGCTCGAGATGGCTAAGGGAATGAAGCTCAAGAACAAGAAAGCCGCTGCATTCGGCAGCTACGGCTGGAGCGGAGAGGGCATTAAGCTCTTAAGTGGCCTGCTTGCAGGTTGTGGCTTTGAACTTATCAACGACGGCATCCGCATCCAGTGGGTTCCCGATCAGGCATCTATTGAGCAATGCCGCGAATACGGCCGCGAGCTCGCCAAGGCGCTGTAACCAAGTTAACTGAAAACTCAAATAATATAATGCTCCTGTTCCTTTATTGAGAGGGACGAGAGCATTTTTTATTCAAAACCCACAAAATTTCAAATAATTGTTGTTTATAATCAACTAAATATATATCTTTACCACTGAAAAACCTTTTATAACTGATGAAGAATGGTATGATATGTTTATTCTTACATAATGATAAAACTAAAGTTTTAACGCTTGTATTAATATTTTGGCTTTTTAGCTTTGGGTGTGCTAATGCTGCAATTTCAGGTACGGCTTATTTGAAAGTGCACGTTGATTCCAAAGGTAATGCGCAAAGTGTTAAGTTGGTGCGTGGTATTGTTAAGGAACTTGATGTCCAATCTATCGCGCTTTGCAAATCGTTGACAGGGCTTGATGAAAGCGTGCGAGGAAAAGACATTATTGTGCCTGTGAGTTATTATGGAATGTGCCAAGAAGGTGCCATGACAGTTACCAAAGACCGCATTCTACTTGATGACTTGAGACTTGTGGGTGGCGCAAAATGTGCACGCAATGTGCCTCCCCAACTGCGTGGTGGCGATGACAGAGCATTGAAAAAAGCGCTTGATGAGCGTGAGCGAGTGGTGGTTGATGGTGTGGAAGGTTCAGTTGAAGCATGTTTCTACGTTAATGGCCTTGGTCGTGTGACAGATGTGGTAGTAACGAAATCTCTTAATCATATTCTTGACAAAGAGGTGGTTGGGTTGTGCAAAAGCTTTGATTTTATTGCTGCTCGCAATTCAGAAGGTGGCACAACTGGCACATGGATGAGATTGACTGTCAACTATAGCAATGGTGGCGCTGATGCCGATGCCAGATTAACGCTAGATAAAGGCACTTCACCTAATGACAATATTTATGCCATAGCATCGAAAATGCCGCAATATGAAAATGGCGAAGCGGCATTGATGAGCAGCATAAATAAAAACTTACGTTACCCAAGCATCTGTGGAGAAATTCAAGGCACGGTTGTTGTGCGGTTTGAAGTTACTCCCATGGGTGAGATTGGTGAAGTGGAGGTTGTGAGGTCGCTTGAACGTCATATTGATGAAGAAGCAATTAGAGCGGTAAAGATGATAGATGACTATTTTCAGCCAGCCATTAATGCCAACGGAAAACCAGTGTCGTGCTGGTACTACCTTCCTGTGACTTTTAAACTTGCTACTAACAATTAATAGATTGTTCTCAAGCGGGAATCTATTGAATAAGCTAATTATTTTAAATAGGCGAAAGAATAGTTGATGAGGTGGAATTAGGATTTTAGTGTAAAAGTGGTAAATCTTGTGGCATATTTTTGGAGATGCCGCAAGTTTTTTCTATTTTTACAAGCTGAAAAGTTTTGTGACCAAAAAACGGTAAATACTATGGACTTATTACTACCTAACAAGATAAATAGCGCAAAAGGTGAGATTCTGAGGGAGGCACGTCAGGTTACCATCATCGGTGCCAATGGTGCCGGTAAGACACGCTTTGTGAACAAACTGGTGGAACAGTGTGGCGACCTAGCCTTCCGCATCTCGGCTTTGAGAGCACTATTTCCTGTTGAGCACTCGGAACAGCAGTACAAAGGTTCAATAAGCGAGCGCTTTGACAAGCTCAATCAAAACATGCAACAGGTTGTCAACAAAGCCAAGAGCGAGTTTGACAAACTCACCTATGTGATGATGATTGATGAGTTCCGCAGCTTGATGAATTTCAAAGCTCACCAACTGATGAGAGAGGAAATGGAGTTTCCCAAGACCAAGCTCGACAAGGTGGTGAAAATGTGGCAGGAGGTGTTCCCAAAGAACAAGATACTGCGTGAGAACGGCAAACTGCTTTTCACAACCGAAGGCCAGACCGATAAATACTCGTCGTTGCGTCTTAGTGATGGTGAGAAAGCAGTGCTCTACTATCTTGGTGCCGTGCTCTATGCCATGGAGGATGCCGTGATATTTGTTGACGATCCCGAGACCTTTATTCACCCTTCAATCATGCAGACTTTGTGGAACGTGATTGAGGAGATGCGTCCCGACTGTACATTCGTTTACAGCACTCATGATGTGGATTTTGCAAACTCACGCATCGATAACAAGTGCATCTGGGTCAAGGATTTCAACCCCGAGCAATTGACATGGGATTATGAAGTACTGCAATCGAGCAGTAACTTGAGCGATAGCCTCTATATTGACTTATTGGGAACTCGCAAACCAGTTCTCTTTGTTGAGGGCGATGAGGAGCACAGCATTGACTCTAGACTTTATGCCCTTGTGTTTCCCGAGTATACCATCAAGCCACTTGGCAGTTGCAACAAGGTGATAGAGAGCGTGCGCTCGTTCAACGGGCTTGAGGGCTTGCACCACCTTGACAGTTGGGGCATTGTGGATCGCGACCGTCGCGACGAGAAAGAAGTAGAATACCTTCGCAATAAGAAAATCTTAGTACCCGAGGTTGCCGAGATTGAGAACATCCTCATGCTCGAGGGTGTGATACGTGCCGTTGCTCACTATCGTCACAAAAACGAAGATGACGTTTTTAACAGTGCCAGCCGTGCTGTGATAAAGAACTTTGACAATGAAATTAAGCAGCAAGCCCTGCAACACACGCGTCACCGCGTGAAGCACGATGTTGAGCTGCGTGTCGACATGAAGTTCCGCAACATCAGTGCGCTTGAGGACCACATGATTGACCTTGTGAACGAGATTAACCCACGTGGCATCTATGAGTTGCTGTGCCGTGAGTTCCATGTTTATGTTCAAAAGAAGGATTATGCCAAGGTGCTGAAGGTTTATAACCAGAAGCTAATGCTCACTCAGAGCGGAGTGGCAGGCCTGTGTGGCCTCAAGAGCCGCGAGGAATATATAAAAATCGTGCTTAAAATCTTGAAAGGAAATGGTCGCGAAGCCAAAGCAATTCGCAAAGCCATTAAAGAGTGCTTCGGTCTTGAGGAAGTTTCTGTTGACGAATAAAAATCATTTTCTACAGATATAACAAGAGTGACTTGCACTTAATGCAAGTCACTCTTGTTATATACCCGTTTTTTATGATTACTTACTCGTATTATATAGCATGTAGTGCATGTATTATAATTGCTCTGTCATAATCTTTTGAGATTCTCTCTTAATGAGCTCTTCTTCATTGCTCTTGAGCAGCTTCTCGCTCTCGGCAATCATCTCCTCGGCTACAGTAGCTGCAGCGTTTGGCATGATAATGCGGCAAGCATTGCGATAACGAACGCGATAGTAGCTCTCGGTCGAATGGCTCTCGGTGATACCGCGGCTGCAAGAAGCATGGATGAACGAGAAGTCCTGACCATTGCCATCAACAGCTGTTACGATTCCCACGTGACCAATGCTTGGACCACCACCTCTACCGGCAAAGAACACCAAATCGCCTGGCTTAAGATTGCTGCGTTCTACTCGCTCACCGTCGGCAAATTGAGCACGACCGGTGCGTGGAATTGAATAACCCATGTTCTTATAAACATAGCTTGTGAATCCCGAGCAGTCAAATCCTCTAGGTGAAGTGCCACCGTAACGGTAAGGAACACCACGGAAACGACGTGCAAAAGAGAGGAGGTTGTTAACTTGAAGCTCTACATCGGCTTCGCTGTTAGTGAGGGTGGAAAGATTATTTGTTGTGCTTTTAGATGGAGTGGGTTCAGGGTTTCCTGCATTTGCACTGAAAAGTGCTGCAGATGCAATAAATAATAATGTGTAAATAGTTGTTCTAAAAAATAACTTCATACTCTTTTTATTTGAGTTAATAATTCGGCTTCAATGCGTGTAACCATATACACAATCTGAGCCGTTGTTTGTTTTTGACATTGCAAAGGTAGAGAGATTGCCACAACTGGACAACCTCCCTAAAGGTTCTTAAACATTTACTTTTGTAAACGATTTTGGAATTTAATTTCTCACACTCACCTTTGCAGCTAAGGGCGCATAACGTTTTGTTTTTTAAACTTCGTTACACCAAAAATGAAATAAAAAACATATTTTAACTTAAAATGGCATCTCTTGACACCCAAAAAGACAACATTATGTCAATTATCAGCCCTTACTTTTCATTTTTCATTCTCATGGAAAAATAGCCTACTCCTAATAAAGAGAATATAATCAAAATGCCAGTAATGCGTACAAGTGCGTCGGACATAGTGAAGACGCCACAGTGATGAAGAATCATGAGTATAGCAGGAATAACGAGAACACAACGGCAGATGTAGCTTAAAAATGTTTTTTTATTATTCATAATGATCATACTTAATGGTTTTTATTTTTCTTGTTTGTTCGTTAGACGCACAGTGCCATAAAAAGTCACATTATCTAGCAAACTTTTTTCGTAAAAAAGCAGAATGAATACATCGAGAAGACTCAAGGACAGTCGGGCATTGGTGCGATTGAAATTGACAATGCTTCAAAGTCATCACGTGCCTATAATATCCAGGGGCAGCCCGTAGGCGATGAGAATCGCGGCATCGTGATAGAAGAAGGCAAGAAATCAATAATACCATAATTATTTATAACTGCTTATAACTGCCATGTCATAGTTTAGGTGCCGTAATTATTGGCTATAAGAAAAGCGGTTGATCTACTACTAAGTAGAACAACCGCTAAATTCATCTTAGATTTAATTGTGTTGTTTCTATGAAATGTCTTCGGTCTTGAGCTTAAGAGAATAGTACATTATTGCCGAAAGAACTACGAAAAGTCCCAAGCTTCCTGCCAACAGAGCATAAGTCTCAAGGTTAAGCAACACGAAGATGTAGGCATAAACAATAGTGAGCATAGCTCCAATAGCAAGAGCCATTTTCTTGGTTTTAAGCACACCTAAAAGATAGAGTGTAATCATCACTATAGTCATTGCAGCCGCAATGAGGTAAGCCCAGCCAAATGCCATGTGCTCGCTGATTGACAGCAGCAACGAGTAGAAAAGCACCAGTGCGAGTCCTACTAGCAGATATTGAAAGACATTGATGTAACGCTGCATCTTTATCTCAACAAATAGCACTGCAATAAATGTGAGGACAATCACAAGAAAGGCATACTTGATAGCACGTTCCACCTTCTGGAAACTGTCGACAGGTACCATCAACCCTACTTGCACTTGCGATTTGCCCAGGTCGTAACTGCGATCGTCGATAAAGGCTTGAGGATAGGTTCGGTTAATACTGATGATGTTCCACGACGCAGTAAATCCCTTGTCGGTAACCTTGCGATCATCGGGCAGGAAGTTTCCTCCAAAGCTTGGCTTGGGACAATCGCCCTTTATATTTATAGATGTGGTCTCACCTATCGGTGTAAAGTTAAGGTTGTCGCTACCTTTCAGTTCAAGGTGCATCTTGAAAGGAATGGAGTCGAGCGATGTCAAGGAGCTTATGTTTAGACTTGCCTTGGCTACAGGACCACCCTCCTTGTCAAACATGTCATCATAGGGGACAGCATCAGCATTCCCTTGTTCCATTGCCCCCATGTCGGTGACAACCTCATCATGGTCAATTGAAGAACTGTATTCATAATCATTTTCTTCGTGCAGATTGCCATCTTTACCGCCATCGTTCACTTCGATTGTGTTGCCGTTCAAGTCAAGTACCAACTTCTGCGAGATTCCTCTCAGATCGGTAATTCCCACTTCAATGAAGGCCTTATCAAGCTGCAACATAGTTGAGTCAATCTCGCTTGGCAATAACCCCTTTATGGCAAATGTTCCCGAGAAGTCTATTCCAGTGTTATAAACCACGGTCTCATAGATGCTGCGGTAAAGTGTCTGACTCTTCACATCGGCATTGATGTCAAGCTTTTTGGGCAAGATATATACCATGTGGCGCTGATCGCTTGAATCTTTCTTATTAGTAGTAACATAAGGTATCGCAATAACCGGCCCTGTAACATGCTGTGGCAATCCCCATTTCTCTGAGATTTCTTGCTGAGCTTCCTGGGCTGTTGTCTGCCTGTCGCTACTCAATGAGTCAATCATTAAAGTGGGAATGAGAAGCAGCAATGATAAGAGCACAATGAATCCAACCTTGAAACCCAGGGTGCGGGTAAATGGCTTTGAGCGTTTAGGTTGGCGAACTGGGGGTTGAACGATTGGCGCCCCGGGAGCAGTAGCTATTGAAGACTGCATAACGTCTTGCTGTGGCAATGGTGGCACATTGCCTTGAGTGTTGGGTGTTTCCATAATCTGATTCTTTCTATTGGTTAGCTTTTTGACAATTAAACGATAATTGCCAAGTATTTATTTTACTTATATTAGTTAAGCTTGGTTAATGTAGCCATATACATCGCTGATATAACATTGTGGACGGCTATAATCATTTAATTTATTGTAAAATAAACAGTGTAAACAAGCAGCTCGTCCCAGCAATGAGAGAGCTTATTGTAATAAAGATAGTTTGTTTACTTTTAGTTACAAGCGCTTGATGTCTACCATAGCAGGACCCAAATTGTCAATGATGTCGCTTGCTATGACACTGCGCTGGCCAAGCTTAGCCGCTGCCAAGTCGCCCGAATGCCCATGTATATACACACCCATCCACACGCTGTCATCGGGACTGAAGCCCTGTGCAATCAATCCTGCTATCACTCCAGTAAGCACATCACCACTTCCGGCAGTTGCCATTCCTGGATTTCCGCTGTTGTTGATATAAACCTTTCCGTCGGGACGAACAATCATTGTATAGTGCCCCTTGAGCACAATAGTGATGCTGTAGGTTTTAGAGGCATTGATAGCACGCTTGAAGCGCTCCTCGTCGGTAGTTATGCTCTTGCTGCAGAAGAGACGGTCAAACTCGCCAGTGTGAGGAGTTATAACCGAACCTTTGGGTATGCTCCTGAGCAGCATCGATCTTGCTGCAATACAGTTAAGGGCATCAGCATCAAGCAAGCAAGGCTTGTGATAGTTCTTAAGAAAATGGTCGAGAGCATCGATAGTTTCATCGCTTGTGCCCATTCCGGGGCCTAGAGCTATCACGCTGCAACGATGCTTCTCGTTGATGCTTGTAGTACATATATCGCTGCTGTCAGGCTCAAATAATGCCTCAGGGCAAGAAGTCTGCATGATAGTGTTGGCACTTGCTGGTCCATGAACCTTGACAAGTCCGGTGCCAATGCGTAACGCACCCCTGCACGCAAGAATTGCCGCTCCCATCATGCCATAGCTGCCGGCGATCAGATAAAGAGTGCCGTTGTCATATTTATTGATGAACGGGTCAAGGTCTTGAAGCTTTTCTCGCACGTCCTCCTTTTCTATAAGATAGAAATCCGAAGGTGTGGATGCTACTGCTTGAGGGTCGAAGTCAATGTCGAGCACCACGCATTGACCAATGAACTCGGCATTCTCACTGAAGAAGAACGACAATCGTTTAGACCCAAAAGTAAAGGTGAGGTCAGCACGGATGATATTGCGTCGATCACTGCCCTCGTTCCACTCGCAGAACAATCCCGAAGGCATATCGATTGCTACTATAAAAGCATCGCTGTTATTGATGTACTGAACCAGCGAGGTATAACCACCCTTGAGCGGACTGTGAAGACCCGAGCCAAACAGTCCGTCAATAACCACGTCATCGGCTCCCAACTCGGGAGGAGTGAAATTGTCGACAATCTCGGTGAAGTCGATGTCGCCCATGTCCAAAAGACGCTGACGATTGGCTTCACAACACTCACTCAAGTGAGACGAGCGAATATTAAAAAGGAAGACTTCGGGACGATATCCCTGCTCATAGAGCATGCGCGCTACCGCAAGGGCATCGCCGCCATTATTGCCTGGACCGGCAAAAATCACCATGCGCTTTGAAGTGCGCCACCTTGAGATTATCTCATAAGCCACAGCCGATGCTGCCCTTTCCATAAGGTCGAGCTCCGAGATTCCCTGCGCGGCGATTGTCTCGCGATCAATTTTTCTTATTGTCTCGTTGGTAAATATTTTCATTTCTGTAGTCTCGTTTTATCTGTTTCACTAAGCCTAACCCCCAAAAATGGCAGCATTTTCATCCATTCATCATCTGGGATTGGCACCTCTTTTCATTTCAAACCACAAAGTTAGTGAAAATTCATTTTATTCCAACTAATATTTCACAGAAAAAAAATTTTTTTTCTAAAACAAGCTGATTTTTGTAAAATGAGAACGCGTCGAGAGGTAGACACACCACAAAACTTGCCCCTCACATCGCAATCACCTTAAATGAAAGCCAAAGTGAGGGGCAAGAAATATTAAACCACAGTTTTCCAAATGAAATACTTGAAAAACCGTCATGAATCAACTCATCTCTCAGCAACAATCTTGCAGATTTCCACAACGGTCATCATAGCTTTCTCCATTGCTTGGATTGAGACGTACTCATAACGACCGTGCATGTTCATTCCGCCAGCGAAGATGTTGGGGCATGGCAGATTCTTGAACGAAAGCTGAGCACCGTCGGTGCCACCGCGAATGGGCTGTACTTTAGGTTTCACTCCTGCGCGCTCCATAGCCTGCTCGGCTATCTCGATTATGTGCATCACAGGCTCAATCTTCTCGCGCATGTTGTAGTACTGGTCCTTTAGCTCTACAGTGGCAATGTCGCCATAGGTGCCGTTGATGAATTCTACGATGCGCTCCACCTCTTTCTTGCGTGCCTCAAAGCGCTCGCGGTCGTGGTCACGAATAATGTAAGTGAGTTTGCACTCTTCCACTGTGCCCTCGATGCCAACGATGTGGTAGAAACCCTCATATTTCTCTGTAGTAGCGGGAGTCTGGCTCTCAGGGAGCAGCGACATGAGCTTGTTGCCCACGAGGATGGCGTTTATCATTTTGTTCTTAGCCATTCCTGGATGAACGTTCAATCCCTTGATGGTAATTTTGGCACTTGCAGCGTTGAAGTTCTCATACTCAAGCTCGCCCTCGGCACCGCCGTCCATGGTGTAGGCCCACTCTGCACCGAATTTTTCTACGTCAAACTTGTGCGCACCAAGTCCAATCTCTTCGTCGGGATTGAAACCAATGCGGATTTTCCCATGCTTTACCTCAGGATGCTGCTGGAACCACTCAATGGCGGTAACTATCTCGGCAATACCTGCTTTGTCGTCGGCGCCCAGCAGTGTGGTACCGTCAGTGACAATAAGGTCTTGACCGATGTGATCATCTAGCTCAGGGAACTGAACCGGGTCGAGCACGATGCCTTGCTCCTCGTTGAGGGTGATTGCGCCACCGGCATATTTCTCCACGATGCGTGGCTTCACATCCTTGCCGCTCATGTCGGGAGCAGTGTCCATGTGTGCTATAAAACCCAAGGTGGGTATAGGTTTGTCGGTGTTAGCTGGCAAAGTGGCATAGAGGTAGCCGTTGTCGTCAAGCTCAACCTCGCTCAATCCCATTTCCTCCAAGTCTTTTTTAAGTTCCTTGGCAAAGACCATCTGGGTAGGGGTTGATGGGGTTACACCGGTATTCTCATCACTTGTGGTTTCAAACTTCACATACTTGATAAAACGTTCAATTAATGGTGTCATAGTCATTTATTAGTTATTGTGTTAGAATAAGTTCTCTTTATTTTGTGCAAAAATACAATTAAATACCGACAATACATCATTTTTTACTGAAAAAAAGTCGTTTAAAAATGTGCTATTGTGAAAAGTTAAAGTAAAACCCATTCTGTTTCAAAGATTTTTTGTAACTTTGCCGTTCGTTATGGATTTGGCACGATTTTTGCTATATTCTACTATCGTTTTTTGAAAAATACAAACACAAAATATACAATATGTCATTTAATAGTTTTTTGAAATCAATCTTCGGCAACAAGAGTGAGCGTGACTTGAAGAAGCTCATGCCCATCGTGCGTAAGATTCAGGCTGTTTACCCCGAAATCGAGCAGTTGTCGAACGATGAACTGCGTGAACGCAGTGCCGCAATTAGAGCTGAGATTCAAGAGTATGTAAAACCACAGCGCGACGAGATTGCTGCCATCAAGGCCGAAATCGAGACTCTGGAGTATGAAGAGCGCGAACCGCTGTGGAGCAAAATTGACAAAATTGAAAAGGAAGTTCTTGAACGCATTGAGGATAAGCTCAACGAAGTGCTTCCTGTTGCCTTTGCAATTGTAAAAGAGACAGCTCGCCGATTCACCGAGAACGAGACCATCGAGGTGACAGCCACCGACTTCGACCGCAAGTTGGCTGCCGACGGTCATGACTTCCTCGACATTGAGGGCGACAAAGCCATCTACTACAACCACTGGGAAGCTGGTGGCAATGAGATGACATGGAACATGATCCATTACGATGTTCAGCTCATTGGTGGCTCGGTGCTCCATCAAGGTAAAATTGCCGAGATGGCTACCGGTGAGGGTAAGACCCTGGTGGCTACCCTGCCTGTATTCCTCAACGCACTCGCAGGCTGCGGTGTACATGTGGTTACTGTGAACGACTACCTCGCCAAGCGTGACTCGGAGTGGATGGGTCCACTCTACATGTTCCACGGCTTGAGCGTAGCATGTATCGACAAGACCGAGCCTAATAGCGAGGAACGCCGCGAAGCCTACAACTGCGACATCACTTTTGGTACCAACAGTGAGTTTGGTTTCGACTACCTGCGCGACAACATGGCAATGGCTCCTGAGGATTGCGTTCAGCGTCCACACCACTTTGCCATCGTCGATGAGGTCGACTCGGTGCTTATCGATGACGCCCGTACCCCATTGATTATTTCTGGTCCAGTGCCTCGTGGCGAGGATCAGATGTTTGATGAATACAAGCCCAACGTGGAGCGCGTATACGCTGCTCAGCGCAGCCTCGTAACTCAGCTGCTTAGCGACGCCCGCCGCATGATGGCAAGCGACAACCCCGATGAGGTGAAAGAGGGCACATTGCTGCTCTATCGCGCCTTCAAAGGACTTCCCAAGTACAAGCCATTGATCAAATACCTCTCGCAAGAAGGTGTTAAGCAGGCTATGCTCAAGATTGAGGCCATCTACATGCAGGACAACAGTCGCGAGATGCACGTGGTTACCGATCCTCTGTACTTCATCATTGAGGAGCAGAACAACACGGTTGAGCTTACCGACAAGGGTATTGATGTGCTCACCCGTGGCACCGACGATCCCAAGTTCTTCGTGCTGCCCGATATCGCCAGCGAGCTTTCGGCAGTGACCAACGAGCCACTGAGCGAAGAAGAGAAACTCGCCAAGAAAGACGAGTTGCTGCAGAACTACTCGGTAAAAGCCGAGCGTGTGCACACCGTTACACAGCTGCTCAAAGCCTACACTCTTTTCAACCGCGACGACGAGTATATCGTTGACGAGGAAGGAAAGGTGAAGATTGTTGACGAGCAAACTGGACGTATCATGGAGGGTCGCCGCTACAGCGACGGTCTGCACCAGGCCATCGAGGCCAAAGAGGGTGTGAAAGTGGAGGCTGCTACTCAAACCTTCGCAACCATCACCTTGCAGAACTACTTCCGTATGTATCACAAGCTCGCCGGTATGACCGGTACCGCTATGACCGAGGCAGGTGAGTTCTGGGAGATTTACAAACTCGACGTTGTGAACATCCCAACCAACCGCCCAGTTATACGCAAGGACAATCCCGACCGCGTGTTCAAGACCGAGAAGGAGAAATTCAACGCTGTAATAGAGGAGATTGTGAAGATGCGCGACGCCGGACGCCCAACTCTGGTGGGTACCACCAGCGTGGAAATCTCAGAGCGCCTGAGCCGTCAGCTGAGTCTGCGTCACATCGAGCATAACGTGCTCAATGCCAAGTTGCACCAAAAGGAGGCCGACATCGTGGCACAAGCCGGACGTCAGGTCAATGGAAAGGGTGTTGTAACCATCGCTACCAACATGGCAGGTCGTGGTACCGATATCAAGCTCTCACCCGAGGTTAAAGAGGCTGGCGGTCTTGCCATCATCGGTACCGAGCGTCACGAGTCACGCCGTGTGGACAACCAGCTGCGTGGTCGTGCCGGACGTCAAGGTGACCCCGGTAGCTCAGTATTCTTCGTCTCGTTTGAGGACAAGGTGATGCGTCTGTTTGCCAGTGAGCGCGTTGTCAAGCTGCTTGACCGTCTGGGATTGCATGACGGTGAGATGATTGAATCGCCCATGGTTACCAAGAGTATCGAGAATGCCCAGAAGCGCGTTGAGGAGAACAACTTCGGAATCCGTAAGCACACACTTGAGTATGACGACGTGATGAACGCTCAGCGCAAGGTGATTTACACCCGTCGTCACCACGCTTTGCTTGGTGAGCGCATTGGCACCGACATCATCAACATGCTCTACGAAAGCATCGAGGACAGCATCAACAAGTTTGGTCCTTCGGAATATGAAGACCTCAAGATTCATGTTCTTTCAACATTTGCAATTGAGCCTCCATTTGATGAGGACACCTACCGCAAGCAAGATAAGGATAAGAACACTAACGACCTCTTCGACGCAGTACTGACTGCCTTCCGTCGCAAGACCGAACGCCTATCGGAGGTTGCCAACCCCATCATCCAACGAATCTGCAAGCAGCAGATGGATGCCGGAGCTCCCGAGCCCGAAGGCAAGATGCGTGTACCCATCACCGATGGCAGACGCACCTATGGCATCGTCATCGACATGAAGGAAGCCTACGAGACCGATTGCAAGTGCCTTGCTAAGGCTTGGCAAAAGGCTATCATGCTGCTCTCTATCGACGAGAGCTGGAAGGTGCATCTGCGCGAGCTCGACCAGTTGCGTCAGAGTGTGCAGAACGCCAGCTACGAGCAGAAAGACCCATTGGTAATCTACAAGCTCGAGTCGTTCGACCTCTTCAAGGTGATGCTCGGTGACATGAACAACAAGGCCATATCGTCGCTCATGCGTGGTCAGATTCCTGTACAGGATGAGAACGACGTGCAGCGTGCAAGCGACAACGAGCCTCGCCGTCGCCAACGCTACAGTGAGGGACGTGGCGATGCTGTGGCTGCTGCAGCTGCTGCACAACGCCAAGCAGGCATGGGTGCAAGTCAAGCTGGACGTGGTCCAGTTGCCCCCATCCGCAATGATGGTCCAAAAATTGGCCGCAACGATCCTTGCCCATGCGGTAGCGGCAAGAAGTACAAGAACTGCCACGGCCGAGGTCTCTAAACAGAGGCACAATGCTTAATTCATAATGCACAATCGAGTTGTGCTTTGAATAATTCGCAATAAAAATCCCCTTGAGCACAATGCTCAAGGGGATTTTATCCTCAATAAACAATCACAAAATTATCGATAAATCTTCTTGATAGTTTTGTTACCTTGTTTCTCAATCATGATACCTGGCTGAGGACCATTGAGTTTGTGTCCCTGCAAATCGTAATATTCTATTGAAGTTGGTTCACAATCAACATTGCCTATTGATGTCCAAGTCTTTTTGGTGTAAGGGAAAGTGATTACAAGATAATAATCATCTTGCTTCCATGTGTCAGTAAAATGATAAGTTACAGTTATGTTTTTCTCATCATCTCTATCTAGCCTCACTTCGGAATGAACAACAATATCATAAGCTGTCTTTCCAATAGTAATCGTCGACGAAGTTCCTGGAGTGCCATCTTGAGTGTACTCATTGTCGCATGACTGAGTGACATCAAAATCATCCTCAAAATGCTCTATAACGATGTCGCAATAGAACCAGCAATCACTTAGATAAATGTTAGTTAGTGTCAAGCTGTATTCTTTATTAAAGATTCTTGCCGCCTTCTCTAGAAGGAAAGTCTGTCCACTGTTATTAATATACGACTCAGGAATAGTAATATAATCTGTGTCATACTCACTTGCATAGCCCACAAAAGAGCACATACTCATAACCACTAATAAAATAGTGTTTCTCAAATGTTTCATCATTTTATAAAAATAAAAAATTATTAGATTATTACCTATTAAAATTTGGACTGCAAAATTAGGTAGTAGTTAAATTCTGTGCACAATTAAAACCCAAAATTATTCTAAAAATATGTACACAATCATTAAATTAATCTTTTTGCGACAGTTTCTTTCCAGAATAGAATATTAAGGCTCATAAAAAACTCCCTTTGAGCAACACTACTCAAAGGGAGTTTTTATGCATTAAAGAGGCACGGTTCACGAATCCAATCACGTTCTTCGTTCCTCGTCCATGTGCAAAGCACATTAAAGCTGGCTGTAATCAAGCTGCATAGCGCTGTTAATGCCGCGCTTCACGTCGCCTGTCTGATAGCCTGCTTTAAACCAACGCATACGTTGCTGGCTTGTTCCGTGAGTAAAGCTCTCGGGCATAGCGTAACCCTGAGCGCGTTTCTGCAAGTAGTCGTCGCCAATCTTTTGGGCGCAGTCGATAGCTTCCTCAAGATCGCCATCCTGTACCGAACCAAAGCGCTTATTGTCGTAGTGAGCCCAGCAACCTGCCAGATAGTCGGCGAGCAACTCTATGCGCACACTCTCCTTGTTGGCTTGAGCACTACCCTGGCCGTAGCGGGCCATCTTGCTGTGAATCTGCTGTAGCACGCCAGTAAGATATTCAACATGGTGTCCCACCTCATGAGCAATTACATAGGCATAAGAGAAGTCGCCATCAGCACCCAACTGCTGTTTCATGCTCATGAAGAACGACAAGTCGAGATACAGGCTCTGGTCGCCACTGCAATAGAAAGGACCCATCGCAGCTTGTCCTTGACCGCATGCTGTGCTTGTAGAGCCTGAATAAAGCACCATCTTTGGGTCTTTATACTCTCCCAGACCTTGCTGCTCGAAAATCTGAGCCCATATGTCCTCGGTACCGCCCAGAATCTGTTTTGAGAATTTGGCAAGTTCTTGCTCTTCGGCTGTGAACTCCACTGGCTCGCCGTTGTTGTCGGTGCTCGGCTGCATTGTAATTTGACCCATCTGACCCAGGACACTGCCAAGGTCTCCACCGCCCATAAACATAGCAACCAATGCAATTATAATTCCCATGATACCGCCGCCAAGGCCAGCTTTCGCTCCTCCGCTCATTCCACGGCGATCTTCCACGTTAGTACTCTCTCTACGTCCGTCTAAATCCATAAGTATAATTTTATTAAGTTTATAATCATAATTATTTAACTTGCAAAAATACCATTTTTTTAATAAAAAACAACCATTATCGCATTAAAATAATTATCGCACAACAAAAAAAAGAGACTCAAAATATTTTTTTTCGTTTTTTTCCAAAAAAACTCAGCAAAACGCTTGCCAGTTCAAAAAATAGTTGTACCTTTGCAGTCGGAAATCAACTAATGGTTTCTTTTTTTGACTCCGTGGCTCAGTTGGTAGAGCAACTGACTCTTAATCAGTGGGTCGAGGGTTCGAGCCCCTCCGGGGTCACAAGCGAGGAGAACAACTAATTGAATTCAAGGCAATTAGTTGTTCTTTTTTTGTATTAATTCAAATAGTAAAGCATGCCGAACGAGCCCTATTTCACTGCTTAAAAAATGGTCATGATTCGCAACGAAGGTTAAAGGGGCTCTTGTTTTGTGATAGGTTTAGCAATAATACCTAATTTTGCCACGCAAACGACACAATTATTAAGAGTATTATAATGAAGGAATATCGCAAACTCAATCAGCAAGAGATTGACACATTAATAAATAATGGATGCCAAGCCGAAGACTGGAACCAAGTGGAAGTGGCACGTGGATTTGACCCAGAATGCATTAAACGAACTACATTCTACGGTAGCGCCAAGCTTGGCGGCTGCTGCGGAAGCATAGAAGTTAGCGACGGATTTGTGAAACGCTGCGGAATCAACAACGCTACATTGCGCAACGTGACCATTGGCGACAGCTGTCTCATCGAAAATGTGGGCAACTACATGAACAATGTGGTGGTGGGCGACGGTTGCCACATCAGTAATGTGTGCACCATCGAGACTCACCCTAACCCCACCTTTGGGCAAGGCAAACTCATCTCGGTATTGAACGAGGTGGGAAAAGGCAACCTGCTGCTCTTTGACGGCCTTAACAGCCAGCTGGCCGCATTGATGGTAAAGCAGTTTGGAAACAGCGCATTTCTCAAGGCACTCACAAGCCTGGTTGAGAAATTCATCGAAGCCAAACGCCCCGCTTGCAGCACCATTGGCAACAAGGTGCAAATTATCAACACCAACGAAATAACCAATTCGGTGATTGGCGACGGATGCCAAATAAGCGGTGCATCACGACTGAGCGACTGCACTATCAGCAGTTCAACAGAAAACCCCATCAATATTGGTACTGGAGTGATTTGCGAAAATTCAATAATCAGTGGCGGTTCTAAAATCATCAACAGCGTGAAGATAGTAGACTGCATGGTGGGCGAGGCATGTGAGCTGAGCAACGGATTCACTGCTGCCAGCAGCGTGTTCTTTGCCAACAGCTACATGTCAAACGGCGAGGCATGCGCAGCATTCTGCGGGCCATTCACAGTGAGCCACCACAAGAGCTCGCTGCTCATTGGAGGCCAGTTCTCGTTCTACAACGCTGGCTCGGCAACAAACTTCAGCAACCACGCCTATAAAATGGGTCCTATGCACTATGGCATGCTTGAGAGAGGAAGCAAAACCGCAAGCGGCGCCTATCTGCTCATGCCAGCCAACATCGGTACTTTCAGTGTGCTGTTTGGCAAACTGATGTATCACCCCGACACACGCGACCTGCCGTTCTCCTACCTGATAGCCTATGGCGACACCATGTATCTGGTGCCTGGGCGCAACTTTGCCACTGTTGGACTTTACCGCGACATTCGCAAGTGGCCCAAGCGCGACAAGCGTCGTGTCACCGACCGCAAGAGCATCGTCAACTTCGACTGGCTAAGTCCATTCTCTATCAACGAAGTGCTGCGAGGGAAGAAGATTCTCGAGCGTCTACGTGAGGCAAGCGGCGACAACGTGAGCACCTACAACTATCATGAGTATGTCATCAAGGCACCATTGCTGCGCAAGGGCATCCGTTACTACGACCTGGCGCTGCGCATCTACATGGGAGCAGTTCTCAAGCGTCACCGCCCGGTAGTGCCATCGTCGCAAGAAGGTGAGGGCGACTGGGTCGACCTCTCGGGCATGCTGCTGCCAGTGAGCGAGGAGCAGCGACTGGTCAATGACGTTATCAGTGGAAAACTCGCATCTATTGAGGATGTACTCGAGCGCTTTGTCACCATCCACAACAACTACAACGAGTATCGCTGGACTTGGACCTATCGCATGATTCTAGACTACTACGGCATTGACAACCTCGACGCCGAAGCAGTAGAACGCATTCACAACGATTACATCACTGCACGCCGCGAGTGGATATCGCTCATTCGCAAGGATGCCGAAAAGGAATTCAGTCTGGGTGATGTGGAGCAAGATGTGCTCGACGACTTCGTAACTCAACTCGAGGGAGAAGTCGACTTCGAGAACAACAAGCTTTATATGTGATTTTCTATCACCAAACGCAACAATAAAAGTGGACTCAGATTAACGGAGTCCACTTTTTTAATGATTTTATTGATCAGCTACAGCTGTAGTTATTCTATCATTTAACAATAACCTTCTTGCCGTTGTTGATATAGATGCCAGGAACACTGGGCTGTCCGTTGAACTTAACGCCCTGGAGGTTGTACCATGTGTTGTCGGCATTGTCGGTAGCTATAGTCTCGATAGCATTGGGCTCAGCCTCGGTAATTCTCAAGGCATAAGAAGCAGCTTTATCAAGCTGGCTCGCAAGAATCTCAAGGTTATAAGTGCCAGCGTTCTCGATGCGGAAGTTTGCACCGTCAATGAGTTGTACTGGGGTACCCAACAATTCGTTAGTGAACAGGAAGTAACCAACACCGTTAGCATCCTCGCCACCTAGCCAAGTCCAACCACCGTCTTCTTTAGGAACGATAACCTTGAACTCTGCGCCAGCCTCAAGTTCTACGTCAGATGCGGTGAGAACGCCGTCAACATCCTCAAATGCAATGCGGCCACCCTCTTCAGTCTGATTCCAATCGTTGAAAGTACCAACCAAGTAAGCCTCGGTAATCTCAAGTTCCTCAGGCTCGCTGCCAGCGAACTCATAGCAAGCAATGTACTGGTTGCCAGCATATTGGAACAAGTAGTTGCCATCAATATCGAGCCACTGGGTGCAGATACCGCCATTGTTCAGGTCTTTGCCTGTGTCCTCTACCTGGAATACGGGCTCCTCGCCACCAATCTCCATGATAGCAAAGCCGTCGCCGTAGTTGCGGTCGGCGGGCTTAAGCGAG
>JAFSPZ010000026.1 GCA_017451225.1 Muribaculaceae bacterium | reverse complement strand
ATGGCTCTGCTCGTGCTCACGGCATGCGGCGGCGCAACATTTATTAATCCCGATAAAAATGCCGTCGATTTCACCATCGAAGGCGGCGAGGAAAGTGTGACCATCGGCACCGACGGTAGCTGGGACATTTCAGATTGTCCCAAGTGGGTTACCACCGATTTTCATGAGAACACTCTTGTTATAAAGACCGCTCGCAACGAGAGTGGCGCCGTGCGTGAGGGAAGCATTCTGCTTACTGGCAAAGAAGGTGTCAGTGCTACAATCAAGGTGACACAGGCATCAAAGTGCACCCGCATCAACCCCGAAACCGACAAGGTGGAGTTTGAGAAAGAAGGCGGCACCCAAACTGTGAAAATCGACACCGACGGCAGTCCACAAGTCGAAGCTCCCGAAGGCTTCACCGCCACATTCGCCGGCGGTGTGCTCACCATCAACGCTCCTGCCAACGAAGGTGGAGGCAAGAACGGCGAGATAAAACTCACTGGCGACGATCAGAGTGCAACCATCGCAGTCACCCAGAAAGGCAACGTCTGCCCCAAGTGCAATGGTACAGGCAAAGTTAAGTGCTCAAAATGTCATGGTAGAGGCAAAGTATCGTATGGTGGTGATGCTGAATGGGGATGTACAAAATGTGGGGGAAGAGGTTATTATGGTGAAGGCATGGAATATGGAGATTATATTGTTAAAGGCTCTGGCAAGATGAAATGCCCTCAATGTGGCGGCAGCGGTCAATAACCGACAATTACTATCACACCTTACTATATAATGAGGCATCAGCCATACAAGCCGATGCCTCATTTGTTCTTTATCGTCGGGTGCATCTATTTCATATCGTCGATATCATCAACCATGACAATAGTTGATGTTTCGGTGTTGAATGTAAAATAGCAGTTCAAGTCTGGGCTGTAGACCGAGAATGTCTTCATCTCATAAAGGTCGTGCCCGTAGAGCAGGAACGTGGCAACATCGGTGGGAGTGATGTAGGGGTTGCCGTCAAGGTGGCTGTGGGTGCACTTACCTATGTTGCCTTCCTTGCTTGAGAAGTCTATGGGAATGAAGTTGGCGTGATACTTACGGCGGGCAATGAGCTTGCAATCGGCATCGAAGTCAAATGAGTAGTCGTTGCCAAAGGGGATGAGTTTTGATTTGTTGGTGCCCTGAAGCAAGTACAACCGGGTGATACTGGGGGTAATCTCAACTATGTCGACGTTGAGGTTGCCTGCTTGTTTCACATTTTCGATTCCGTCGAGCTTGCTCAGCTCCTCAAGGAGCGTGACATGCCTGTTAGCATGCTCGATTTCCTGCGGAGTGAGCCCCCGCACCAGGTTGAAAGGCTCAATGTCGCCCGTGTTGAGGTTGAGACGGCACTCAAAAACGCACTTCATTTGGTCAACATCTATCATGATGCCGCTCAGCAGCGTGTCATTGAGTTGCCTGATTGTTGATAGAGAGGCAGTCTTGCTCGAGCACAACTGCTTGTAGGCGTCGCTCAACACCCAGTTGAGCTTTTCGTGATAATAAAGATTGTATCCCTCGTCAATGACACTGTCGTTAACGGCATTGATGGTGTGCATGGCGGGCCGCTCTTGAGCCTGCAACGCACTAAATGCGACAATCGATGCAACAATTGTCAGAAAAACCCGTTTTGTAAAGAGCATGGCGGCTTAAAACTCGCTAAAAGCCAGCGGAAGCAGCGACTTGACGCTGTTGAGCTTGTAAATCTTGTCACGACCGGCAAGCAGCACCTCGATGGGCTGACCTGCCTGAGTTTCAAACTCGAGCAGCGCCTGGCGGCACGTGCCGCAAGGAGCAGTGGGCGTGTTGACAAAGCTGCCGCGCGTGAAAGCTGTGATGGCAATCTTCTTGATGGGCTCGCCGGGATAGTTGGCTCCAGCGTTGTAGCAAGCGCTTCTCTCTCCACAGATTCCGGCAAAGGCAGCATTCTCCTGGTTGGCTCCCTTGATGATGACCCCGTTGTTGAGAATCAAAGCCGCTCCCACATGGAAGTTGCTATAGGGCGCATAGCTTGCCTGAGTGGCCTCGCGTGCCAGGTCAACGAGTTTTTTGTCTTCGTCATTCAGCTCGGAATAAGAGTAAATTTGTATCTTTGTCACAAAATTCTTTTCGGTCATGATGTTTAAGATTTTGGATAGTAAACGCAAATATATTGATAATTTTTCAAATATCAAGAAAAAATTCACCTTTTGCTTGCTTTTTGCGCTATTTTTTAACATATGTTGCTGGTCGGTGACCAGAGAGCAAGTGTATTATTACATAGACAGGTATAAAAACGATGCGCTCATCGAGCAGCGCGACCATGGCGTGCCAGCAAGCATCACCCTGGCGCAGGGCTTGCTCGAGAGCGCGGCAGGAACCAGTAAGCTGGCAAGGGAGGGAAACAACCACTTTGGCGTGAAGTGCCACCGCCACCGCGGCGACAGCATCTTCCTGGGGCGCACCTGCTACCGCAAGTACCGCACCGCGCTCGACTCCTACCGCGACCATTCCAGGTTCTTGGTGGAAAACCGCCGATATGAGTCGTTGTTCAGGCTGCAGCTGTCGGACTACCGTGGCTGGGCCTATGGCCTGAAGCGCTGCGGCTATGCCACCGACCCCCGCTATGCCGAGAAGCTCATTGCCATGATTGAGACCTACGGGCTAGACCGATTTGTCGACGAAAGGCCGGTCGACAGAAAGAAGGTGGAACAAGACACAATAAGGACCAAGCGCAAGCACCCCATCTTGAGGCATCCCACCAAGAGAAGGCACGGTCTTAATTTTATCATAGCAGTGCTGGGCGACACCTATCAGGACATTGCCGATGAATATAACATGCCAATGGAAAAACTCCTGGGCTACAACGACCTGCAAGGCACAACACAGCAGCCCGAGCCCGGCGATATAATTTATGTGAACAAGAAGCACAGCGAGTCGCAAGGAAACCATGAGCTGTATAGGGTGCCGGCCGATGGCGAAACGCTATGGTATGTGTCGCAAATGTTTGGAATAAAGCTCCATGACCTTGCCAAGATGAACAACCTGCAAGACAATGCTGTGTTGAGCAAGGGACAACTGGTCAAGCTCAAGAAAAATGTTGTCATTGAGGACTTTTACAGCCCCGATGACCCCTGAGAACCCCTGAGAACAGGTGATTTTTTATCTTTTTCGGGCTCGAAACGCAAAAAAATTTTGTAGATTGAAAAATAGTTCATAACTTTGCAGCCGATTTCGAGTCAGGGTACTTGCGGTTTAGTCCCGTTAGTCCTGTTCTGTGACATGATCGTTGAAACTTCGATGGCTGCTCGACGATGCTTAAATGTGGCCATAAAGCGTAGGACGATATTTTTACGAAAAAAACAACAGCTGGTGGGTAGCATTGATGGCTTCTCACGTCAATTTATCGCCAGTGACTTAGTGTGTCGTGGTAGAATATTGTGCTACGCGGACACATGAGCTCAAGTGACGGCTTGAAATCAACGAGAGAAACAAATTATTTTTGATAACATTATTTGAACTGAAACATTATGTCAAAAGTTTGTCAAATCACAGGAAAGAAGGCGATTACCGGTAACAACGTGTCGCACTCTAAAAGAAGAACAAAACGCAAGTTCAATGTGAACGTGTTCAACCGCAAGTTCTACTGGGTTGAGCAGGACCAATGGATCAAGCTCACAGTGAGCGCTAGCGGACTGAGACTTATCAACCGTATCGGACTCGACGCAGCTCTTAAGAAAGCAGCTCAGGACGGACATTTAAAAGAAATCAAAGCAATCTATTAAATCGAGGATTAAGTTATGGCAAAGAAAGCAAAAGGTGATCGCGTTCAAGTAATCCTTGAGTGCACCGAGCAAAAGGGCAGCGGCGTTCCCGGTATGTCACGATACATCACTACCAAGAACCGCAAGAACACAACCGAGCGTCTGGAGTTGAAGAAATACAACCCATACCTCAAGAAGTATACTATTCACAAAGAAATTAAATAATATTTTTGAGTCATGGCAAAAAAGACTGTTGCAACCCTTCAAACTGGTGAAGGTCGTAATTTTAGCAAGGTGATTAAGATGGTTCGCTCTCCCAAAACCGGTGCTTATGTTTTTGAGGAAAGAATGGTTCCTAACGACAAAGTTGACGAGGCTCTGAAATAATAATTTCTTCGTTATCCCACACACGTTATTTTGTTTATAATAAAACAAAAACGCTATATTTCGGAATGGCTTGAGACCCTTGAGGCCTCAAGCCATTCTCTATTGTGGCAACAAAGATGGCAAAACATTGGCACGGATTTTGTAATATAGGAAGTGTTCACTAACTTTGCACCATCAAAGCGCAAAGCACACATTCACACCTTTATGTATAACAAGCTTCACTACACAGGACTTGACGACCAGCAGGTTGCTGCCAGCAGGCAGCAGCATGGCGGCAATGTGCTCACTCCGGTGGAGAAAGAGCCATGGTGGAAGAAGCTTTTGGGCAAGTTTAAAGATCCGCTCATCATCATCCTGCTCATAGCTGGCGCGATGTCGGTGGGCATCTCGTTCTATGAATATTACCGTCTTGAGCAAGGCATGATGGTGTTTTATGAACCTGTGGGTATATTCATAGCTATAGCTCTTGCTACAGGATTGGCTTTTGTCTTTGAGTACAAGGCCGAGAAGGAATTTGAGATTCTCAATCAGGTCAACGACGACGAGCCGGTTCAGGTAATACGCAACTCCAAGGTGCAGAAGGTGCCACGTCGCGACGTGGTGGTGGGCGACATCGTGATGCTCAATACGGGCGAGGAAGTGCCTGCCGACGCCATTCTGCTGGAGGCTAACGCGCTCAGGGTTGACGAGTCGTCGCTCACTGGCGAGCCACAGTGCAGCAAGACTACCAACGAAGCTCTTTTCGACCCTCAAGCCACCTATCCCAGCAACCATGTGCTCAAGGCAACAAAGGTGATAGAAGGAAACGGCATTGCTCAGGTGACGGCAGTGGGTGACAGCACCGAGAACGGAAAGGTGATGGAGAGCGCACAAATCGACTCAAGCGTCAAAACTCCGCTCAACGAGCAACTCGATGGGCTGGGAAAGCTCATCTCGCGCATGAGCTACATCATTGCCATCCTTGTGATTGTGGGTAGGGTAGTGGCCTATTTCATCAACACTCCCGACGCCTCGTTTGACCTGCTGTTTGTGTCCTATCTGCTGCAATCTTTCATGATGGCTGTAACTCTTGTTGTGGTGGCTGTTCCCGAAGGATTGCCCATGGCAGTGACGCTGAGTCTTGCCTACAGCATGCGCCGGATGCTCAAGACCAACAATCTTGTACGCCGCATGCATGCCTGCGAGACAATGGGAGCTGCAACGGTAATCTGCACCGATAAGACCGGCACTCTCACTCAAAACCAGATGCGGGTGCATCATGCGTGCTTCTATGGAATGAGTGGCGGCTGGCTTTATGACGAGCAGCAGTCGGCAATTGTGAGCGAGAGCATAGCTGTCAATTCTACTGCTCATCTCTCGACCGACGAGTCGACGGCACGCACCGAAGTGCTTGGAAATCCTACCGAAGGAGCATTGCTACTGTGGCTCAGAAATCAGGGCCTGGACTATGAGGATGTGCGAGATTCTTGTGAAATGGTGGAAAATGTACCTTTCTCTACCGAGCGCAAATTCATGGCCACGGTTGTGTGGAGTGACGCACTGGACAGTAATGTTTTATATGTGAAAGGCGCCCCCGAGATAGTCTTTGCCATGTGTGACGACATCAGCGGAGACATGGATGAGGGAACATTGCGTGACGACATTATGGCTTTTCAGAGTAAAGCGATGCGCACGCTTGGATTTGCCTATAAGGTGCTGGAGTCAGGAGAGCAACCTCTGCAAGACAACAGAATTGTTGCCGATGGATTGTCTTTCCTTGGATATGTGGCTATCGCCGACCCGGTGCGTGACGATGTGCCGGCAGCTATAGGGGAATGCTTGAAAGCTGGTATAATGGTAAAGATTATTACTGGCGACACATCGGGCACTGCAATGGAGATAGGAAGACAGATTGGGCTATGGGACGAAAAAGCCGATGGCGAGCGGAACATTGCCACTGGTCCTGAAATTGAAGCGATGACCGACCAAGAGCTTGACTCAAGGGTGATGGACTTGAAAATCATAGCACGTTCACGGCCACACGACAAGAAAAGGGTGGTCGAGGCATTGCAGCGATGCAATCAGGTGGTGGCTGTAACTGGCGATGGAACCAATGACGCCCCCGCGCTCAAGGCTGCTCATGTGGGACTCTCGATGGGCGACGGAACCAGCGTGGCCAAGGAAGCCAGCGACATCACGATTATAGACAACTCGTTTGCCAGCATCGGTAATGCTGTGATGTGGGGACGTTCGCTATATCGCAACATACAGCGCTTCTTGCTCTTCCAGCTAACTGTCAACGTGGCTGCATGCCTGGTTGTGCTTGCTGGCGCCTTTATGGATACCGATGCCCCTCTCACGGTTACACAAATGCTTTGGGTGAACCTTATAATGGACACCTTTGCGGCAATGGCACTCTCTTCGCTGCCGCCCAACAAGAGTTTGATGCGACAAAAACCTCGCGATCGCCAAGCGTTTATTATCGATAGCCACATGGCGAGCCAAATTCTCTGGGCTGGACTGGTGTTCAGCGCGATATTGATAGCATTGTTCTATGTGATCAAGCATTGTGATATGAGGCTGATTAACAGCCTTGGCGATTTGTGGAATATGATAGCTAGCGGCAGCTATATGAAAGCTCCGCGTCACGCTATAACTCCTTATGAGAGCGCTCTGTTCTTTACTACATTTGTGATGATGCAGTTCTGGAATTTGTTTAATGCGCGTGCCTATAGGTCGGCCTACTCTGCTTTAAGGCTGAAGAATTGCAAGGGATTTGTGTTTATTGCGTTGCTTATCTTTGTGGGACAGCTGCTCATTGTCAATGTGGGCGGAGCAATGTTCAATGTAGAGCCCATCGATCTGCAAGACTGGATCTTTATAATTGTTCTCACCTCACCAGTTATATTGCTGGGTGAAGGCATAAGAAAAATCAAGAAAATTTATTTTAAAAAGGTGAAGAAGTAGTCTTTTTGGCCCTTTTTACCTTAGTTTCTTGCATGGTTGAATAATTATGCTTTACTTTGTGCCATGAAAACTGAGCTTTAGGTATTACTTAATATTTTGCCTAATTGATTTTTTAGCGATAAAAATAGTTTTTACATTAAGCTAAACCTGACCCACATTGTTGGTGAAACCATTATCACATTAATTATTTATAAACAACTAATTTATCTTCTATGACTAAGAAATTTACATTCGTGGCACTTGCTATGCTTGCTATGTGCCTCACAGCAAATGCTGACCCCATCAAAATTAAGGGCGTGTACAACAACAACCGTTATGACGACCATGCCGACCATTGGTACAGCACCTACATTGGCTGGAACAGTAATCTTGGCAAAGCAATCTTCGTAGTGGAGAATGGTATCTATGCTATGCTGGTTGATGGAAACACAGTAAGCACTCCCGAGAAGGAGCCTGCTGTAGTTGTCAGCGATTTCTATTCTAACGGTCAGTTCACCAACGATGCTATGGCATTGTGGGCAAATAACTTTAACTTGATGTACGGTAACTCGGGTGCAGTGAAAGCTGGCGACCGCATTGTTACTGTAACTTCTCGCTCGGGTGACGAGGTAGAGGATAGCGAGCGCTTTGCAGTGCGCAAGTGGAACGCCGAGACTGGCGACCTGCTCAACTCTCCTAGTGAGTACCATGCTAAGAGTGAATGGCTCGAGAGCGCTGGTATGTGTGTTAACCCCAAGGACAATAAGGTTTACGGTATGTTCTATCTCACCGATGTGCGTCTCCCAGATGAGATTATCAATGATCCTGACTTCTTCGGTGATAGCATCGACTCAGGTTATGCAATTTGCACTATTGACCTCGACAATATGGAAGTTACACCCATCACACCAGGTCTATACTATGACAACTTTGTTACCTTCGCTATCAACAACGATGGCCGCGCATTTGCTATGACAGCTGGCTCTACTGCTGGCTATGAGGGCGAGGACGGCAAGTTCTATGACATCAACGGTAACCTCACTGGTGCCCACGTTATGGAGTTTGACCTTGCTACAGGTCTCTTGATTAATGACCTTGGTGCTACTGGTTACTGCTCGCAGGCTAAGCGTCAGAGTGCTTGCTTCAGCAAGAAGAACCCCAACAAGATGTACTGGAACGGTTTTGTTAACAGTGGCATGGGTTACAACAATTATGGCAATTGGGCACCACTCCCCGACAACAACTGGTTGAACAACGGTAAGTATGATACTGCCCTTTATGAGGTTGATCTCACCACTGGCGAGACCACTCGCATCGCTAAGATTAACAACCGTTTCACATTCTCTTGCATGTGGGTTGTTGAAGATGATGAGCCAGTAGGAGTAGACGGAGACGTAAACGGAGACGGCTATGTGAACAGTGCCGACATTACCGCGCTATACAATTTCTTGCTTAATGGCGATGATAGCGATATCGTAAACGGTGACCAAGACAAGGATGGCAACATCACTTCGGGCGATGTGACCTTCGTTTATAGTATCCTCATGGGTATTTAATAAGAAGTTTCTTATTTTTGCAAATTGATTTGCATAATATCACCATAACACACCAGCCGCCTGGCTGGTGTGTTTTTTAATATCGCTTTCCCACTTCTCCAAGCACTACCTTTGCCATCTTGCATATGAACATTATTAACTATAAACATTCAAAACCATGAAGAACAAATTTTTTTTCAAAAATTGTCCCACGTCCCGTTCACGTTCCCCGTTCACGATCCCCGATCCTCGTTCCCCGATTTCCCCAAAAAAGAAACAAGGGCTACAGGAGCAGAACTAGAGAGACAAGAGATCTTGTAGCTCCT
>JAFSPZ010000025.1 GCA_017451225.1 Muribaculaceae bacterium | reverse complement strand
GTGCAATTACAATCTTTCAGAGATTTTCTGCAATTAGATACTCCCACAGAGAAAAGAAAAAACGAGGGACTCTATAAAGTGTTCAGCGAGAATTTCCCCATTGCGGACACTCGCAACAACTTTGTCCTTGAATTCCTTGATTATTTTATCGACCCACCGCGCTACACTGTTGAGGAATGTCTCGACAGGGGTTTGACCTATAGCGTTCCCCTGAAGGCAAAACTCAAGCTTTACTGTACCGACCCCGATCATGAGGATTTTGCTACAGTAGTTCAAGACGTATATCTTGGTGCTATTCCTTACATGACCGACAAGGGTACTTTTGTAATCAACGGTGCAGAGCGTGTTATCGTATCACAGCTTCACCGCTCACCAGGTGTATTCTTTGGTCAGAGCGTGCATGCCAATGGTACGAAACTTTATTCGGCTCGAATCATCCCATTCAGAGGTAGCTGGATAGAGTTTGCCACCGATATCAACAACGTGATGTATGCCTACATCGACCGCAAGAAGAAATTGCCCGTTACCACTCTGTTGCGTGCAATAGGTCTTGAGACCGATAACGACATCATCAAGATATTTGGACTGGCCGAAGAGATTAAAGTGAACAAAACCAACCTCAAGAAGGCTGTTGGCCGCAAGCTGGCTGCCCGTGTCCTGAAATCTTGGAACGAGGACTTCGTTGACGAGGACACCGGTGAGGTTGTATCAATTGAGCGCAACGACGTGGTTATTGACCGCGACACAATTATCGAGGAGAGTCACATTGAAGAGATTCTCGACTCGGGCGTTCAAACCATCCTTCTTCACAAGGAGGATATCAATACTGGTGAATACCAGATTATCTTCAACACATTAAACAAAGATGCTTGTAACTCGGAGAAAGAGGCCATCAACTACGTTTATCGCCAGTTGCGCAACGCCGAGCCACCCGATGATGCAAGTGCCCGTGAGGTCATCAACAACTTGTTCTTCAGCGAGAAGCGTTATGACCTGGGCGATGTGGGCCGTTTCCGCATCAACAAGAAGTTGGGACTTCTCACTCCCGACGAGGTGCGCGTGCTCACCAAGGAAGACATCATCGAGATCATCAAGTATCTAATTGGCCTTATCAACAGCAAGACCGATGTCGATGATATCGACCACTTGAGCAACCGTCGCGTTCGCACCGTAGGTGAGCAGTTGTATAACCAGTTTGGCGTGGGATTGGCACGTATGGCCCGCACCATTCGTGAGCGCATGAATGTGCGTGACAACGAGGTGTTCACTCCCATCGATCTTATCAACGCCAAGACTATTTCGTCGGTTATCAACACCTTCTTTGGTACCAACGCTCTGTCTCAGTTCATGGATCAGACCAATCCTCTTGCCGAGATTACTCACAAGCGCCGTATGAGCGCCCTGGGTCCTGGTGGTCTCTCGCGTGAGCGTGCCGGCTTTGAGGTTCGTGACGTGCACTACACCCACTATGGTCGTCTGTGTCCTATCGAGACTCCTGAAGGTCCAAACATTGGTCTTATTTCATCATTGTGCATCTATGCCAAAATCAACAAGCTTGGATTTATCGAGACTCCGTACCGCAAGGTTGAGAACTCAAAGGTAAATCTGAATAATGATGAAATTGTTTATCTCACTGCCGAAAGCGAGGAGAGCAACATCATTGCTCAGGGTAATGCTCCACTGAATGATGACGGTACCTTCCAGAAACCACGTGTAAAGGCACGTCTGGATGCTGACTTCCCAGTGGTATCGCCCGACCAGATTTCGCTCATGGATGTGTCACCACAACAGATTGCCTCGATTGCAGCAGCCATGATTCCATTCTTGGAGCATGACGATGCTAACCGTGCACTGATGGGTGCCAACATGATGCGCCAGGCAGTTCCATTGCTTCGCAGCGAGTCGCCAATCGTCGGTACAGGTATCGAGGCCCGTCTGGCATTTGACAGTCGCACTCAGATTCAGGCCGAAGGCACTGGCGTTATCGAGTATGTAGACGCCGATGTTATCCGCATCCGCTATGAGCAGACCGAGGACGAGGCGTTTGTAAGCTTTGACGAGCCAGTGAAGGAGTACTACCTTCCCAAGTTCCGCAAGACAAACCAGAGCACTACTATCGACTTGCGTCCAGTGTGTGAACGTGGTCAGCATGTTGAGAAAGGTGACATCCTTACCGAGGGTTACTCAACCTGCGATGGCGAGCTTGCTTTGGGACGCAACCTCAAGGTAGCTTACATGCCTTGGAAGGGTTACAACTATGAGGACGCTATCGTGCTCAACGAGCGCATGGTTCGTGAGGATATCCTTACATCGGTTCACGTTGACGAGTACACTCTCGAGGTCCGTGAGACCAAGCGCGGTATGGAAGAGCTCACCAGCGATATTCCAAACGTGAGCGAGGACGCTACTAAGGACCTTGACGAACGCGGAATTATTCGCGTGGGTGCTCACATCCAGCCAGGCGACATCCTCATTGGTAAAATCACTCCTAAGGGAGAGAGCGACCCAACGCCCGAGGAGAAACTCTTGCGTGCCATCTTTGGTGACAAGGCTGGCGATGTGAAAGATGCTTCTCTCAAGGCCAACCCATCACTCAAGGGTGTGATTATCAACACTCGTCTCTTCACACGTGCAGTGAAGAAGAAAAAAGTGAAGGGTGGTGATCCTGTGCTTCAAAAGCTTGAGGAGGATTACAACAGCCGTCTCGATGAGCTCAAGAACAAGCTCGTGGAGAAGCTTCTTATCCTCACCGAGGGCAAGAAGTCGATGTGTGTCAAGGACTTCCTTGATACCGAGGTGATTGCCAAGGATTCTAAGTTCACTGCCGATATGCTCAAGGATCTTGAATATGATTCACTCAACTTGAGCAAGTGGACAAGTGACAACCACACCAACGATATGATTCGTGCCTGCATCATGAATTATCTGCGCAAGAGCAAGGCTATCGATGCTGAGCTTCGCCGCAAGAAATTCGATATCTCGATTGGCGATGATCTCCCATCAGGAATCATGCAGATGGCAAAGGTTTATGTTGCCAAGAAGCGCAAAATTGGCGTTGGTGATAAGATGGCAGGACGTCATGGTAACAAGGGTATTGTTTCGCGCGTAGTGCGTCAGGAAGACATGCCATTCCTTGCCGATGGAACTCCAGTTGACATCGTGCTCAACCCACTGGGTGTGCCTTCTCGTATGAACCTGGGACAGATTTTCGAAGCTGTTCTTGGATGGGCAGGACGTGAGCTTGATGTTAAGTTTGCCACTCCAATCTTTGACGGAGCATCGCTCGATGACTTGAACGAGTGGACCGACAAGGCTGGTCTGCCACGCGTGGGCAAGACTTGGCTCTATGACGGCGGCACTGGCGAGCGTTTCGACCAGCAGGCTACCGTTGGCGTGACCTACATGCTCAAACTCGGTCACATGGTCGAGGACAAGATGCATGCACGCAGCATTGGTCCTTACTCACTCATTACCCAGCAACCACTTGGTGGTAAAGCTCAATTTGGTGGTCAGCGTTTTGGTGAGATGGAGGTATGGGCTCTTGAGGCGTTTGGCGCCAGCCATGTTCTTCAGGAGATCCTCACCATCAAGAGTGACGATGTCACTGGCCGCAGCCGTGCCTACGAGGCTATTGTCAAGGGCGACTCAATGCCCACACCTGGCATTCCCGAATCTCTCAACGTACTCTTGCATGAGTTGCGTGGATTGTGCTTAAGTGTCACACTCGATTAATAGTTAAAACGTTATCTCTTTTCATTAAAATATTATCATGGCTTTTAAGAAAGACAATAAGATAAGAAGTAACTTCTCTAAGATTACCATCGGTTTGGCGTCTCCCGACGACATTCTGGGTAATTCAAAGGGTGAGGTACTAAAGCCCGAGACCATCAACTATCGTACCTATAAGCCAGAGCGTGACGGCTTGTTCTGCGAGCGCATTTTTGGTCCTGTAAAGGACTATGAGTGCCATTGCGGCAAGTACAAGCGCATACGCTATCGCAACATCGTGTGCGACCGTTGCGGTGTTGAGGTGACCGAAAAGAAGGTGCGTCGTGAGCGCAGTGGACACATTCAACTGGTTGTTCCAGTTGCCCACATCTGGTATTTCCGTTCGTTGCCAAACAAGATTGGTTATCTATTGGGTCTTCCTACCAAGAAGCTCGACTCGGTAATCTACTATGAGCGTTACATCGTCATCAACCCAGGTAATGTGGTTGTTGATGAGCAGGACGGTTCTTTCAATGTGGTTCCCGGCATTGCCGAGAGCACAAAGGTTCGTGACCAGGCCAATCGCTTGCAGAAGTACGACCTCCTGAGCGAGGAAGAGTATCTTGCTATTCAGGAGAAGTTGCCCGAGGGCAACCGCAACCTTGATGACAGCGATCCTAATAAGTTCGTTGCCAAGATGGGTGCCGAGGCAATCTATGACCTCCTTGCCGAGCTTAATCTCGACAAGCTCTCTAACGAGCTGCGCGACCGTGCCAGCCACGAGACATCACAGCAGCGCAAGACCGATGCCCTCAAGCGTCGTCAAGTGGTTGAGATGTTCCGTTCAAGCAAGAATATGAACCGCCCCGAGTGGATGATTCTCAAGGTTATACCTGTCATTCCACCCGATTTGCGTCCATTGGTTCCACTTGATGGTGGACGTTTCGCAACAAGCGACCTTAACGATTTGTATCGTCGCGTGATTATCCGTAACAACCGTCTCAAGAGGCTTATTGAGATTAAGGCTCCCGAGGTGATTCTTCGCAACGAGAAGCGCATGCTTCAAGAGGCAGTAGACTCATTGCTCGACAACTCTCGCAAGTCGAGTGCAGTCAAGAGCGATGCCAACCGTCCTCTCAAGTCGTTGAGCGATAGCCTAAAGGGTAAACAAGGACGTTTCCGTCAGAACTTGCTCGGTAAGCGTGTTGACTATTCGGCACGTTCGGTTATCGTCGTTGGTCCTGAGCTCAAGATGGGCGAGTGCGGTATTCCAAAGGATATGGCAGCTGAGCTTTACAAGCCTTTCGTTATTCGCAAGCTCATCGAGCGCGGTATCGTGAAGACTGTGAAGAGCGCCAAGAAGATTGTTGACCGCAAGGAACCCGTGGTATGGGACATTCTTGAGAACGTGATGAAGGGACACCCAGTGCTCCTGAACCGCGCTCCTACACTGCACCGCCTCGGTATCCAAGCGTTCCAACCCAAACTCATCGAGGGTAAGGCAATTCAGCTGCACCCACTGGCATGTACCCCATTTAATGCCGACTTCGATGGTGACCAGATGGCAGTTCACTTGCCACTTGGTAACGAGGCTATTGTAGAGGCTCAGATGCTCATGCTCATGCCTCACAACATCCTCAATCCCGCCAATGGTGAGCCTATCACCGTGCCATCTCAGGACATGGTACTGGGACTTTACTACATCACCAAGCTGCGCCAGGGCGCTAAGGGTGAGGGTCTCACGTTCTATGGTCCCGAAGAGGCTACAATTGCCTTCAACGAGGGCAAGTTGGCGATGAATGCTATCATTTCAGTTATGGTTGATGACGTTGATGCCGATGGCAATCCCATACGTCACATCGTTAAGGACACTTCGGTGGGCCGCATCATCTTCAATAACAGCGTTCCCGAGGAGTTGGGATATGTCAACGAAGTGATTTCGAAGAAGTCTCTAAAGAAGATTATCACCAAGGTTATCCGCAATTGTGGTGTGCCACGCAGTGCCAAGTTCCTTGACGACATCAAGAACCTGGGTTACTACATGGCGTTCAAGGGCGGTCTGTCGTTCAACCTTGACGACGTGCTCGTTCCACCCGAGAAGCAGAAGCTCATCGAGGAGGGCGATGCTCAGGTCGAGGAGGTAATGAACAACTACAACATGGGTTTCATTACCAACAACGAGCGCTATAACCAGATTATCGATATTTGGACACATGTGAACAGCCGCTTGACCGATACTCTGATGAAACAGATTTCGGCCGACAAGCAAGGCTTCAACTCTGTTTACATGATGCTTGACTCTGGCGCCCGTGGTTCGCGTGACCAGATTCGCCAGCTCTCAGGTATGCGTGGTCTGATGGCCAAGCCTCAGAAGAGTGGTGTGGAAGGTGGACACCAGATTATCGAGAACCCAATTCTTGCAAACTTCAAGGAAGGTCTGTCGGTACTTGAGTACTTTATCTCTACTCACGGTGCCCGTAAGGGTCTTGCCGATACCGCTTTGAAGACCGCCGACGCTGGTTACCTGACCCGTCGTCTTGTTGATGTAGCTCACGACGTGATTATTACCGAGGACGACTGCGGAACTCTGCGCGGACTTGTTTGTCGCGAGGTTAAGAACAACGATGATGTGGTAGCTACACTGGGCGAGCGCATCGTAGGCCGCGTTTCGGTTCACGACGTTATCGACCCAACCACTGGCGAGGTAATCGTTGAGTCGGGCGAGGAAATTAGCGATGCAGCTGCCGACCGCATCAACAACTCTCCAATCGAGAGTGTGGAGATTCGTTCGGTCCTCACCTGCGAGTCTAAGCATGGTGTATGTGCTAAGTGCTATGGCCGCAACCTTGCTAACCACCGCTTGGTTCAGAAGGGCGAGGCTGTGGGTGTGATTGCCGCTCAGTCTATTGGTGAGCCTGGTACTCAGCTTACTCTTCGTACCTTCCACGTGGGTGGTGTGGCAAGCAACATTGCTGCTGTGAGCAACATGACTTCTAAATATGATGGTCGTCTAGAGATTGACGAGCTCCGCACAGTAGCCGACAAGGATGGTCACGACATCGTGATTGGACGTATGGCCGAGATGCGAATCGTCGATCCTCACACCAACATGATGCTCACTAGCGCTAATATCGTCTATGGCTCGAAGCTCTTCTTCAAGCCAGGTGACATGCTCAAGAAGGGTGACGTTATTTGTGAGTGGGACCCATTCAACGCCGTTATTGTCAGCGAGGTGGGTGGCCGCTTGAAATACAAGAACCTCATCGAGGGTGTTACCTATCGCAACGAGGTTGACGAGACATCCAACAAGAGCGAGATGATTGTAATCGAGTCGAAAGACCACACTCGCATCCCCGAGGCTCAGCTCTTTGCTGTTGAAGACTTCGACAATCCCGATGCCGCTCCTATCAAGACCTACTCACTTCCAGTGGGAGCTCACTTGATGAAGGTAGAGGGTGAGGAAATCACTCCAGGCGAGGTATTCGTGAAGATTCCACGCGCTTCTAGTGGTGGTGCCGGTGATATCACTGGTGGTCTTCCACGTGTGACCGAGCTCTTCGAGGCCCGCAATCCATCTAACCCCGCTATCGTTAGCGAGATTGATGGTGTGGTAACCTTCGGCAAGATTAAGCGTGGTAACCGCGAGATTATCGTCACCAGCAAGAATGGTGAGGAGAAGAAGTATCTCGTGCCCATGTCTAAGCAGATTCTCGTGCTTGAGAACGACTCGGTGCGTGCCGGTACTCCACTCTCGGACGGTGCTGTCACTCCAGCCGACATTCTGCGCATCAAGGGTCCAACAGCCGTTCAGGACTACATCGTTAACGAGGTTCAGGACGTTTACCGCCTACAGGGTGTGAAGATCAACGACAAGCACTTCGAGGTTATAGTTCGTCAGATGATGCGCAAGGTAAACATCATCGATCCAGGCGATACCAACTTCCTCGAACAGCAAATTGTTGACAAGCGTGACTTCATGGACGAGAACGACCGCATCTGGGGCAAGAAGATTGTCATCGACTGCGGTGATTCGCTCGACGTGGACAAGGGTCAGATGATCACTCCTCGCAAGCTGCGCGACATCAACTCGATGCTTAAACGCAAGGCTTTGCGTGAGGTTAAGGTGCGCGACGCTGTTCCCGCTACCAGCGAGCAGATTCTGCAAGGTATCACCCGTGCCGCTCTGCAAACCAAGAGCTTTATCTCGGCAGCATCCTTCCAGGAGACTACCAAGGTGCTCAACGAGGCTGCAATCAGTGGCAAGGTCGACTACCTCGAGGGCATGAAGGAGAACGTGATTTGCGGTCACCTCATCCCAGCTGGTACAGGTCTGCGCGAGTATCAAACCCTCGTTGTTGGCAGCAAGGACGACTTTGATCGCGCTGCTGTCATCAAGGATGTGGAAGTCGTTGACCAGTTTTCCATAAAATAATAATGGTTGATTAAAATTCGACATTACTATCTGTTTTCATAAGTGGAAGTGACTCTGGAACTTGGCCCAGCAACAATGGGGAGGGTTCCAGAGTTTTTTTCTAAACACTGTCCCATATAGCCTTAACCGTTCTTTGCATGGAGAAACTATTCTCAAAAATCAAGGTTTTATTGTACAATAAAAAACGAACCAACTAATACCTAATAACTAAAAACTTTTTTTACAAACGTTAGATAAATTAGGCTACACCTCTGAAAAACTCAAAGAAATTTGGTTTTTCACTCGGTTTGCACTAATTTTGCAGCGCATTTTGGTGCTGTGCGGGCAATTGTGCCCCTCAGTTAAAAGGGAACCGGGTGAGAATCCTGGACAGACCACGCTGCTGTGTTTCCCAGCCAAGTTGCAGCACACACTCTCTGTTATCGTCACTGTCAATGAAGACGGGAAGGCGGTGCTGCAACGGGATAAGTCAGAAAACCTGCCACAATGCATTGATATTTAACTGACTAACGGGGTAAAAGAGTTATGTTAAAACGCTTTACTATCACATTGTTGGCTATTGTTGCGTGCTGCTTGGGCCTGCAGGCTCAGGATGCTAACGATGTGCCGTTAGGTCTCGACACACTGCAATATCTTGAAAATGTGGTGGTCTATGGACGCAAACCCTATGCCGAAGTCATACCAGCCCAGACCCTTGCGGGCAAAAAGCTTGAGGGACTGAACAGTCACTCCATTGCCGATGCCATACGCTATTTCTCTGGAGTTCAAGTGAAAGACTATGGCGGTGTGGGTGGCATTAAGACTATCGATATACGATCGATGGGTACCAACCACTTGGGAGTGTTCTACGACGGCATTCAACTCGGCAACGCTCAGAACGGTCAAATTGACCTAGGCAAGTTCTCGCTCGACAACATCGAGGAAATTTCGCTATATAACGGTCAGAAGAGCGAGATATTCCAGCCCGCGCGCGACTTTGGCTCGGCAGGAACGGTCTATATTAAGACCCGCCGACCTAAGTTCAGCGGAGAGAAAAACGACAATTTCAACATCACCATGCGCACGGGCTCATTTGGGCTTGCCAACCCCAGCGTGAGGTGGGAACACCGCTTTAACCACAACCTCACTATGTCGCTCAGCGCCGAATATACCTATGCTACTGGTCAATATCATTTTCGATACCGCAAGAAATTCAGCGACGGCACTATCGCATGGGACACCACTGCCGTGCGCAAGAATGGCGATGTGCAGGCTTTCCGTGCCGAAGGTGCCATTTTTGGCAATATTAAAGACGGCAAGTGGAATGCAAAATTCTACTACTACGACAGCGAGCGTGGCATCCCTGGCGCCATTGTCAACAACGTGTGGATGAACTCGCAGCGACAGTGGGATCGCAACTTCTTTACACAGGGCAGCTGGCAGAAGCAGTTGAACGAAAAGTTTGAAATAATGCTCAACGGCAAGTATGCACGAGACTTCATGCACTACAACAACCCTGACACCACATTGATGCTCATCGACAACAAGTTCTGGCAAGATGAAATTTACATCTCCAGTTCCAACAAATATACCATTCTCCCCGACTGGGACGTGAATCTGAGTGTTGATTACAAGTGGAACTATCTTAACTCCACACTCGCCAATTTCTCCTATCCACACCGTCACACTACCCTTGTAGCACTCGCCACGGCACGTACTTGGCACCGTTTCAAGTGCCAAGCCAGCTTGCTCTATACTATGATTAACGACCGTTACAAAACAGTTTATCAAGGTGAGACACTGGCACATCATTCCAAATGGATGCACAAGTTCACGCCTGCTGTATTCATGAACTATCAACCAATGCAGCGTTATGACTTCTATCTTCGGGCGTTTTACAAGCGCATATTCCGTATGCCCACTTTCAACGACTTGTTCTATACCGACATGGGCAACGCCAACCTACGGCCCGAGTATGCCAATCAGTTTGACTTCGGCTTCTGGTACCAGCGCTTGTGTGAAGATGGCTTTTTCGCGGGTTTGAAATTCACTGCCGATGCTTATTATAACACCATTACCGACAAGATTATCGCTGTGCCTAGCGGACGAGGTCAATACCGCTGGACAATGATGAACATTGGCAAGGTGAAGATTCTAGGTGTTGATGTCACTGCTCGTGCCACAATGCACGTTGCCCGCGACTTTAATGTGGACATTAACTTGAGTTACACCTATCAAAAAGCGCAGGACTATACCGACCCCGAGAGCACAGGCTATGGCGGCACCTACAAGGGTCAAATTGCCTATATTCCCTGGCACAGCGGCAGTGTGGTGGGACGTGCGACCTGGCGCGACCTAGATATTAACTATAGTTTCATCTACGTGGGAGAGCGTTACAGCTTGAGCGACAACATCATAATAAATCATCAGCAACCATGGTACACTCATGACCTGAGTGCCAGCTACACATTCAGTATATCTAAAACCAAACTTAAAGTAGCAGCCGAGGTCAACAATATCTTCAACCAATACTACGACGTGATAATCAACTATCCCATGCCAGGTCGCAACTATAAATTAATCTTGAAATTTGACTTTTGAAGATGAAAAACTATTTCTACTATATAATTCTCATATTATTCTCGATAGCATTGCTTGATTCCTGTCGTGAAGATGATGTGATATATTTTCCTGAGACTGTTCCCATCACTCAGCCTGAATATAGTAGCATAGAGGGATTATATGTGCTTAACGAAGGTTGCATGGGATGGAACCAATCTACCCTTGACTATTATGACTACACAACAGGGCAATATACGATTAATATCTATGCCTACTCTAACCCCACACAACCCATGGAGCTAGGCGATGTGGGCAATGACATTGGCATATATGGCAGCAAAATGTACATGGTGATAAATTGCTCCAACAAGATTGAGGTCGTCGATAAGAAAACCGTTAAACGTGTGGGGCAAATAGATATTCCAAACTGCCGTTTCATTAAGTTCCATAAGGGATATGCTTACGTCACAAGCTATGTGGGACCGGTAGTGCTTGAGGGAATGGGGTCGGACGAAGATGTTTATCAACTGGGTGCAGTGTTTAAGGTAGATACCACAACATTAGAAGTGGTGGGCAAGTGCGTGGTAGGACGCCAGCCCGACGAACTTGACATCGTTGATGGCAAAATTTATGTAGCCAATTCAGGCGGTTATTCGCAGGGAGCAAAAATAGGCTATGAGAACACTGTTTCGGTTATTGACATAGAGTCATTCAAGGAAATAGAACGCATCCCCATCGCCATCAACCTCCTGGGGTGCAAGAGCGACAAACGCGGCATTTTGTGGATTTCGTCACGAGGCGACTATAACGGCACACCTAGCAAGATATATGCCTACGACACCCAAAAGCGCCGTCTTATCAAGACATTTGACCTGCGTGTTGGGAATATGTGCATAAACGGCGACTCCCTCTATGTAATCAGCAATGAGTGGAGCAACATCTCGCAAGGCTACACGCCTGGCACCTATGCCATCATCAACACCAAGACCCTTGAAATTGTCAATGAGCAATTCATTACCGATGGCACCGAGGCAAGAATCCGCAAACCTTATGGCATAATAGTAAATCCTTTCACTAAAGACATATACATTACTGATGCCACTAATTATCTCGACTCAGGCAAGGTGATTTGCTATGGCGACGATGGCAAGAAGAAATGGGAGGTGGTTGCAGGCCAAATTCCAGCCCACTTTGTGTTTTTAGGTGAAAATATTAACGAACAATAATAAATTACAGAATATGAAAAGATCATCACTCTTACTTCTTTTGGCAGCTTTGGTATTAACTGCCGTTGCTCAAAACAAACCTTACATAACTAAGGTATATGATTTCATGCCTGCACCAGGGCAGTTTATAAATGAATTGCCCATCGTTGATGATCCCATTTCTAAGGATTCGGTTTTAAAGCTTGCCGAGAATTCAATTTGCGGCTACGAGATAAACGGTGTAATTAAAGTCTCTAGAAGCATGATTTGTCTTGGCTCATTTGGTGGTTATGTGGTGTTTGGCTTCGATCACCCTGTTGTGAACGTAAAAGATGAGTATGACTTGCAAATTTTTGGCAATGCAATGCAATCCAACTCACGGCCATCGTTGCTAGGGGGCTCGAGCGAGTCGGGAATCGTGATGGTGAGTCGCGACGTGAACGGCAACGGCATTCCCGATGACCCCTGGTATGAACTCGCAGGCAGCGAGTATAACCACCCCAAGACACAGAAACATTTCACCATCACCTATTACAAGCCCGACGATAGTCAGTTTGGTCCTCTTAGCATGAATCAGTATCACGATCAGTATATCCGTTGGACCTGCAACAGCGTTGATAGTCTGCAGGAAGGCTACATCCGCAAGAACAGCTTCCACAGCCATAGCTACTGGCCCCTGTGGGCCGATGGCGAGACACTCACCTTTGAAGGCACCAAGTTGCGTGGCAATGCACAAAACTTCTCTGCTACCGCCGACGACTGGCACCAGTATTTCTTTGATTGGGGGTATGTTGACAACCGTCCCGATGAAGGCTATGGCTATAAGAGTAATGCTACAAACATCAATGCCGCCGAATTGAACAAAGGTTTCAAGATTGAATGGGCAGTAGATGATGACGGCAACCCTGTTAACTTGAAGAAGATAGACTTCGTTAAGGTGTATAGCGCCATGCTTCAGGACTGTGGCTGGCTTGGCGAAACCTCTACCGAAGTGGCAGGTGCCATTGACCTGCATCCCGATGCGGTAGCTGCGCCCGAGCCTGGCGACGTTAACGGCGACGGCAGTGTGACTAGTGCTGATGTGACAGTTTTGTATAATTATCTTCTCAGCAATGATAACAGTGCTCTTGTAAATCCTGACGTTAACGGTGATGGCTCTATTACTAGTGCTGATGTTACTGTCGTTTACAACATCTTATTGGGAAATTAAATAATGCATAATGCACAATTCACAATGCATAATGCACAATTAAGTAAAGCTTTCAACTCTTCTTCCCACACTCCTCTCTCTTCTCGACTTTTGATTTATTTTTTCATTTAATTCATTTTTAAACCACATTTTTATGAAGAAGATTTTTACACTTTTTGCAGCAGTTGCTCTGACTGCTTCGGCAGCAATGGCCGATGTTGTTACACTTGACTTGAACAAGCCAATGAACCCAACTTCACTAGAGTACAACGAGAATGGCATTTGGACTGGATGCTACAACGACGTTGATTACACATGGATGGAGTTTGGTGACGAGAACGGTGAGTTCATGCTCTCACACCTCATTGGAGGCGAAGGTTCATCATGGGGTGGCTACTATTGGGATGGTTTCTGCCCAGCTATTGGCGGTGATCAGACCGACTACAACGGCAACTGGACAACTACCTATGGTGGCTGCATGGCAGGTGGTGGCTGCGTCATCAATGAGGATGGCACAGTAACTGCCGACCCAGCTCAACCTTACATTGTAGCTTATTGGGGCTCTTGGAGCGAGGATCCAACCAACCAGGTGAAGTTTGTTGATGGTGAAGGCAACACTACTTTCAAGCCAGTGGGTGTGTATGTTTGCAACCATCCTTGGCCATACTATGGCTGCGAGCATGGCGATGGCTTTGGCCGCGCTTTTGAGGAAGGCGACTATTTTGAGCTTATTGCTCATGGTGTTGACGCCGAAGGCAATGAGACTACAACCAGCATCAACCTTGTTGAGTTTACCAATGGCGAGCTCAAGGCTCTTAACGATTGGACATTCTTCGACCTGTCGAGCCTTGGCGAGGTGGAGAGTGTTTACTTCACTCTTAACTCTACCGACACTGGTGACTACGGTATGAACACTGCAGCCTACTTCTGCATGGACAAGTTCCAGGTTAACGACATTTCAACCGCTATTGAGAATGTTAACACAAATAAGGAAGTTGCTGGTGTGAAGTATGTGAACCTCGCTGGCGTAGAGAGCGACGTTCCATTCCAGGGTGTTAATATCGAGGTTAAGACCTACACCGACGGCACTCGTTCAACTAGCAAGATGGTTCGCTGATATTCAGTTATGCTTCCCTGTTGAAAGGGAGGAATAGATTTGGTTATAAATAATGCAACAATGGGAGTCGTTCCTGTTGTTGCATTATTTGTTTTTTGGGCGTTCACGAGTGCTGAATTTTACAATCTTTATAAAAATCGTTGATTTAATTTCGTTCCATAAAATAAGTTCAAAAAAAATATATTTTTTGCTCTTGTTTTTGAAAAAAAATTTAGATTTTTTTATTATCTTTGTGGCAATTAAGGTGTGTGCTATTGTTTGGGCTTGTTGTTTTTGCTCGTGAAAACTGTGTTATGAAGTTACTAATAGCCAATGCCTCAATTGCTTGACTAGTTAATCAAGCCTTCTTTTGTTATTAAAAAAATAGGTGTTATTGCCATTGTTTTTTATAAATGCGTAATAAATCTCCCACGCCTGCCATTGTTTAATTATAGCTAAGAGTTCTGAACAGGGGAGAGGTTGAGAACAAACGACCTGATTTATGAAGATTATATTGAACTCGCGAGATGAAATTATGAGTATAGACCTTGACAAGGTTGTGTATTTTCTCGCCGATGGAAATTTTACACGCATTGTTTTGGAGAATAAGATGATTCTCACTTGTGGAATAGGATTGGTAAAGATGGAGGAGATTCTCGCCGAGCAAATTTCGCGTAATCCAAGTTGCTTGCTGGTGAGAACAGGAAAAAGCCATATTATCAATATTCAAAAAATAATTCTCGTGAATGTTCTCAAGCAGCAGGTTCTGCTCGCTGGTGACAATGGTCAGGCTTTCACCGTCAAGGTATCGAGAGAGGCCGCAAAGGGACTTAAACAATTAGTAGCAAAGACAAAGATTCAATAAGATGTTAAAAATAATTGTAGGAAGGGAGCCAGAAAGCCGTCAACTCAAACTTAAATGCGGCAAGACAACAAAGCTCATGGGTAATCCGGGCAGTGTGCCCAATAGCGTGAGCCGCGAACATGTGGCAATAACAGTAGACGAAGACGCCGATAGGTATTTCATCGAAAATCTGAAACCCGCCAATGAAGTTCTTGTCAATGGCATCAGTGTCATGAAACGAGAAGTGGGTCTTGGCGACCTGATAAACCTGGGAGGCGACAGGTATCCCGTGAGAGTGGGCGATATAGTGAGCAGTTTCGTCAAGGAAAAGGTGGATATCTCACATTTAGAGTGGATATACAACAATTATCGTGACACAGTGCTCAAGGAACAGAAAAAGGCACAACGTGTAAACTTGTTTAGAACTATTTCAAGTTTGTTGACTACAAGTGCTATTGCAAGCGGTATTGTTCTTAGAGACGTTTTAGAAAATAATCCAATCTATCCAGTTCTTTATGGTGCTGCTTTAATAATAATGTTAGGTATAACAATTTGGACATTCATGCAGTCAAATAATCCACAGAAGAATCGTGACCGCCAAGATAGATTCTTGGATGAATACTCATGTCCCAAGTGCGGCATTTCTTTTGGGCAGCAACCTTTTAAACAGCTCATGAAGCGTGGCAAATGCTACAACTGTGGAGTTCAATTCAAGAAAATCCGTTAACCTATATATTTCATCACTAAACACTTGCGAGTTGTCATGTAGGGCGAAAAATATTTGGTAAAATAGTTTCGGGTACAGTAAATTTGCAATGTAATTATTAATCATTTAAACCACAAAACCGATGAATACTAACGACGACACCATGGCTAGAATGCCGCAGACCCCCGAGAATTTAAACGCCCCTCAGGCATGTAACCAAAAACCAACTTTCAAGCTGTCGAAGCAGCCCAAGAAAGGCATGGACACAGGTCAAAAAATCGCCTTGGGTCTTCTGGGTGGTGTTGCAGCCGCAGGAGCTGGTGCTGGTGTTGCCTATGCCGTGAATCACATTGGTGATGATAACCTTGATGTTGCCGAACAAACTGCCGACAATGCTCAAGATGTATATGTTCATGAAACACACGTCCATGAGACTCCAGCCACAGAGATTAATATTGTTGTGACTCCAGAAGATACTCCAGAAGTTTCCACTGAGCCTGTAGTTCCTACCGAGACCGAAGTTCCCGCTGAGACTCCAACGGCTGTTGTTGACGACCTCATGGTGACCGATCTCAACGAAGACGGAGAATATGAAATCACTGCTTCGCTAATTATTGGCGATGAGAGAATGCTCTTGATTGACACCGACCTTGATGGAGTATTTAATTATGCTGTTGCCGACTTCAACGGGAATGAAGAAATGGATAATGACGACTTTATTGATATCAGTGATCGTGATTTAACAGTTGATGACTGCTATACCGAATTACTTCAGACTGACCCCGACAAGGCTAATGCTTTCATTGAGAGCATGACCGTGTTCTATGAAGAAGGCGAGGAGAACCCCTACATGGATACAAATTATGAAGCGGCCCTTGATGACAATGTGATTGTTGTTGACGAAGACGGCAATGAAGTTGTGGTTAATGAAGTTACCGACGATGGAATCAATGTAACAAGCGACGATGTGATTGTTGATACTGTATCGGATGACGTGATTGAAAACGACGATAACTCGATGATGGTTGAGACTGTTCCTGAGGATACTCCCGATGCAGTTCCCGAAACCGTGGAACAAGATGTGCAATGGGCCGATGCCAGCCAAGACATAGCTGGTGACGACTTGGGCGCAGCTGGTCCCGATATGGCCGACGACACTATTGATTGCTAATATATCACCACTTTAATGAGAGTGGACTGACGCAGGTTCCTGAAGTGACATCACTCCAGGAGCTTGTTTTTTTGTGCCTTGGGCGCAAAAATCGGGATTGGGAGTCGGAAGATTCGCTTGACTCACTTAATTCGCCTGACTCGCCTGACTCGCCTGACTCGCCTGACTCACTTGACTCACTTGACTCATTTGACTCACTTGACTCACTTGACTCACATTTTTATGTATATTTTATGAATATGGTTGATTGATAGGCGATTATTGGATTTTTTTAATAGTATAAATGTGATGTACCAAAGTTTTTTCATAAATCTCACAGATATCATAATTATGTCAAAGATCTCTTTGCAGTGCATGCGCGTGTAAAGTTATGTGATGGGTGATGTTGAAACAAGGTTGAAAGAACATCGTTGAATGGCAATGCTAAGAGTCGCCAGCAACGCTAAGTTAGAGATGAAGGTTTTATTGTGCATGCCGTTTGTTTAGAGGTCCTATTTTACCATTCAATAATGCTTTTATATATAGATTGACGGGTTGAAATTTGAGTTTTTTGAAAATATCATCAAACTCTTGTATTTCGTCATGAATGATATTATTTTTATCATGAATTTGCTTGAAAATTTGGAAATTAGGGCATGTATGTTGTATCTTTGCAATGTAGACAAAAACAATTAAATTCAATCATAAAAAATTATTACTATGAACACTAACGACAACACTCAAGCAATGATGCCAGAGGCAGTACCACCACTGCCACCCAGTAATCAACCAGTCAACATGCCAGGTGCACCAAGACCTAGAGTCCCCAAGAAAGAAATTAAAGACAACATGGCAGCAAAGATTGTTGCCGGTGTTCTAGGCGGTGTAGTAGTAGCAGGTGGCGGCGCTGCAGCAATCTATGCGGCAACTCGTCCTGACGATGATTCCGATGCCAATCCACAAGGCGATAATCATGTGGATCACCCCACCGAAGAAGCTCAGCCAGTTCATCATCACCACCACCATCATCACCATGTTGCTCCCGCCCCCAAGCCCGAACCTGATGATATGGAATTTGAGAGTCTGGATGTAGTTGCCAATGAAGACGGCAGTTATGCCACAGTAGGTACAATGAGAAATGGCTCGGATGAATGGGCTCTCGTGGATACCAACAGCAATGGCTACTTTGATGTAGCTATGAGCGATTTGAACCGCAACCAAATGATAGAAGAAGACGAAATATTTGATATCTCTGGAAGCAACCTGAGAGTGGGCGACTTTTATAGAGGCTTGATGATTGACCATCCCGAAAAGGCCGAGGAGTATGTTGCTCAATTGGAAACAGTAATCGATGACCAATCGGCTATGCTGGCAGCCTATGACATGCCAGTTGACGATGATGGCAACATTATGACTCAATTTGACGATGATGACGATGATTTAGCAAATCTCGATGCTAACATAAATGATAATATCATTGATAGTGACGAGAACGATAGTCTTGCGATGAATGAGCCCGTTACAACCATTGATGATGACATGATTGATAATGAGGATGTTTCAAGAGTGGTTGAGGTTGATGCTCCTCTAGCAAGCAGTGTACACACCTACAGTGAGACACCTCAAGAAATTACTGCTGACAGCACTCCCGTAGAGACAATAGAAGAAAACGTTGGTCCTGTAGATGTTGAACTGACGGCGAACGTGGACCAGCTCGACGAGATTGAAGTGAACACTGTCGAGACAGTGGAGCCTTCGGCCGATGAACATTTTGCCAGCAATGACGTTGAGCCCGACGTTCAGGAAAATAGTGCTCCCGAGATTCACGAGGAAGCATCAATGCCTCACGAGGAGCAGTTGATGGCAAGCACCGAGGTAGACCACAGCTTTGACAGCGATGTGGCAGGTGGCAACGACGATTTGGGCGGTGCTGACCTGGGCGGTGACGCAATAGTATAATCACACACATGAGAATGTTCTATATTTGTCTCATAAAAGCACGACTTTTGAGGCTTTTATGGAGCATTCTTCATGCGTTTAACAGCTAATAACTTTTTTAAATCACCCAACTTGTGCATTTCATCATTAAAACCACCCATTTCATCATGTATGTTAAAAAAAGTTTGGAAATATGGTGTGTGATGTTGTAAATTTGCATTGTAATTAATAATCAACTAAAAAACATAGAAGACATGAACACTAATGAAGAAACCATGGCAATGATGCCACAGATGCCACAGATGAATGAGACCCCAACTCCTCCTCCAACTCCAAGACCAACCCCAAGACCAGCTCGTAAAAAACAAGACGACCACATGGGAGCCAAGATAGCTGCCGGTGTAGTGGGCGGTATGGCTGTAGCTGGAGCAGGTGCTGGTGTAGTTTATGCGATGGATCACATTGGCAATGATGCCGAAGAAGTAAGCCACGAAGCAGAACCAACCCAAGACGTACATGTTAATCACGTTCACCACGTTCATCAACCAGCTCAAGTTAATATTAACATTCAGCAAGAAGACGTGGAACCTGATGTACACTTCGTTGGAATCAATGTTACCGACATCGATGAAGATGGAAATTATGAAATTACAGGCTCAATGACAGTTAATGGTCAGGAAGTTCTTGTTGTTGACGTAGACATGGATGGCACCTTTGACGTTGCTGTAGCCGACTTCAACAACAACGCTGTTCTTGAAGAGAACGAGATTATTGATATTGCCAATGAGGGTTTGAAGGTTCAAGACTTCTATGCAGGTGTTGCTGCCGAGAATCCTGAGGCTGCCGAAAGCTTCATGGCCCAACTCAACGCTGTTGCCGATAGTGCCGACCCAACACTGGCATCATTAGACGGTGAAATGATCGATGAGGATGCTATAACTGTTGGCTTGGCCGATGACGCTAACGAGGATGCAATGGTTAACGTTATTGACAGCGACGAGAACGACATTGACGACGGCTCTTATGTAGCAGTAGTACAAAGTGATAACGACCAAATCGACGTTGATAGCGACGTCCAGGTAGATGTAGACAGCGCCAACGATAGCGACTATGCATCTGTTGAGACCTATGAGGCATCGGAGCCCGAACCAAGCTATGAGCCCGAACCATCTTATCACCATGAGGAGGAAGCTCAGTGGGCACACAACGACGTGAGCAACGATGTTCCTAGTGTTGATGACGCAGGTTTGGATGCAGTTGATTGCTAATTACACTTTCTCAACATGTCATAAAAAACATGGAGAAGAAAAAAATTAAATGTCCAAAATGTAAATCTGTGCTTGACGTTCCTTTCAAAGACGGTGAGGGCGTCAAGCACATTGTTTGTCCTGTGTGCCAAGCGAAGTTGAAAATCAACCTTGGCGGGAAAGGCAAAGATGATGACGACGATGACGGCAATGAAACCGTGATTGGTGGATGCAAGCAATACAACTACAGTGTCATTTTCAACGGCATGAAGCTGCCTCTGGACCGTGGCTTGAACACTATAGGTAGAAGGGCATATTCTAGCGATGCCAAGATTCAGCTGCCGGTTCAAGACGGTTATATGAGTCGTTCCCATGCCATTATTGACGTAAAGGTCGACTCCCATGGGAATACTTATGCGACCCTTTATAATCACAAGAATATGAACCCGACCAAGATTAACGGCATCCAGATAGGTCAAACCGATGTCGTTAAGTTGAACAAAGGAGATCTCATTACTCTAGGAGAAACGACATTTATCTTTGAGGCAGAGTGAAATGACAATGTTTTATACTTTACTTTTTTAACAAGAGAATATCATGAAGTTCGATATATTCAGCCCAGTAGCATTAAATGAGCTGGGACAGCGTGACAATCAAGAGGACAACATCTTCCCAGCCCTTGGTGCGATTACAAGTAATGATCGTCTATTCCTCGTGTGCGACGGAATGGGTGGTCATGAGAAAGGCGAAGTGGCAAGTGCTACCGTGAGCAATGCGGTGAGCAAGTGGATTAACGACCATATATCAAGCGACGGAATGCTTGACGATGAGATTGTGGTTGAGGCCATAAAGTATGCTCGCAAGCAACTTGACGAACTTGACGACGGCTCGGTAAGAAAAATGGGAACCACACTCACCATGGTGTGCCTTCACAATGGCGGTGTGACAATGGGTCACATTGGCGACAGCCGCATCTATCACATCAGGCCCTCTCAACGCCGTGTGCTTTACAAGACCATCGACCACTCGCTGGTTTATGACTTGTTTATGGCAGGAGATATTTCTTATGAAGACATGGCGACTTCCAACCGCCGCAATGTCATCACTCGTGCCCTCATGCCAGGTGAAGATAACGATGTGAACATCGATTTGGCTCATACCACCGACGTGCTGCCAGGCGACTATTTCTACTTGTGCTCTGATGGCATGCTCGAGCAGATGAGCGACAGCGAACTCATTTCTCTGCTTGCCAGCGATGTTACCGACGAAAGCAAAATCGAGCAACTCAGGGCTGCCACAATGGGTAACAAGGATAACCACTCGGCCATCTTGATAAAGATAAAAGGTGTGTCGAATGAGGTAGGCGACGACCAGCTGATTAACGATGAGAAGACTTCTCACTACAACGAGGTGTCGCTGCTGGCAAGAATGGCTGCCAAGGCTAATGAGCCAGCACCAGTTTCACCTATTGGTGTACAAGCTCAAGCAGCTCCCGCAGCACCACCTGCAGCAATGCCAGCTCCTCCCGTAGCCGCTCCGGTTGTTGAGGCCGAAGAGGATGATGAAATCAAGGTGGTTTCGGAAGGTCCCGGAAGAAGGGCAAGAGTTCAACATATGAATGATTTTGATGACTACAAGCCCAAACCCACCGATGCTAACCTTTGGCTCAAAGTGCTGATTGGACTGCTTGCAGCAGCTGTTGTTTTTGGTGCCGCCTATCTGTTATGGAACAAGTTCCACAACGACAAGTCTCCTGACCAAAGTGGTGACGCCAAAGAGTTGATAAGTGATATTGAGAACAAAAACGCTGGAAATTCAGGCGGTGGAAGTGCCTCACAAGGTTCGAAGAACGTTACTCGCAGTACTCAAAGTTCTCAAGGGCAGACGACTAACAATTCTGTTTCAAAAGGGACTAATAATGGTGGTCAGAAAAAAGACAATAAATTTGTTAAGGGCATCGGAGATGCGCAAAAAGCTCAGAATGATGATGCTCATAAGGCTTATGATGGTATAAATAAGCCAAAAACAGAGAAACAGCAGCAACAGGAAAAAACAAAAAATGCGATTTTAAATCGAAAGAATGGCGATAATTAATAATTAACTCAAGACCACTCCTATGTCCAATAATAGCGTAGACGGCAATTCGATGTTGCGGGTTGGAACCCTGCTGAGGAAGGTTTATCGCATAGATGGCTATCTTGCCAGTGGCGGCTTTGGCAACACCTATGTCGCCACCAATGTAGAGTTTGAAGAGCAAGTAGCTGTCAAGGAATTTTTCATGAAGGGTCTCTCGCGGCGCGATGTCAATTCCACAAGCATCAGCGTAACTAATGCCGAGAATCTGGGGCAGTTTGAAAAACTGCGCAACGTGTTCAAGCGCGAGGCTCGAAGGCTTCGCCGCATTGGCAAGTTGAACAACCCTCACATAGTGAAGGTGTATGACATCTTTGAGGAGAATAACACCACCTACTATGTGATGCAGTTCATCAATGGCAGTTCGTTCAGCGAGCTGCTGAAGATGCAGAACGCTCCCTGCGACAGCAGCTGGCTGCTTGAGGTGTTCCTGCCGCAAGTGCTTGACGCCCTTCAGGAGTTGCATGAGAACAAGATTTGGCACCTTGACATCAAGCCTGCCAACATCATGGCCGATGCCTATGGCAACATCATGCTCATCGACTTTGGATCGAGCAAGCAGGTGGATCCCAACTCGGGTGACCCCGACACAATATCGAGCTTCCTTCTCATCACCCGCCCTTATGCTCCCATCGAGCTCAAGGAATATGATTATAAGAAGATAGGTCCGTGGACCGACCTGTTCTCGCTTGGTGCCACACTCTACAACCTGGCGACTTTGCAGCGTCCACCGCGTGCTTCGGAGATTACTGTCGATGGCGAGGCGGCTTTCAAGTTCTTGCCTCAAACCAACGAGACCTTCAAGAAGCTTGTGATGTGGATGATGAGTACCAATATTGACAAGAGACCTCAGAGTGTTGCCGAGGTGAACGATTTTTTGCTCCGGTGCAAGGAAGGAACTCTCAAGTCCAACGAAGATGAGGCTGTCACTCCAGCCAGTAAAGGCGAGGAAAAAGATGATTCTCAGGTAAATGTCATTGGAAATGTTCCAATTACTGGTGCAGCCAGTGGTGGCGGTGCAGCCGGTCCAGCATCACATCCATCAGGCGGTGAGGCAGAATCTGGTCAAGACGAAGTGGTTGTGTTGAAGCCAGGTCGCAGCAGCAATAAAATGAGGATAAATAAAGAAACTGGCACTATTGACGATGATGACACCAATGTGGTAACAAAACCTGGCCATGCCTCCAATGGCCCTTCGCCGCTTGCACAAGGCGGCAGTCAAGGACCAGCGGCTCCAGTAGTGCCATCGGTGGTGCCTCATGTTGTGCCTCCTGCTAATCTTGGCGGACCAGGAATGAACTCCAATAGTGGGATGGGCCGCATGTATGGCTCAAACGAGAGATACCCAATGCCACCACAAGCAGAGCCAGACCCCGTTGAGCCTCCTGCTCCCTCCAAGGGCAACTCTATGCTCATAGTGATTCTTTCATTTATCGCTGCTTGCCTGCTCACAGGAATTGCACTGTTTTTCGTGCTTAGGGACAAGGGCGATAATGGCCAGACGTCTTCGGTAGCATCGGTTGCAGGCGCACGAGAGGTGAAAGACACTCTCATCAAGTGCGAAATAGGTGACTCGATAGTGACCTACACCTATTCTGGACCCATTGTAAACAGCCTTCCCAACGGACGAGGCAAGGGTGTTTATGAGGACGGAAAATATGAGGGTGTTTACAAGGATGGCGTTAGAGAAGGCGACGGCTGCAAGTTTACGTTTACTAAGAACACTTCGCCCGACAATAAGCGAAGTAATCTTGGCGATGTGTATGAGGGCAGCTTTGATGACGACCTCTTTGATGGCGACTGTGTGTATACTGAGAAGCACAGCGGTTACAAGTACAAGGGCACCTTTGATGATGGCAAGAAGGACGACGGCATGTGGTATAACAACAAAGGCAACTTGTACAGTATTGTCGAGAATGGTAGCGAAAAATTGGCGACCGAAGAGCAGAAGAAGGATGCTCCAGATTTTAATGCCGCCAACAAAGGTGATAGCAAAGAGAACCTGGATAAGGACAAAGATACCGACAATGGCAATATCGTTGATGATAGAGACAAACTCTTCAAAGTACTCTACATTGTTGTGCCAATTCTTCTGTTCTTGATTGCCGGAGGAGCTATCTTCTTCATCTTGCGAAAAAAGTAAGACAAATAGAGAAATAATTTTATAGCACCACAAGCGTTGGCTTGTGGTGCTTTTTTGTGATTATTTTCTACTAAAAAATTATAAATGTGAGTTTTTTTTCTTAATTTTGTATTGTATAGTTGTGCCCTTTTTGTTTATAATGTGGTGAAATTGCTGATTTTCAGCAATATGTGCCTTTTAGGGCTGTATTTTCACTTTAGTGATTTTGTTAACCATTACCGATTAATATAAAACCTGAATATTGTATATGGCAATCAACACAGTTGACAATCGTGAAATGTTGCAGGTGGGGACCATGTTGCGAGGCATTTATCGCATTGATGCCTACCTGGCAAGTGGCAGCTTTGGAAATACTTACGTGGCCACTAACGTAGAGTTTGGCGAGCAAGTAGCTATCAAGGAGTTTTACATGAAAGGCATCTCTCACCGCAACATGGGCATGCCTAGCATAAGTGTGAGCAACAGCCAGAATGTTGAGCAGTTTAACAAACTGCGCAATGTGTTCAAGCGCGAGGCTAAGCGTCTTTACATCCTGGGAAAGAAAGATAATCCTCACATTGTAAAGGTTCATGACTCGTTTGACGAGAACAACACTTCCTACTATGTGATGCAATATGTGAACGGAAGCTCTTTCTCCGACATGCTCAAGCGTCAGAATGCGCCATTCGACACTAGTTGGCTCATGGACACATTGCTGCCTCAGGTTCTTGACGCTCTTGACGTGATGCACAAGAGCAAGATGCTTCACCTCGACATCAAGCCCAGCAATCTCATGGTTGACGTTAACGGCAATGTGCTGATAATCGATTTTGGCTCTACTAAGCAAATCGACCCCAGCTCGGGCGATATCTCTATAACGAGCCTGTCGTTCACCACCAACTATGCTCCTGTGGAGCTCAAAGATGGCGATTACAAGAAAATTGGTCCATCGACCGATCTTTTCTCATTGGGTGCCACACTTTACAATCTCGCCACCAATCAAAAACCGCCCAGCACCTCGGCAATAAACAATGATGGAGCCAATGCGTTCCATTTCTATCCAGGCACTCGAGAAGACTTCAAGAAGCTCGTGATGTGGATGATGAACATCAAGACCGACAACCGTCCCAAGAACGTGGATGAGGTGAGAAAGTTCTTGAATCTGAATCCTGCACCAAAGTCAGAGCCAGAGCTCATGCCAGAGCCCATGCCAGACCCCATGCCACCTGCAGCGGTCTCCACACCACCCATGCCAGCTGCGCCTGCTTCTGGCGATGACCCTGCTACGACCATAGGCTCGATAAATCAACCTGCACCTGCACCAGCAGGCAACATCTATGGTGGTGGCGCTCCCTATGCAGGCGTTGGAGCAATTGTTGGGCCCGACTATCCACAGTATCCTCAGCCCAGCGACGAGAGCGGTGTTACAGTTCCAATGGGAGGCGGGGCAAGCGTTCCTTCACTTCCTGGAGCCGAAAATGCCTATTCAGTCGATAACAATCGTGGAGCAGCAGCTGTGGAGAGGCCTTACACTGGAGTGCCAGCGAGTGAGGTGGCTGAGACGTCGCCACATTTTGACGGTTATCAAACCGAGCCCATTCAACCCAAGAGCCGTGCCACTCTTTATGGCATCATAGCGTTCTTCCTGACGTTGATTCTAGCGGCATTGATGCTTTATTACTTCTTCTTTAAAGACAGCAAGACGCTGGGAGGTCTTAAGGACGTATTCCCAGGGCCTTCGGCAGCCGACACAACCATGGTTACCGACTCGTTGATGTCAATCAATTCCAAAGACACCGTGATTTCATTTAAATACACAGGACCCATTGTTGACGGTAAGCCTAACGGAATTGGGAAAGGAGAATATGATATGGGAACCTACGAAGGTCCTTACAAAGACGGAATCAGAGAAGGCGACAGCTGCAAGTTCGTCATCACCAAGAGTGGTCAAAGCAAGGGCGATGTCTATGAGGGTAGTTTCAAGAATGACCATTATGAAGGAGATTGTGTCTATACCCAAAAAGACGGATACTATTTTAAGGGCACTGCCCGGGATGGAGACTTCCACAACGGTGTGTGGTATAAAAAAGATGGTAGGGTTTATTATAGAGTTGAGGAAGGTAAAGATAAGAGATAATTAATTTGCTTGCCATCTAAATGTCTAGGAATAAAAGATGTGGAGGGTGGTATTATTCTTAAGGCTTATAAATTGTAGTAAGAATGAAAAGATACATCAACTGCAGCAAGAGGTTTTTTGTCATGCTTCTTGCGTGCTTGACTGTGACGTGCATGATGGCACAATATAAAGACGCTACACGTCATCAAAGTCAGGGCTCTTCAAAACCATCTACTAGCAAGCAAGCGACTCCCAAAACTTCCTCCAAGTCTCCCTCCAAGACCTCGACAAAAGTTGCTCCCAAGACCACTGCACCCCGTCGGGCCGTAAAGCAACGAGCTCGAAAGCAAAGCAGGCCGATGCGCCCATCACTTTGCTCCGTTACAGTGTGAATCCCAATTACCGCCGGAGTGACGGCTCTCTGTGCTATATCTTCAACATTGATTTCACGGTAAAAAACCGTGGCGGCAAGAGCACATCCATTTATATTTATGCCTTAAAGGGTGATAACCAGACCAAGATTCTCAACTGCTTGGGAGATCCTTTGCTGGTTTGTTTTCCTTTTGTGCCAGAGACCAATTTCACGCTCACCTCGAGGGCCCAGCTGATGATTACTCACTATGATTTGGAAAACTCGGTCAATTGGGACCCTGATAAGGATGGTCTCACTTTTGACCTGCTGTTTGTTGACGAATATGGTGAAATAATGGGAGGAATTGAGGATTTGGATTATTAAACAGTGAATTTTTTAGGGATAATAATATAAAGAAATTATTAAAGAATTAAGCCATGAATAATTGTTTTAAAAAATTGTTGTTGATGCTTCTGTGGCTATGATAGGTTTTGTGCCTGAGATTACTGCACAAAATCGAGATGTGACAAGGCACAAATCATCTTCGAGTAGTACTACGCACAGGTCTAGCAGCAGACGCACGAATAAACCAGTGCGTAAAAATAATACTACTTCAAGAAAGAAAAAACCTGCTTCTACCGAGATAATATTAAATGGTTATTCGGTGGATGCTGAATATGTGGATGAAGAAGGAGATAAGGGTATTGCATTTTTTGTTGATTTTGATATAAAAAATCGCAAGAATAAAACTACTTACATCTGCATCTATGTCTATGAAGGAGACAATGAAACACCTGTTCTTGACAGTGATGGAGATATATTGGTAACCTACTTGCGTTTTAAGCCCACGTCTAACAATTATAAAGATAACGTAGCACTTCTGTTCTTGCCCTATTATGAATTGGTAGCATCGGATTGGGACCCTGATAATGACGGCATTACTTTTGACTTGGTATTTGAAGATGAAAATGAAGATACGATAGGTGTTATGGAGGATTTAGATATTGAAAATTGATTTTTTAGTGGAAAAGTTTTTTTGATATCCACTTTTTAGTTCTATCTTGTTGAACTAAAATAAAAAACATAGAACAATTTTGGTTTTTCTCAAGGTTTGCAGTAATTTTGGATAAATTAGGCTGCGCCTCGGAAATACTCAAATAAATTTGTTATTTCACTCAACTTGCACTAATTTTGCACGGCATTTGAGTTTAAGGCGTTCTGTAAATCGCTTGCTGCAAGCATTAAGCATAAGCTCAAGTGAATTTATAGAATGCTTGTTTTTAGGGTAAATGGAGAAAAACTATCTAACAAAAGTTCCTCTTGTGGTTCTGGCAGTAGTGCTGGTTTTGCTGACCATGTACTGGATTCCATCGTTTTCGGTGGGAGGATGGTCTATGCGCAAGGTCGACTTGCTCAGCGACGTCAGGAGTGACTCGGCAGTGAGCCAGCTCATAGCCAGCGACTCAACTCTGGCTAAGGTGGTTGAAAATCCCGACACGGCCGTCCATGACGGTGACGAACTTCCCGACTCGGTGCCTCCCGTGCTTGAAGGTTCGCACCTCACTGTTGACAAGAAGAGCGGCAAGCTCATCACGATGGAAGACTCCATTATAAACGCTAAAGCCGAGGTTACCGAGACAAAGAGTGGCGTGACAAGCATCATCGACATGAGCGACGGCGCCAGTGGCGGCATGGCTGCATTTTATGAAGCGCTTGCACAGGCTCAGTACAGGCCTGTGAGGATTGCTGTGATTGGCGATTCGTTTATCGAGGGCGACATCATGACTTCCAAGCTCCGAGAGCTGCTGCAGCAGCGATTTGGTGGCAAGGGAGTGGGCTACTTGCCCATGACCACAATAACTGCCAGCTTCAGCCGTACCTGTCGTCAAACTTTCAAAGGCTGGACTCAGCACAAGGCCGTTGACCGCAGCGGCTATGTTGATACCTATAACAATCTCACCGGCAATTATTTCAATGCCAGCAATGGCGCATGGGTCAACTTGGCTGGCCTGGGCTCGTCTTATCCTCATGCTGGTTCTTGCTCCAGCTCTACGTTCTACTTCCTGGGCGGCGCAGGTTCGGGCTATGTGACTGCTGTGGTAAATGGTGCCGACTCCACCTATTTTCCACTATCGGCCAATGGTGTTGTGGGTCATGCCACAGTGTATGGCAACATCAAGAATGTGAAATGGGTGGTGCGTGAGCCAGGAAACATGGTGTTCCTGGGAACGTCGATGGACAGCGAAAACGGCGTTATAGTCGACAACCTTGCTATGCGTTCGTCGAGCGGTCAGCACCTGAGCAGAGTGCCAGCAAGCATGATGAGCGCTTTCAACCAGGCTCGTCGTTACGACTTGGTAATCATCATGTATGGACTAAACGTAGCGGGACACAACAACAGTGCCTACACCGCCTATTGCAAGACCGTGGCAGGAGCTATCAATAACATAAAGAACAACATGCCCGGCACAAGCGTGCTCGTGGTGGGATGCAGCGACCGTGAGGAGCGCACTAGCACTGGTTGGCACACAATGAAAGGTGTGCTGGGACTAATCCAGGCGCAGAAACGTGTGGCAATCGACTGCAACGTGGCCTTTTGGGACCTCTACTCGGCAATGGGAGGCGAAGGCAGCATTGTGCAGATGGTGAGCCGTGGCGAGGCGAGCAAGGATTATACCCATATCACCTACAAGGGTGGAGACCGCATAGCGCGCTACTTGTATGACGCCCTCATGCTGGGTTATGAAAACAGATAATTGGGATAGATTGTAATGGATTTTTGGAATAGCATATTGAGTTTCTTTAAGCTGCAGTTTGGCACTATCGACCCGTCGCTGCTCTTGCACCAGCTCGTCTATGACGAGAAGTCGCCACTCATTTTCTCGAGCGGCCTCTTCTTGTTCATGTTTGCCATTTTCATTGTCATATATAGCCTTCTCAGCAAGAAGTCACTTGCTCGCACTCTTTTTGTAGTTGCGTTCAGTTATTTCTTCTATTATAAGACCAGTGGCTTGTACTTTTTCTTGATAGCCATTGTCACATGCAGCGACTACATCATTGGCGAGTGCCTGTCGATGTCGCGCACGCAGTGGGTGCGCAAGATGCTAGTTGCCTTGAGCTTGTTGGTCGACTTGGGATTGCTTGGATATTTCAAGTACACCAACTTCTTTGGTCAGATATTTGGAAATATAACCGGTGCACCATGGCACGACCTTGATATTTTCCTGCCGGTGGGCATCTCGTTCTTCACTTTCCAGTCGTTGAGTTATATCATCGATGTGTACCGCCGCAAAATCAAGCCTGTCGACAACTTGCTCGACTATGCGTTCTATGTGTCGTTCTTCCCTCAACTGGTGGCTGGTCCCATTGTAAGAGCGAGCGACTTCCTGCCGCAGATGTACAAGCCTCTCAAGGTTACCCGCGAGATGCTCGGAACAGGATTCTGGTTCATTGTTACGGGTCTTTTCAAGAAGGCTGTGATTAGCGATTTCATCAGCATAAACTTTGTGGACCGAGTCTTTGACAACCCTGTGCAGTTCAGCGGTATCGAGAATCTGCTTGGAGCTTATGGCTATGGATTGCAGATTTACTGCGATTTCTCGGGCTACAGCGACATGGCGATTGGACTGGCGTTGCTTATGGGATTCAGGTTCAACATCAACTTCAACAATCCCTACAAGGCAGTGTCGGTTACCGACTTTTGGCGTCGCTGGCACATCTCGCTGAGCACTTGGCTGCGGGATTATCTCTATATTTCGCTGGGTGGCAACCGCAAGGGCAAGTTCAGGCAGTATGTAAACCTGTTTGTCACAATGCTGCTGGGAGGCTTGTGGCATGGCGCATCGCTCAACTTCATCTTCTGGGGTGCGCTGCATGGTTTGGCTCTCATTGTACATAAACTGTGGATGACTGTGAGCCGCGGTTGGAACGTTATAACTGCCAAGTGGTGGAACGTGGTTATGACCATTGTGACATTCCACTTTGTAATTTTTGCCTGGATGCTGTTCCGTAATGCCGATATCACTTGGGACGGACTCTTCCATGGTGGCAATTGGGGCAATTTGGGCATAATGCTATCGCAAATAACAACAAGTTTGCATCCCGAGCTGCTACTGGAAGTTGTTGGTGGTTACTGGCAAGTGATGGTTCTCATTGTGCTGGGGTATGTTCTGCACTTTGTGCCCGACTCGTTGAGCCAGCGCTGCAAGGAAGCCTTCGTCAAGATGCCCATCGCACTCTATGCTGTTGCACTCATTGTCTTGATTTTCATCATCGTCCAGATTAAGACGAGCGAAATACAGCCGTTCATCTATTTCCAGTTCTAAACACACTGGGCACTCTCCTATAAAATACTACTCCCCAGAACAACTGTTGAGCATGTGTGTTCTGGGGAGTAGAGTGTGTATATTGAGATATTGTTTTATTTCTCGGCCTTCTTGGTGGTTTTCTTGGCTGTTGCAGCCTTCTTGGTTACAGCTTTCTTTGCAGGAGCCTTTTTAGCCGCTGGAGCCTTCTTTGCTGGAGCTTTCTTTGCTTCAACCTTGGGTTGCTCGGGCTTTATTTCTGTTTTGGGCTCGGGCTTGGGTTCTGGTTTTGGCTTATTGTCATCAGAGAATCTTTCTTGTACGATGCGCTCCTCTTCGGGGTCATCAAGATGTTCCTTGATGTACTGATCCATAGCAGCAGCAATAGATGGCGCTTTGGGGCTGGTGGTCAAGTCAAGTCTCAATCCGTTGTTTTTGAGCTCAACAATGGTCTTGTTGCCCATAGCTCCAATGGCAATGTTGCCTTGCTTGAAGTTGGGGAAGCTCTGCATGAGCGATTTCACTCCCGATGGAGTGAAGAGGATAATCATGTCGTAGTCAAACTCCTCGTCGTTGCGAATCACGTTGCTCACAGTGCGGTACATAATAGCCTTGGTGAACTTGATGCTGCCGTCCTCAGGGATGTGCAGCTTTTGGTCGTGAACGTCGCTGATGGGGTAGATATAGGTCTCCTTGTTGTGCTTTGCAAGCAGTGGAAGGAGTGCCTCGGCATGTCCAGTCTCGCTATAGAATATCTTGCGCTTGCGGTAGATGATATACTTTTGCAGATAGTGCGCTATTGTTTCGCTCACGCAGAAGTATTTCATTGTGTCGGGCACATTGAATCTCAGCTCTTTACAAAGCCTGAAGTAATGGTCGACAGCAGTGCGTGCGGTGAATATCACTGCAGTATGGTTGGTGATGGGAATTTTTGACTGGCGGAATTCTCTTGAAGTCAACCCCTCAATCTTGATGAATGGCCTGAAAACCACTTCAACGCCATACTTGCGTTCCAAATCGAAATACGGAGATTTTTCAGATGATGGTTTCGGTTGTGAAACCAAGATTTTCTTAATCTTCACTGTTTCAATAATTTTTGTTTATAATATGCTGCATACATAAACTGTACCGGCAAGTGCCAGGAGAGGGGGTACAATTTCGACGGCGCAAAGGTACAAAATAAAATAGATACTAGAGGAGAAATTATTGAAAAAAATTCTAAAACCTTTCCAAATAAATACTATTCTAGCCAAAATGTATAGTGTAATTGCTATCGTAAGCATTGATTTGATAGTTGAGGGAAAGACAAGCGTGATGACCACAATGGGAAACAGCAGTAGGCCCAGGGTCGCTTGCGATGCCAGGAAACCGCCCACCCACAGCTCGGTGAGCTTGTCGTCGCTGAAAGTAAAGCCAATCAAGCGGTACAAGAATAGCTGAAGGGTAATGAAAAGTGCAGCCGATAGTATCAAGACAAAAACATGCAGGAATACCGAGCTCTGCAATGCCAGAGTCAATTGCGGGTTATACCACGATAGTCCATAGAACATGAGAAATCCCTCCATGAGGCAGGTGTTGACAATCAGAGCGATGATAATGCGAGTGTCGCTCATGGTGTGGTCGCTGTAAAGGTCATCCTTGCCCTTGATGGAGAACATGTTGTGCATCAAGTTGGCTATGTAGATGTGTCCCAAACGGTAGCTGGTAATCAAGAACAGGCATGAGAGAAGGAACATAATCATCGAGCCGGTGTCGTGCAGAGGAGAGCTGTTGTGAGTGCGGGCGTTGCCTGCTGCCGGCACTTCGAGCACTGGCATCTGGTCAATGCGTTGGAACGAGATGTCGTTGCCTCCGTAGCTGGGGAAACCGCTCAAATATTGTGCACGGTGCACGGTGGGTATTGTTGTCACAGTATCGGTAGCATGGTTAGCGCTATCGGCTGCTAATGTTGTGCTGCTGTCGGTGTTGTTATGAATGCTGTCGTTTGGCATGATGTGTGTTGTCAATATTTTGATTCGGCAGGCTCAATATCATGTGATAGCTCTTGCTCGATGATGTCGAGGGCCTGTGCTGGGGTTTGAGCCACCTTCCACAAGCGGTGGTGGCTTGCTTTCATGAAACCATGCTCAATGGCGTGGTTGAGCATTGCCACCAAATTGTCGTAGAATCCCAGTGTGTTGAGCAGGATAATGGGCTTGGGCATGAGGTTGAGCTGTCGCCAGGTGATGGCTTCAAGAAGCTCTTCCATGGTGCCGCAGCCGCCAGGGAGAGCAATCACCGCTTGCGACATGCGTGCAAGAGTGCTCTTGCGCTCGTGCATGGTGGGTGTGGCAATGATGCTTGTGAGCCGCTCATAGTGCCACCCGTTGTCAATCATGAACTGCGGAATGACACCAATGGCTTCGCCCCCGGCATCGAGTGCGCCGTCGCTCACTGCTCGCATCAACCCCTCACTGCCTGCACCGTTCAAGCATCTCCATCCTCGCTGTGCCATGAGAGTGCCCAGCAGGTAAGAGTCTTCAACGTAGCTTTTGTCCAAGTTGCGGCTAGAAGCGCCAAAGACGCATATGTTTATTTTTTCAAAAGCCATTGAATTGTTTTGAGATGTCAGTTGTCAGATGTCAGTTGTCAGATGTCAGTTGTCAGATGTCAGTTGTCAGATGTCAGTTGTCAGATGTCAGAGGTCAGTTGTCAGAGGTCAGTTGTCAGTTGTCAGTTTCTCGATTCTGATATCTCGTTTCTGGTTTCTCGTTTCTGGTTTCTCGTTTCTGATATCTGATTTCTGATATCTCGTTTCTGATATCTGATTTCTCATTTCTGCTCTCTGATATCTGATTTCTGATCTCTTATTTCTCGTTCTTCGTTAACTATTTGGAAATCGCGGTCGGGGTCTTCATATTTCTCGGCCCAGTATTCATCGTCCCACTCTTGCTCGTCAACAATCATCTTGCCGCCGGCGTCGGGCATCTCGTCATAGTCGGGATCCATTGCGGCGAAGATGAAGTCGTCCTCTTCCTGCACGCGGTGGCGGGAGTCGAGGTCGTGCAGCGCAACAGTGTCGGGAATGCGGTTGTGCTCGTCGTTGATGGTGCGCCACAGGATGTCTTTGAGCTCGGTCAAGCCCTGCTGTGCAACGCTCGAGATGAAGACCACAGGCACGTCGCTGGGCAGTCCCTCGCGCAGCATCTCTTTGAGCTCCTCGTCGATGAGGTCGCACTTGGTGACGGCTAGCACGCGTGGCTTCTCCACCAGGTCGGGGTTGAAGGTTGCGAGCTCGTTGCTCAGAATTTCATACTCGCGCTTGATGTCGTCGGTGTCGCTCGGCACCATGAACAGCAGCACGGCGTTGCGCTCTATGTGACGCAGGAATCTCAGTCCCAAACCTTTACCCTCGCTGGCGCCCTCAATGATGCCAGGTATGTCGGCCATGACAAACGACTGCTGGCCACGATAGCTCACGATGCCAAGATTTGGCTCAAGGGTAGTGAAGGGGTAGTTGGCGATTTTGGGTTTGGCTGCGCTTATTACCGAGAGCAGTGTCGATTTGCCGGCATTGGGGAATCCCACAAGTCCTACATCGGCGAGCAGCTTGAGCTCGAGGATGATGGATTTCTCCACGCCATCTTCGCCAGGTTGAGCAAAGCGTGGAGTTTGACGGGTAGCGGTCTTGAAGTGTACGTTACCCAAGCCGCCGCGTCCGCCCTTTAATAGGCGCACCACTTGGTCGTGCTCGGTCACGTCGCACAAGAATTGTCCTGTCTCGGCGTCATAGACTGCAGTGCCGCAAGGCACCTCAATAGTGCGGTCTTCGCCTTTCTTGCCGGTGCACTGGTTCTCGCTGCCAGGCGCCCCGTCGGTAGCGAAGATATGACGCTGATACTTGAGGTGAATGAGCGTCCACAAGTTGCGGTTTCCCTTGAGGAATATGTGTCCGCCGCGGCCTCCGTCACCTCCGTCGGGACCTCCCTTGGGTATATACTTTGCGCGGTGCAGATGCTTCGAACCTGCTCCGCCATGCCCACTGCGGCACAATATCTTAACGTAATCGATGAAGTTGCTCTCGGCCATTTTTTGTGGTGTTTTGATTTCAGCGTGCAAAGTTACGATTTTTTTCTCAGTTATAAAGAATTCAAGTCCCGCTTTTACACGAAACTTGAATTAGATTGTCACAATTGTATAATGAACTATACTTCTATTTCATGACTTTTTTTGCCTCTTCAGGATCAATACTCTCACCATTGGTGTTGAAATAGAAATATTCATCGCCTAACGCAGTTTGTATTATTCCATTATTGATATCATAGATATAGTCATAATTGCATGGCAAAATTTGTTCGCCCTTGGTGTTGACAATGCCCCACTTTCCCGTTTCTTCATCACCAATCTTAACTTCGGCCAAGCCATTTTTGAAAGGCCTCGCATTATCATATATGCATGGTATAACCATCTCGTCCTTGATGTTGATAAATCCAACTTTGCCATCGATTATTACAGGTGCTAAACCTTCGTTGAAAGATCCAGCTCGTTCGTATTTAAATGGTATGACAAGTTCCCCCTTGTTGTTGATAAATCCACCTTTGTTATCAATAGCAACAAGAGCTAATCCTTCATTGAATAATCCGGCATAATCATACTCACATGGAATAACAATTTCATCTTTGTTGTTGATGAATCCACATTTTTCTTTAATCATCACAGGTGCTAATCCTTCGCTAAACATGCCAGCGGCATCATACTTGCAAGGAATGACCAAATTCCCCTTTGTATTCAAAAAGCCAGTTTTTTTATTAAGAACAGCTACAGCCAAATTTTCATTGAAGTCACCTATATAATCATATTTACATTGTTCAAGAATGTTGCCATTGGAATCAATTAACCCCCACTTGCCTGTATCGTCATCGCCTATCATGACTTTTATAATATCATCGCTTGCTAATTCAATTGAGTTATAATTATAGGGTATTACTTCTTTGCCTAAGTTAATATTGAAAAGGCCATATTTTGCTGTTTCTCCATCTCCGATTCTAATTCCTACTAAATTGTCATTAAAAAGATGAAGATAATCGTATTTGCATGGCAGGATTTCTTTGCCGTTCTTGGTGTCGAAAAGTCCCCATTTCCCTGTTTCCCAATCTCCAATTCTAACCATGGCATAGCCGTCACGTTCTAAATTAATGATGTCATAGTTGCATGGCACAACTTCTTTGCCTGCGTTGATGTCGAAGAGTCCTTCTTTTCTATAATCATCAATTCTTCTTATTATTACTGCATATCCTTCATCACTAGAAAGGTATACGTCATCATATTTGCATGGCACAATCTCTTTGCAAGAGATGGTATTGAATAATCCGACATTTCCACTATCATCATTGCCAATTTTTACTAGAACACAATCTCTAAAGCTCCATGTAGAGACCACCTCATAATACTTGCTTGGTGAGACCTCTTTACCAGTATTAATATTGAAAAAACCCCATTTTCCAGAGTCCTCATCACCAATCTTGATTGCCGCCAAATCATTTCCAACATAGTCAACATTGTCATAGTTGCATGGTACCACTATTTTGCCTGTGCCGATGTTCAATAATCCCCACTTTCCTGTTTCATCATCGCCAACCTTAATGCAAGCCATACCACTGTTTAAAGGAACAATATCATCATATTTGCATGGGACAACTTCTTTACAAGTACTGATTTCAAGAAGTCCACATTTAAGAGAATCATCTTCTCTCGTTTCTATTTTGAAATAATCAGTTTTTAATAAATAAGAAAATATTCCATCATATTTGCATGGCGTGACCTCTTGACCTGTATTGAAGTCTAAAAGTCCCCATTTTCCAGATTCTTCATCTCCAATCCTAATTTTTGCGAGGTTTTCACTTATTCCGCTAATGTCGTCATACTTGCTTGGTACGAACACTTGCCCGTTTTTGATGTTTAAAAGCCCCCATTTACCAGTTTTTTCATCACCTGTCCTGAATTGTGCAATGTCTTCGTTTTCTACATAAATGAAGTCATACTTGCACTGCACGACCTCTTGCCTGGTTTTAATGTCTAAAAGTCCCCATTTTCCAGATTCTTCATCTCCAATCCTGATTTTTGCGAGGTTTTCATCTACTACATCAATGTCGTCATATTTGCATGGTATAAATTCTTTACTAGTTTTTATGTCAAGAAGCCCGCGTTTACCTGTTTCGTAGTTACCAATCCTGATTATTGCAAGGCTGTCATTCTCTACATCAATGTCGTCATATTTGCATGGCACTAACTCTTGTCCAGTTTTAATGTCTAAAAGCCCCCATTTATCATTAATCATGAATTGTGAGAGGTCTTCACTTTCCACAAAAATATAGCCGTACTTGCAAGGTATGACTGTTTCGCCATTAGTGTTGATTGCTCCCCATTTTCCTGTTTCCTCATCTCCAATCCTTACAGCAGTTATACTTCGGTCAAAGGATTCGGCCTTGTCATATTTGCAAGGGATGACCATTTGCCCTTTGAGGTTGATATATCCCCATTTTCCTGTGTCCTCATCGCCAATCCTCACAGCTGCCAAACCGTTGCAAAAGGATTCGGTCATGTCATATTTACAAGGGATAACCTGTCGCCCTTTAACGTCAATGAACCCCCATTTTCCTGTTTCATAATCTCCAATTCTTACAGCTGCCAAGCCTTCGCTAAAACTTTCAACATTGTCATATTTGCATGGAATAACAAGGTTTTCATCAAAGTCTTCGAATCCCCATTTTCCGTTTTTCTCTACTGGTGAAAGATAGATTTCATTATTCTCATCGACAGTTTGTGCATAATTGTTGAAAGATGTTACACTCACAAGTATCGCTGCGAATATCAACGCTATTTTTTTGCAGTTTTGCATATTATTCTGAAGTTATAAGTTATAAATATTAAAGAGCAAGTCTAAAGCCAAGATATTCACCTTTGCTAGTTTTTTTGTCTGTGCTACGTGTGGAAACACGACAGTCATCATCTGTGTCATTAAAGCCACCGCCACGTTCTACACGTGTAGAGCCAACCGTTGCACCTGTTGGGTTTGTCTGAGAGGAACTATTGTATTTTTCATACAGATCGTTGCACCATTCATTAACGTTGCCACTCATATCATAGATTCCGAGTTCATTTGGACGCAATTCTGCCACATTATGGGTCTCATCATCTTCATTATCGGTATACCACGCAACTTCATTAATATTATTGCTGCCAGCATACTTATATCCACGACTTAGGTTGCCTCCACGAGCGGCATACTCCCATTCAGCTTCGCTAGGAAGCCTAAATTGCTTTCCTGTCAGTTTGTTGATTTTTTTGATGAACTCTTGACAGTCTTCCCAACTTACATTTTCCACGGGGTGTTTAGGACCAACAAACTCGCTTGGATTGTTCCCCATGACTGCTTTCCACAACTCCTGTGTCACTTCGGTCTGTCCTATGCTGAACGATGAAAGAGTAACCTTGTGTGCAGGGGTTTCATCATAGGCAGCATCACTTCCTTGCTCTTCTGTAGCGCCCATAGTGAAAGTGCCTCCATCTACTTTTACCATTGTGAACTTAACACACTTTAACAGTAAAGGTCTCGGTTTTCTGTGCCATTGCTGTAGTACTCACAGCCAGCAATGCGATAATAGTTAAAATAATTTGTTTTTTCATTTTGTCTTAAGTTTTGAGTTATTTAAAAGTTTTGATAATCACATTGAGAGTCGTAGTCCGACAGGTGTACCAATGGCCTCGTCAAAAATGCCACGATCCCATACTTCACCACCACCACTGTAGAAATCACCGCCTCTAACCACGTGCTCATTGGTTGATTTAGCGGCTCCCTTAGGATTGGTCTGTGGTGTACTGGTATAGTCGCCCCACCAGTCGCTACACCATTCTCCTACATTGCCGCTCATGTCGTACAGTTCGAGTTCGTTGGGCAGCTTGGTAGCCACATCATGTGATTTCTCTTCGCTGTTAGTGTCAATCCAGGCCACTTCGTCTATGTTATTACTACCGCAGTATTTGTAACCTTTACTGTTCTTGCCACCACGCGCGGCATATTCCCATTCGGCCTCAGTGGGCAAACGGAAATGCATACCGGTCTTCTGGTTAAGCTTGCGAATAAATCTTTGGCAAAGATCCCAGTCTTCCTCTCCATTGAAGATTACAGGTCGTTTAGACCCTTCCCATTCCCATTCTTCGGGGAAGCTACCCATAACCGCTTTCCACAGACCTTGTGTCACCTCGGTCTGTGCGATGTAAAAGGATGAAACAGTAACCTTATGAGCAGGTTTCGCCCACTCAAAGTCCTTGCTGCTGTTGTCGGGGTATCCCATCGTGAAAGTTCCGCCTTCAACGTAAACCATTGAGAACTTCACTCCATTAACTGTAAATGTTTTGATAGACTTACTGGTCTTTGTCGTCTTGGTCTTTTGGCTCGACTTCTTTCGGCTTTGTGAGTTAGCTACTACTGCACTTGATAGAAGACAGAGTACTAAAATAAAAATAATTTTCTTCATGTAGTTTTTTACGCCTCTTTAGTCTCCCGAATTGAGGTTAATTCGTTAATGGTAAGTGTAAAAAGATAGCGTGGAGACTTGTCTGGTTTATTTAACTTGAGGCATCGCCAAACACCCACGCAGAAATAAACAGTCATCCCCCACGCGATGCCATATACTGCTCCAGCCAATGGGGATGATATATTGGCTCACGAAAGGCGCTTTGTGACTGCTTTATCCTTCTGCTATTAATTATGGCGAATTTTCAAGTTAAGGATAACGCAAAAACGCTTTCTCATGTCTTCAAGCAAGAGCTTGACTCTTCAAGTTTGCTCGAATTGCTGCAAATATACTACTTTTACCTAATTATCACAAATGTTGTGGTGTTTTTTCTCAAAAAATATTCTATTGATATCAATTATAATGTATCAAAATTATGCGAATCGTTATCTCTCTTACGGTTTTTCTACTTGCTCACCTTTGGTGTTGAAATAAAACCATTCGTCACCTGAATAAGCTTCTATTATTCCATTTTCGACATCATAACTAATGTCGTTATATTTACATGATAAGATTTCTTGTCCTGTATTGATGTTAAAAACTCCATATTTATTTTCTCCTTTTTCTATAATTTCCACTTTTGCTATTGTGTCGGTTAATGCACTGATATATTCATATTTGCATGGCAAAATTTCTTTTCCAGTAATGGTGCTGACAACTCCTCTCTTGCCAGTTGCCATGACTAATGCAGATTCATCATCTATTGCTTCAAACTTGTCATATTTGCAGGGTACAATTTCTCGTGCAGTGTTTGAATCGAAAAGCCCCCATTTACCTTTATAATACACTTCCATCAAACCATCATCTATATTGTCTACGTCATCATACTTATATGGCACAATCAATTCGTTTTTAATGTTGATAAAGCCCCATTTGTCTTTTACCATTACAGCGGCTAAGCCTTTTCTGAATAATAGTCCATCATCATAATTAAATGGTACGACCAACTCGTCTTTAGTATTGATATATCCACATTTACCATATTCATTCATTACAACAGTTAAGCCTTCCTTGAAAGATTTTACATCATTATATTTAAATGGTATAACAAGATTGTCTGAAGTATCGATGAAGCCCCATTTTCCATTTAGCTTTACACCAGCTAAGCCTTCGGTGAAAAATCTCACATTATCATATTTGCAAGGTATTACAAGCTCGGCTTTTTGATTGATAAAACCATATTTGCCATCTAAAAGAACTTCATCAAAGCCTTCGGAATGTAGCCAACCGATATAGTCATATTTTAATGGTACTATAATTTCACCTTTATTGTTTAATAAGCCATATTTTGCTGTCTCAATATCTCCAATGTTTACAACTATTAGATCTTCGCTGAAGGAACTCATATAATCATATTTGCATGGTGTAACTTCTTGACCTGTAATGGTGTTGAAAAGTCCATATTTACCAGTTGTCAAATCTCCCATTCTCGCAATTGCCAATCCATTTTCTAGGATATTAATGTCGTCATATTCGTATGGTACGACCATTTTGCCAATATTGGTGTTGAAAAGGCCCATTTTGCCATTAATCAAATCTCCAATCCCTATTTTTACTAATCCTTTTTCTAAGATTTCATTGTAGTCATAGATATAAATATTGTCGTATTCACATGGTACGATCTCTTCGCCTGAAATGATGTTGAAAAGTCCCCATTTTCCATTTTCCCAATCTCCAATTCTTACTTTTGCAAAGCCTTCACCTTCAACGTTAATTTCATCATATTTGCATGGTATGACCTCTTTGCCTGAAATGGTGTTGAAAAGTCCCCTTTTTCCATTGTCCCAATCACCAATTCTTACTGTTGCAAATTCTTCATTTTCGACATTCACGTCATCATATTTGCATGGTATGACTTCTATGCCAGTCTTGGTGTTGAAAAGACCCCATTCATTTTCCCAATCTCCAATTCTCACTTTTGCAAAGCCTTCACTTTCAACGTTAATTTCGTCATATATGCAAGGTACAACCTCTTGACCTATGTTTGTGTTGTAAAGTCCCCATTTGCCATCTTCATTGTCTCCTGTTTTAATAGCTATAAAGCCATCACTTTCTACATAAATTCCGTCATATTTGCAAGGTACAATTTCCTCACCATTAGTGTTGATGGCTCCCCATTTGCCAGTTTCTTCATTTCCAATTCTTACTTCAGCAAAGCCTTTGTTGAAACTATAAACATTATCATATTTGTATGGTACGATTTCTTTGCCTGTACTATTTATAAATCCCCATTTTCCATCATCATTCTTAACAGCAGCAAAACCCTCTTTGAAATCTTTTGCATCATAATATTCACATGGTACGATTTCTGTGCCTTTTTTGTTTAAAAAAACATATACATGGTTCTCATTCTTTACTAACGAAAAGCCTTCATTGAAATCGTTAGCTTCATAATACTCAAAAGGGATAATAACTTTTCCATTATTGTCAATGAATCCCCATTTGCCAGTCTGTTCGTCACCCATTCGCACTGCTGCCAAACCTTCACTAAAATTTTCAGCATCATCAAATTTGCATGGAATAACAAGGTTCTCATCTGAGTCTTCGAAGCCATATTTTCCATTTTTCTCTACAGGTGTAAGATAGATTTCATTATTCTCATCGACAGTTTGTGCCGAGTTTGTGAAAGTTGCTAAACTTACTAATAATGCCGCAGTGAGCGATGTGATAATTTTGAATTTTAACATAACGGTAATTAGGATTAATTTGTTATTTCTGTAGAAATCGATTATTTGTTTTATATTATTTCCTGCAAAGATATGATTTTTTGCGTAATTGTATATGGAATTAGGGCAAATTTTTGGCAAACAAGGTAATAGTATTTTGTGATTGCCTTAATGGATTGTTCTATTCTTGCGAGATGTAATGAGGATTGTGAGCAGAGAGGTAATGAGACCATAGTAGACAGCTCCACCTGGTAGCGACAGGAAGTTGGCAAGAAGCATAGCAATGGTGCCTATGGGCATTGACAAGAGCACGGCACGCGACGAGAACCTGCTGGGTAACCACAGGGCAAAGCTTAAGGGGAAGATAATGGCCACAGCACGCAATCCCAATGACAGGAAGCCCAAGTCGTTAATGAAACTGCCACTGAACGTTTGCGCTACTACCACTCCCAGTGCCAGCAGCGCCACTATCGACAGTCGTGTTTGCAGCAGTTGTGAAATGGGCTGCTTGCCCTTGCGAAGTCGTGTGTGGGCATTTACGAGCACATCACGCACCAGAATGGTAGCACCCCCCAGGCATAGTCCGCTGCCGCAACCCAGAATGTTGATTAGCAGTGTGCCGAGCATCAGTCCGCCAAACCATGCTGGCAGATGGTTGATGATAAATGAAGGAAAAGCTTGCGATGAGTCCTTAATTACTCCAATGCCGGCAGGCAGTGCCTCGCCAGCTCGTTGCATGGCGGCAAGTTCGTCGGCAGTGACATAGTGGCCACGCATGTAGATGCCAACGAGGGTGCAAGCTGCACCAATGATGGGTATGAAGAAGGTGCAGTAGAGTGCGCCGCGCCGCGCCTTGGCAGTGGTTGCCCCCGACCATATGCACTGCGCATAGGTCTGAGTTGACACCACACCCAAAATTATCGACAGTGCGCCACCCAGGTCTTTCATCAAGCCACGTGACACTATGCTCCCATAGCGGTGGTGTATTTCTTCGGCACTTGCCAAGTCGTTGATATCTAGCAAGGTGGGAGAGCTATAGATGCTTCTCAAACCCTCGCTCATGCCGCTGTGGCCTCCTGCCATGTGCCACACAATGATGCCTGTAGCCACCGAACCGCAATAAAGCAGGAAAAGTTTGATTATTCCTCCGGCTCCAGCGCTGCGAATGCCTCCAAAGAGCACAAAAAGCATGATGAGCACGGCGCCCACAACCAGTGACCACGCCATTGACATGTTGAACAGACTTCCTATCATGGCCCCCGAAGTGAGTACTTGAGCAACGATGCTGATGAAGATTCCAAGCAGGAAGAGCAATGAGCCAACGGTCTCGACCTTGCGGCCATATTGCTTCCTCACGATTTCGAGTAATGTGGAGCAGCCACTGCGACGTAACGGTCCGGCATAGAAAAGGGCAAGCACCACACCGCCGAGCGCTGCACCAAGCGTGAACCACCATGCAGAGAGGCCGTAACTGAACGCCAATTGTGCTGTGCCCACAGTCGATTGGCCACCGGCAAGAGTGGTAAGGAATGCTCCGCACACCATCCAGCTGCCGGCTGTTCCGCCTGTAGTGAAACTGCGCTCGTCCTTGACGTTTCGTCCCGACAGCCAGCTAACCATCACAAGCAGCATGACTGTGAGCAGAACCCCTGTTATGTGTGTAGCCGAAATCATATTACTTTCCTCTCCCTCTTTTAGAGTTTGCAAAGGTAGTGCTTTTTATCCAAAATAGTAAGGTTTTGCATTGAAATGAGGAAAAAATGCTGGTCGCTTCGCGTTGAAAAGAAAATAATTCTTAATTTTGCATTATGTTCTTTGATTAATATTACGACAGCTATAAACATGAAAATTTATTTTGCAGGATCGATACGTGGGGGCAGAGTCGATGCGTCGCTATACCGTCGCATGATTGACTTTATGAGCTTGAACAACAAGGTGCTCACCGAGCATGTGGGCAGCAGCAAGTTGTGCCTCGAGGAGCAGGGGCGTGACGGCGATGCGCGCATCTATAACCAAGACACAGCATGGCTGCGTGAGAGCGACCTGCTGGTTGCCGAGTGCACTTGTCCCTCGCTGGGTGTGGGCTACGAGCTTGCTTATGCTGAGCACTTGGGCAAGCCTGTGCACATATTCTACAACAGCAAGAAGTGCCAGCTCTCGGCGATGCTCACCGGCAACAGCTATTTCAAGATTTATCCCTACGAGAAAGAGGAAGAGATATTTGATACACTTAACAAAATTTTAGGATAATGAACAAGTTGTTATTAGTATTGTTACTAGTGGCTGTTGTAGCAGTAGCTGCATGTGCTTTCAATCAAGGAAAAGACGATGGTTTCACCACAGTTGGGGTTGACGAGTTTGAACGCACTATTGCCGATACGGCAGGCGTCCAGCTTCTTGACGTGCGCGGTCAGGACGAATATGACGAGGGTCACATTCCTGGTGCCCACATCATCAACATGCGCAACTCCAATTTCATGCAGCAAGTAGATGCTGAGTTGGTGAAAGACAAGCCAATAGCCATTTATTGCCGCAGTGGTCGCCGCAGCGCGACTGCCGCAAGCAAGCTGGCAAAGAACGGATATACCGTCATCAACCTCGATGGCGGCATCATTGCCTGGCAGCAACACGGCAAGAACGTGATGAAGTGATAAAGTGATAAAAACCAAATATTAATAGTATTTTTAAAAAACAAAAACATGAAAAAGAAATTATTACCTGCTGTTTTTTTTGCTCCTTATGATGGGAGTGAGTGCGATGGCCAATGCCGATGACAATAACACAGTTTACGGCGATGTTAATGGCGATGGAATAGTATCGTCGGTTGATGTTACCATTCTTTACAACATCATGCTCAGCGGAGATGAGCCTGGTATTACAACCTATTCTGTTAATGGCGTGGAGTTCAAGATGGTTGACGTTCAGGGCGGCACATTCAACATGGGCGGCACAATCGAGCAAGGAACTGATGTGGCTTCTACCGAAATGCCTGTTCATCAAGTTACATTGAGTAATTTTGCCATAGGTCAAACCGAGGTTACGCAGGGATTGTGGCTTGCTGTAATGGGAACAAGGCCAAGTTCGCATCAAGGTGATTTGAATTTGCCTGTTGAGAGCGTGTCATGGAGTGAATGTCAGGAGTTTATCACAAAGTTGAACCAATTCACAGGTCAGAATTTCCGTCTATTGACCGAGGCTGAGTGGGAATATGCCGCTCGTGGTGGAAAGAAGAGCAAGGGCTACAAGTATAGTGGCAGTAACAATGTTGATGAAGTAGCATGGTATAAAACAACCGTTACCGACCATAAAACTCATATTGTGGCTCAAAAAAACCCTAATGAATTGGGTTTATATGACATGAGCGGTAATGTTGATGAGTGGGTGTATGATTATTTTAGTTATGGTGACACCTATCCTTCTGAGCCTCAAACTAATCCCACAGGCCCAGCAAGTGGTTCTGAACACATTTATCGCGGTGGCAACTACAATAGCACCGCCTATCAATGCCGTGTATCATATAGAAATAGTTGGAATTATAGTAAACAGGATTTGGGCTTCCGCATTGCGATGTCGAAATAACAAAGCAATAAAATAGAAATAGCAAGAGTTGTGATGCCGGTGCTGGTTCACAACTCTTGTTTTTTGTTGTAGCAACAAAAAAGCAGCTCAATTAGGTTTGTTCGCTCAAGGCTTTGTTTCAAGAGCTTGCGTCATGGCATGATTTTTAACTGCTTGCATCAGCAGGCACTCCTTTATCCACTGAAACATTTCGTCGAGGGCATAGTCGCCGCTGTGAGGGCGGTTCCAAGCAAGCAGGAAATTCACGTTCTTGCCGGTGTTTTGCAACTTGAGAGCCAGGTTGATGGGAACGGGGAACGAGGTGTCGCGGTCGCGTGAACCGTGGCGCAGGTACCAGTATTGTGCCACGCTGCTCTCATCGTCGCCAATGTAGTTCATGGGGTTCATCAGCCTCACGTTGCGCTCGACGTCGGGAGTGAGCGTTGTGCCGGCTTTCATAGCGCCATAGTGGGTGAAATTGACGCTACTGCCAGTGGCATCGCCAAACTCCTCGTTCTCGCCCGACCCCTTTTGCCCTGCAACGCCTTGAGTGTCGAAGGCTGGAGCCGTCTTGAGTGGCTGTGTCGATGCCACATAGTTGAGATATTTCTCCATGTTAAGGTCTAGAATGTAGTCGCCCACTCGCTTGCTGCCGCCCACAGGGGGTGTCATGGCAGGGCGCTGACGGCCCAATGGAGCTTTGCCTGCCGGTGAGTTCATGCCGCCATTGACGGGAGGCGCTCCAAAGCCTGTGTCTTCACTGAACGTGAATCCTAGCGAGTCGGGGATCTCGGCTCCGGCATTCTTGGCAATCTGAGCCGAGCGAATGAGTTCTTTCTTGATATAGTCAAGATAGTTGGAGGCTGTGAGCAAGGTTCCGTCGGCGGTGCGCAGTTCAAGACTCTCAATATAGGCAGGGAATTGAGCCTTGAGTTCATCGCTCACGGCAAGCACGTTGAGGTCACCATCTTGACGGCTGACGGTGCCGTTGTATAGCCATTCATAGGCCATGTCGGCATGGTCAAGGTCGATAATAGGACAGTAGCACACGCTGGCAAACACGTCGTCGCGCACTGGTGCCGCTCCCATTGCCTGCAGCAGTGGCTCATAGTCGGGATGATTGCCAGTAGCACCCATCAGCGCCGACATGGCTCCACCGGCGCTTGTGCCATCGGTGAATATCTTCTCGGCATCGCCGGGAATCTCCTCGTCAAAATAGCGAATGTAGCGTATGGCCGCTTTCAGGTCGAGAATGGCATTGGGAGCGCGACCGGTAAAAATCTTGTCTCCTTTTTTCACCCCGGCTTTCTTGTCGCTCTTAGTGACTGTCACACTCGAGTTGCGGCCTCGAGTGCCGGGAATCACCACTACCATGCCTTCCTTGAGGGCTCGCCCGGTGGCATCGCCTGCTTGGGGCTCACCAGCGCGTGAAGCCATGTAGCCGCCCACGTAGGTGCGCAGCAGTATGGGCGACTTGCTTGCAGCAGTTTCGGGCACATACACATTGAGATATTGATACATCGAGTCCTCAACGTTGGTCACATAGTAGAGTTTCTCGTAAGCTCGATAGTTGACAGTGCTTCCATCCAGCATCGTCATGGTGCGGTTCTCGCCCCTGGTGGGGTCGAACTGCAGCTTGTTCTCGCTGGTTTTGCTCCATGCCCCTGCAAAACACGTGAGTGCCAGAACAATCAAAATAATCTTTTTCATAATAGAGTTTTGGGCTTAATGTATAAGTTACTTGTGATGCTTGCCTTAAGTTATAGAACTGTGTGTGTTTATTGTGTGAGCTCAGTATCCTAAATTCTCACCCACGAGCACCACCACGTGACGGCCCTGAGTGCGGCTGTTGCGTAGCAGATGGATGTAGCTGCATATGCTCTCGGGGCTGTTGCAGTTGTGGCACACGCCATCCACCTGGCAGGGAGTCTTGATGTCGAAGCGCTGGGCATTGATGGGAGAGGCTACGCTGCGTGCTCGTGCAATGGCGGTTTCAATGGTTTGTGCCACCTTGTTGAGGCCAATAATGAAAATCACTTTCTTGGGTCCCCATGTGATTGCAGCCACACGGTTGCCATTGCCGTCAATGTTGACTATCACACCGTCTTCGCTCATGGCGTTGGCGCTCGACAGATAGACGTCGGCAGTGAAGGCGCGCAGGTACATCTGCTGCTTCTGTTCGGGATCTTCAATCACGTCACGGTCAAGAACATTGAGAGTGCCGCGGTCTTTCAACGCCTGTGGCAATCCCATGTCGCGCACGGTCATCGAGCCGCCCCAGGTCACGCTGCTGCCGTCGGCAATGAGTTCTTGAACCTTGGCCACAGCTTCATGAGCAGTGGGGCAGTAAAACGCCTCGATGTTGCGTCGTTGCAGGTTCTTTATGAGTTTCTCTCCCAATAGTCGGTTTCTTGTTTCAAGTGGTGTCATAGTTTAGATGTATTATTATTTACTCTCATTATGCATTACTCATTAATTTGAGGGCATAGGCGCGGCCTACGGGAATTTCGGTTCCTCCAGTGAGAACAACCAGCGTGCGGGAATAGCTCTCGATGCGGTGCCGAGGCACTATATAGCTCTTGTGAACGCGCACAAACTCATCGTCGGGAAGCATTGCCTCGAGCGATTTCATGCTCAATTGTGGCATAATTGGACGGCTGTCGACGGTGAATATCTTCACATAGTTGTCCATTGCTTGTATGTAAAGAATGGAGCCGAGCTTTATGGTCACGTTCTTATACTCTACTTTCACTGTGATTTCTTCGCCTTCAAGGGGAGGTGCCGCGCTGTAGTTCACAAGCCGGATGGCATTTTTTACTTTGGTCACGGCTTTTTCAAATCGGCCAAAAGAAAACGGCTTGTGAAGGAAATCGACAGCGTTAAGGTCGAAACCGTCAACGGCAAACTGGGCATAGGCGGTGGTGAACACCAGGAATGTGCCTTGCGGAATTTCCTTTGCAAGATTAACGCCACTCACTTCGCCCATCTTCACATCAAGGAACAGCAGCTGGGGATGCATGCGTTTCACGTGTTCAATGCCAACGAGCGGATTGGTGAAGGTTTCTAGGTCCATGTCGCCCATGCGCTGGCAGAAGTTTTTGATAACTTCAAGAGCCATGGGTTCATCGTCGATTGCTACACATTTCATGGTGTGTCTTGCTTTAGATTGATGGTTAGATTCACATTGAAAATATCGTCACTGTTGTCAATGTCGAGGCTGTATCGGTCCCCATAGATGAGGTCTAAGCGCTTGCGGCAGTTCTCGATGCCTATTCCCACGTGGTTCTCATCGTTGGGCTTGGTGCGGACGGGATTTTCAGTCCTGAGGGTTAGCACGCCGTTTTTCACCTTCAATGCCAAGTTAATTACAGTTTCCACGCTTGAGCTTACGCCATATTTCAGAGCGTTTTCCACAAAGGTGATGAGCAGCATGGGGGCAATGGTTAGCCCGGGATGAGTGTGGTCGTTGTTGTAGTCAAAGTTCACTGTTGTGCATTCATTCATGCGGTTGCGCTGCAAGTCGATGTACTGTTGCAGATATTGGGCTTCGTCTTCAACGGCAACGCTGTCCTGGTTGGCATTGTTGTAGATGTAGCGTGTTATGTCAATAAACTGCATGAAGGCGTCTTCGGTCTTGGGACTCTGGGTCACCACCATGCTGTAGAGGGTGTTAAGGGTGTTGAACAGGAAGTGAGGGTCAATCTGTGCCTTGTAGAGCGACAGCTCGGCCTTGTTTTTGGCTGCCTCAAGCTCTTGACGGCGCGCACGTTGGCGGTACAACTCTCCAAGCAAGCCAATGGCGATGCTGAATGTGGTCACTATCACAAACAGGAACCACACCGCCTGCTGGTGAAGTCGAAGACGTGATGCCGACATGGGACGTCGTGGCGCATCGCCCATGCCTGGTGGACGATGGTTGTGCCACGGGAATTCCATCTTGTAGCGTGTGAGCAGGTAGGTGATGGCAATCATTGCTATCACAACCAGCAATGCCCATATCAAGCGCGTGCGGTTTCGAAACAATGATGGAACGGTGAAAACACGGTTTATAAAATACACCATATAAAGCCAGCCAACAAGCAGGCACACAAAGAGCGTGTTGCTTTGGAACCACCGCTCGATGGGCAACAAATAAATCATGAGTGGCAGTAGCACGAGGCAGAAAAAGATGTCAATCCATAGTTGAACCTTTTTGCCTGTCATCGGCATGGGATTATGGGTGATGGAAGTTGTATTCATGAGTAGGGATGGTTATTGTATGCACTTGCGGTACATGTAGCAATAATAAGGTTTAGTGGGAGTGCTGAATCTTTCAATTAGCTCCTCATGCACTCTCTCAAAGCCGTGCTCGTCAAAGTATTGCCATGAGCAGGTGCTGTCGGTGATGTGATAAGTCCATCGCACGCCGCGGTCGGTGAGCATCTTCATGAGTCGCTCCTGCAGCGCTTTGGCATAACCTCGCTTATAGCTTATCAGGAACGAGAACTTGGCGCTGTCTTCGCACATGAGATTGAGCATTACGCGCTCGGTTCGAAGCAGATAGGATATGGCTTCAAGCACCTTTTTGCGCTCGTTGTCATCTTTGTCCACCAAGAAGTCCTCAATCCATTGTTTCGATGTGTTGACATCGTTTTTCATGCGGGCAAGAGCCAGTGCTTGCATTTCTCCGTTTTCGTCGCAAGCCTGGAGAGCAAGTTGAGGGTCAAAGAACAGGTTTAGCACCACTTCTCGCGAGAGTTCAAAGCTGTGCTCAATGCCGTTGAAAATGTCCTTTTTCCACATCTTGTCAAGCATCGCAGCAACGATGTCGATATTGGCTATATTGAAAGGCTCGATGGTCATAGTTTCTCAGAATTCAGAAATCAGAGGTCAGAATTCAGAAGTCAGAAATCAGAGGTCAGAAATCAGAGGTCAGAAATCAGAGGTCAGAAATCAGAGGTCAGAAATCAGAAATCAGAAGTCAGAGGCCAGAAGTCAGTTTCTCGTTTCTGATATCTCGTTTCTGATATCTCGTTTCCCGGCGCGGAGCGCCTTAGAACTGATTCTCGACGATGTCGGTGAGCACGTCTTTCATGCTCAAGCCTGCGGCGGCAACCTGCTGAGGGATGAAGCTGGTGGCTGTCATGCCGGGAGTGGTGTTCACCTCAAGCATGTTGATGCAGTCGCTACCGTCCTCGTTCTTGGTCACGATGTAGTCCACGCGTATGATTCCGTTGCAATGCAAGATGTCATAGATGCGGCTCGTCTCAGCTTGAAGGGCGGCGGTGAGCTCAGGGCTGATGCGAGCTGGCGTGATTTCTTCGACCTGACCGTTGTATTTAGCGTCATAGTCAAAGAACTCATTGTCGGTGACAACTTCTGTTACAGGAAACACTACGCTCTTCTTTTTGGTCTTGTAGCATCCCACTGTCACTTCCACACCGTCGAGGAAGCGTTCCACCATAACCTGGTTAAACTGCTTGAAAGCATTCTTGATGGCAGGAGCCAGCTGGTTTTTTTCCTTCACCTTGGTCACGCCAAAACTTGAGCCGTCGTCGGTGGGTTTTACAAAACATGGCATGCCCAGCTCGCGCTCAATGTCGTCTTCGGTGATGTTGCGCTCCACGTCCTTGATGAGCAGGATGCTGTCGGCAACTGTGACGCCAAAGGGGCGCATGTAGTTGTTGAGCATGTATTTGTTGAATGTCAATGCCTCGACAAGCACGCTGCAGGTGGAGTAGGGCAGATTGATGAGGTCGAAATAGCCTTGCAGGATGCCGTTCTCGCCAGGAGTGCCGTGGATAGTGATATAGGCGTAGTCAAAAGTCGTTTTCTCGCCTTTTTTGTCTTTGCTTTTAAATGAGAAATCATTCTTGTCGATGGGGGCTATACTGCCGTCGTGAAGGTTCACGTGCCAGTCGTTCTTCCTGATAACTACAATATAAACGTTGTAGCGGTTGCGATCAAACCAACTGTACAGCCCTTGGGCCGAGCGCAGCGACACCTCATGCTCCGATGAGTCGCCACCACACACAATGGCGATGTTTCGTTTTGTCTTTTTCATTAATGTGCTTTTGTGTTATTTTCTACTGCAAAGTTACTACTACCGACGTGAATTACCAAATTTTCTCAAAAAAAAGAAAATGCTTGGCACCGCCACCATGGTGCCAAGCATTTTGGGATTAAACGGGAATTCCTCGTTCAATTGATGAGAATTATTTCACAACTTTCACGGTCTTCTTAGAGCCATCGTTCATCTCCATTACCACGATGTTGATACCCTTGAATGGAGTAGCGCTCTCGATACCGGCTACGTTGTAGTAGCGCACGCTCTTTACGTTGCTGAGGTTGAGGTTCTCAATGCCAGTGGGAGTGCTGGGAGCGATGAGTGCGTTGGCAATGTAGTTCTGGAAGTCGTAGTCATAGTCTTTCAGACCTTTGCCCGAAGTGTTGTCGTTCCAAGCCTCTTTGAGAGTGATGGCGCTGCGAATCTGGTAGAGGTGACCATCCACAAGTGTGATGTTGTCGCCTGCCCAAGCGGTGTTTACTGTCATGCTCTGGCCTTGAGCTCCATTTGCAGGAGCATAAGCGCGGAGAGCGCCGTCGGCTTCATTCCAGTAACCAAGAATCTCGGCAACCTGGTTAACCTTAAGAGTGAAAGCGTCTACAAGATCAACAGTGACAATTTCATAATCTACTGCAGTCTCACCTGCCTCGGGAGTTGCTGTAGCAACGAGGTAGGGGTTAAGCTCAATATCCTTGAGGGTGCCCTTGAGAGTTCCGCCCTTGATGTAGTCGTTGTAGAAGGCATCCTCGTTCTCCTCGTTAAACTCAACTTTAATCCAGTTCTCACCGTCGGTGAGGAATGCATAGTCGGCATTGTTGGCAATTTCAACCACTGCGAGGTCGTCGCTGATGGTGTACTCAGTGTCGTTAACACCAGTCTCGAGCATCTCGGCAAGAGTGATGCCCTCCTCAACAGGCTGCTCGCCGCCAGCAACTGTGGTTACGTACATCTTGGGCAAGAACTTTTGATAAGTGTAGTTAACGCTGCCGCTCCAAGACTTGTAAGAGCAGAATGCGCTGGTTGTAGTTTGTGTCTCACCCAGGAATGAACATGAAGAATAAGTGCCAGTTTCTAACACATATGTTTCAAAAGCAAGGTTTCCACCATTGTATTCAAATGGCTCATCAAAGACAAATTTTAGTTCGGTATCATCGGCAGTGGGAACAACAGTTCCAACTACAGTCATCTCAGTTACAGGGTTGTTGGGAGCTGTTGTTGATGTTTCGTATTCAAATTCATTATAATCAACAACCTTGACCGAGAGTTGAATCTTGCAACCCGAGAAACTAATCTTGCTTTGTGGGTAGAATGTAACGCTTGTGATGGCACGGCCGTTGATCTCAGAAAGCTTCGAGGCAGGATAAATGAACTGACTCTGGGTGTCTTGAGTGTCAATATAAGAACCATAAACAGGAATGTAGCTGTTGGTATTGGTTGCGTCGCATACTGTCATTTCGCTGCCTTTCTCGATTGAAGCACCCTTTAGGGCAACATTGAAAGTGCCAGCTTCGCCACAATTAACGATGAGAGTGCCAGTGTGGCTACCTTCGGCAGTAGGAGCATACTTCACTGGAATAACAGTGCTTTGTCCAGTAGCTAACTCTGTAGGAGTCCAAGTGGTGCTGAATGGTGCCTCAAGAGCATTGATTGAAGGAGTAACAGGCATGATGCCCCTGTTAAGAACAGTTACGTTAATAGTAGAATCCTCGTTGATGAACACTCTTCCAAAATCGAGAGATGCAGGAGTGACCTTAACCTCATAGTCTACTGGTTCGCCTGAGTATTCAAAGGTGGCTTTTGGCAAGAAAGCTTGACCACTTTTTTGAGAACCGTATACTGCAAGACCGGTTACGTGACCGGTTGGTTGGCTAACTCCGTAAGCGCTGAATGATGCCCAATTTGAAACGGTGATAACCTTTACCTCAACAACAAGGTTATTGTCTCCACTGTAATGGAAAGGAGTGTCGAACTCAAAAGAGTAACCAGTTTCTCCTGTCACCAATGTGGTGGTGCCGCAGGCAGTCAAGTCGGTAAAAGGAACATAGCTGTAGGTACCTTCAGGATATTCAAAAGTCTCTTCTTCAACCTCTTTGAGCGAGATTTGAAGTACACAGCCATTCACTTTTTCAGGAAGTGCTGCTGTGTAGAACGACACCTTACTGATGTCTTTCCCTGCCATATCGGCAAGGTCAGCCTTGGGGTAAATCATCTGACCGATTGTACCCTCAGTGTCGCAATAGCTTCCGTAAATGGGAAGATAAACGTTGGTGTTAGTGCCGTCGGCAACGGTTAATTCGTCCTGTGCACTAAGTGACATTACGTTGACTGCTAGTACAGCCAAAAAAAGTAAGAATTTTTTCATTTTCTTGGTGGATTTTAGTAAATAAATTAAATAATTGTGTATAAAAATTTGGTTTGCCCAATCTTTGGTTTGGCTTATGCTAAATGTGATGTTGCAAAGTTAAGAAAAATAATAAAAAGAGCAAGATAAATCTCAAAAAATCAAAAGAAAAGATTATAATCCCCCTAAAAAGGTAGTCGGCCGCTTTCGACAATTTTTCTTTATAAGTTCACGTTATTAAAAACATTATGTGTAACTTTGTGGCTTAAATAGTACTAATCATGAATATACAAGAACTATACGCTTTCTACAGGCAGCATCCAGTGGTGACTACCGACAGTCGCGACTGCCCCGAGGGTAGCATCTTTATTGCCCTCAAGGGAGAGTCGTTCGATGGAAACAAATTTGCCATTCAGGCTCTGGAAAAAGGCTGCGCACTTGCCGTGGTCGACGACCAGCAGATTTATAACCAATTTTTTGAGCAGCCTGTCGATGGCAAACTTATGATGCTTGTCCCCGATGCGTTGCAGGCTTTCAAAGACCTGGCGCGTGAGCATCGTCGCCAGTTTGCGATACCCATTGTGGGCATTACAGGCACAAACGGCAAGACTACTACCAAGGAGCTGGTTCGCACAGTATTGGCGCAGAAATTTAACGTAATGGCAACCGAGGGCAACTTCAATAACGACGTGGGTGTGCCCAAGACCCTGTTGCGCCTCTCGCCCGAACACGATATTGCCGTGGTGGAGATGGGAGCCAGCCACCCTGGCGACATCAAGACGCTGGTCGAGACCGCTGAGCCCACTTGCGGACTTATCACCAACGTGGGCAAAGCGCATTTGCTTGGTTTTGGCTCATTTGAGGGAGTGATTAAGACCAAAGGCGAGCTTTATGACAACCTTGCAACCCGCAACGGCAGCGTAATCTTCATTAATGCCGACAATGAACATCTCATGGGCATACTGCCACAAGGGGTTAGGACTGTGAAATATTCACAGCATCAAGAGGATGCCTATGTGCAAGGTGAGATAGTTGCTTGCGACCCCTTCTTGCGATTGCGCTGGCGCAGTAGCGGCGAGTGGCACCATGTGGCTACTCACCTCATTGGAAGCTACAACCTTGACAATGTGCTGGCGGCAGTGACTGTGGGGCTGTACTTCGGTGTTGAGCCAAGTGCCATCAGCGAGGCAATAGCGGGATATGTGCCGTCGAACAACCGCTCGCAGCTCACCGAGACTGGCCGCAACCACCTCGTTGTAGATGCCTATAACGCCAACCCAACCTCGATGGCAGCAGCGCTAGACAACTTCTCGCTCATGCAGGTGTCGCCTAAGATGGCGATTCTGGGCGAGATGCGCGAACTTGGCGCCAGTAGCCGCGAGGAACACATTGCAATGGTCAACCGCCTCAAGGAGTGCGCCTTCGACCAGGTGTGGCTGGTTGGGGAGGAGTTCGACGATATCGACTGCGATTACCGCAAGTTTGCCGACGTTGAGGCCGTGAAAGCTGTTATTGCTGCCAATCCCATTGAGGGCTACTACATCCTTATCAAGGGCTCTAACGGCAACCGCCTGTTCCAACTTCCCGAATTGCTATAATTGAAAACCATAATAAAACTAACTGACACATGAAACGAATTGCTATATTGATTGCTGTGCTTGGTGTTGCTCTGGGCGCATTGGCACAAATAGAGCGCCCCAAGCTTGTCGTGGGCGTGGTAGTGGACCAGATGCGCTGGGACTACCTATACTATTATTACGAGGACTACGGAAACGACGGCATCAAGCGACTTCTAAACGAGGGATATTCTTGCGAAAACACTATGATAAACTATGTCCCCACTGTGACGGCCATTGGTCACACTAGCCTCTACACTGGTTCGGTTCCTTATTTCCATGGCATTGCTGGCAACGGATTCATGATTGACGGCAAGCCAGTGTCTAGCACCGACGACAATAGCGTGGAGGGTGTGGGAACCGATAGCAAGGCAGGAAATAACTCGCCGCGAAACTTGCGCGCTACCACTATTGGCGATGAGCTCAAGCAGGCGCTGGACTTCGACTGCAAGGTGATAGGCGTGGCTATAAAGCCTCGTGCCGCAATCCTTCCAGCAGGGCACAGTGCCGATGCCGCCTACTGGTGGGACAGCGAGGTGGGGCACTTCGTTACCAGCACCTACTATATGGACCGTCTGCCCAACTGGGTGGAGAATTTCAACCGCAAGTATAGAACCGAGCCCAAGTTTGACCTGAACACCAGCAATCAAGGTGTCACCTACACCTTCCGCATGGCTGAGGCGATACTCGAGAATGAGAAACTGGGCAGGGGAAAATATACCGATATGCTGTGTGTGAGCGTTTCGTCGACCGATGCCATAGGGCACACCTACAGCACTCGCGGACGTGAGAACTATGAGGTTTTCATGCAGCTAGACAAGGAACTGGCACATTTCTTCAAGGAACTTGACAAGCAGGTGGGTCGTGGTAATTACCTCCTGTTCTTGAGTGCCGACCATGGTGCCGCCCATAATCCCAACTTCATGAAGGAGCATGACCAGCCCGCTGGCGGTTGGGACGCAAGAACTGCACGCAAGAACTTGAACGACGAAATATACAGCGAGTGTGGCGTGCCTAATGCTATAAAGGCAATCTATGACTATCGTATTTATCTTGACCATGAGAAGATTGACAGCGTGGGTGCCGATATTGAGCAAGTAAAGAAAGTTGCAGTAGATTTACTCAACAAGGAGAACGAACTGGTGCTTGCAGTTGATTATGAGAAGATTCAAGAGGCCACCATCCCCGACATCCTCAAGGAGCGCCTCACCAACGGCTACCACCGTGGCCGCAGCGGCGACATCGTTGTCATGACTCATCCAGGGTACTTGCCGTTCAAGGTTAAAAGTGATTATAAGGGTACCACTCATGGGGCATGGAACCCCTACGACAGCCACATTCCGCTGGTATTTATGGGATGGCATGTTCCACATGGCTCGACAACTCAGCCCACTCGCATTGTAGACCTGGCGCCCACAATCTGCGCTATGCTGCACATACAGATGCCTAATGCGTGCGTTGGGGACGCCATCACCTTTGATGTGCCCAAACGGCAATAAAGACACTCGACAATACGTTTTTTAGAGTGATATGACCCAGGCTTTGAGGAAATATGTGTTGATGATGCTTGCCGTGATTTTCACGGTGAGCAGTGCCTGTGCCGAGGTCACTGGAGTTTATGTGGGAGTTGGGGATATTCCCAATCCCCTCGCTTATCTTCCACCTCCTCCCGACTCCTCAATGATTTTCGGTAACGGAGACTATGCCCGGTGGATTTGGGGAAAGTCAATGCGCAACACCAGCAGGGGAGAGCAGGCAAGCTGGGAGTCGAAATATGGCATAACGCGCATGTGCACAATTTACAGCGATGTGCTGGGAATTGAGATCACTAAAGAATCAACACCTGCATTATACCGGTTTATGGAAAAAGCAGGAAGAACGGGTGCTTATGGTGTTTCCAAGATGAAGCAGGCTCATTTCAGGCGAAGACCCTTTCTGGTGATGAAAGATACATTGGGAGGAGAATTTGATATTTTTGATGAGTTGGAGCACAACAGTTCCTATCCCTCGTCGCACACTGCATGTGGATGGGGCACAGCCCTAGCTCTTGCCGAGATGGCACCTCACATGCAGGACACCATCCTCAGGCGTGGCTATGAGTATGGCATCAGCCGTGTGATAGTGGGAGCACATTGGCAGACCGACGTCGAAGCTGCTATGCTATGCGCCAGTGCAGCGATAACGCGTTCCCGCATTACCACCGAGTATCAGGACGACCTTGCTGCCGCACGTGAGGAGTATATGCAGCTCAAAGGGCTCACGTTGAGTGATTTAAACACGATGGAAGAGCCGTCTCCAGTCAAAATTATTGAAACGGTTGTGCTGGAAGATTCCTATTTCTATTATGGAGATGTGTCGCGGTATTGGCAAGCTAAAGCCTTGAGAGCTACCGAACGCGGACTTCAGGCGCAAGCCGATGCCAACCTCAGTGACAATGCCATTTTGGATGGTTTCTCGGCTTGCACATCGATAGATATTTCGGCAACAACGTCACCGCACATAGCCACCTTGATCACCACAGTTAAGCACATGCTTGAGGCCGACGCTACCCAGATGAAGAATTATTTGCACCGTGAACACCCTTATGAAAAATTGGGCTATGCAACTTCCTTGCCCGATGAGGAGGACTCATACAGCAACGAGTCGTCCTATCCTTCGCGTCATGCTGTTGTGGGATGGGGGCTTGCACTGCTTCTTGTAGAAGTCATGCCCGACTGCCAGGATGCAATTCTCAAGCGGGGCTACGACATTGGCTGGAGCCGAGTGATAGCTGGCTATCACTATCCGTCCGATGTGCAGGCAGGATGGATAATGGCTGCGTGCCTGCTTGCCAAGATGCATAATGACACTAATTTCAATAACTTGCTCCAAGCTGCAAAACAGGAGTATGCCGGCTTGAAAAAATAAATCCGCAACATGTCTCGACTAAGAATATATATCTGCCTATTGCTGATGGCGCTTGCTGCAACAACTGTTGCTCATGCAAGTGGCACTGGCGAGGTGGTGATGCCTAAAGCCGATGCTTACCTGCCGCTGCCGCCCGACTCGGCAAGCGTTGGATTTGCCTTGGATTTCTACAGGTGGGCATGGGGAAAACAGCAGCGAGGCAGCAACCTTGGGGAGATGGCGTCGCTTGACTCGCAATGCGATATTGACCGTTTGTGCCAAATCTATAGCGGCATTCTCGATGTTGACATCAATCCAAGTGCCACTCCTGCCATCTATGCGTTGATGAACACGTCGGCACAGGCAGGCATTGCTAGTTGTCGCATAGAGAACCCTAGCTACATGCGCAAGCGGCCTTTTGTGATGATGAACGAGCAGCCATGGGGCGAGAATGACATGAATGCTAGCCTCGGCGACTCCACGTCGTTCCCTTCGGCGCATGCAGCCATGGTGTGGAGTGCCGCCCTGGTGTTGGCACAGATGGCACCTCAATTGCAGGACACCATCTTGAGCAGGGCTATGGTGTGTGCATCAAGCGGAGTGATAACAGGCTCCCACTGGCAGAGCGATGTGGATGCAGGGCTCACCTGTGGCGCTGCTGCCCTGGCGCGAAATCACGCTACCAGCCAGCATGCTTTGCTCATGCAGCAGGCTCGTGACGAGTATCTGCAGCTTTCAGGACTCACGGAGAGCGACCTCAATGCTCTGTATCCAAGTGTAGAAAAAGTGGTGGGCCCACCTCCCGGCATTGACGACTATTTCTTTGTCGATGACGTGGAAAAGCACTGGTATTACTTGTCGTTGCAAGACTCTGAGCGTGGCGATTTGGCTCATGCCGACTCTTCTTTGGATGACGATTACCTGATTGATATGTTTGCGGCTTGTTCGCCTGTCGTCATAATTTCCGACCAGGAGACGCCACACATCACTGCTTTTATAAAGATGCTGAAGTTCGTGCTCAGCAATCAAGCCAGTGCTATGAAAGCTGAGGTGTTCCGCAAGCGGCCTTACATTCAGTTCAAAGAGAATGTTCCTTTCGGAGGTGAGGCATGGCAGCTGTACACCGAGTCGTCCCATCCTTCACGGCATGCATTTGTGGGGTGGGGATTGGCATTGGCTCTGGCCGAAGTGATGCCCGAGTGCCAGGACGCAGTGTTGAAACGTGGATATGACTATGGCGACAGCCGTCTCTATTTGGGTCTGTGCTATGCCAGCGACGTGCGAGCGGCGAGGGTTATGGCAGCCTGCAATGTGAACAGGCTGCACAATGAGGCTCTTTTCAAGACCCTGCTCGAAAATGCTAAAAACGAATATCAACAAAAACTTGAAGATGCGGGAGTCGACACCGTTATAGTACAGTCTACTGTCAATCCAGCCGCTTGGTACTCAATAAATGGTGTGGTGTTCCCGTCGAAGCCTGAAATTCCCGGCATCTACATCCACGGCGGCAAAAAAATCATTGTCAAGTAGAATAAAACCTGTGACTTAGCATTACTTCACTTTGTGGAAAAAATAATATTACTAATCCATAAACTCCATTAAATTATGAAAAAGTTGTTGTTTTTTATTTTGGTGGCTCTTATTGTAGGCGCTTCCACAAGTTGTGATTCAGGAAAAAAGACCACAAGCAAGGCCGAAGAATCTTCAAGTACTACAACCAGCAAAGACAGTAATAGTGTGACTAAAGCCATCGATGATTCGTTATTAAATGAACTTGGTGAGCTTATAGGTTTACAATTAAGGCAGATGTTGATAGATTCGACTTCACTTGATGATATTGATATGAAGGTCTTTATGAAAGGTGTTGAGATGGGACTGGATACAATTCCAAACAACCGTGACAAGGATTATATTATGGGCTTGACATTTGCACTGCAGATTAGTTCTGGTATCACCCAATTTGATAATCAAGGTATGTCAATTGACCGCAAACAGTTATTGAAAGAAATCGAGAAGAATGTCTATAGAAAAGGTGCAGTCGATGTGAGTGAATTGCAGGCAAAGCAGAAGAAACTGACTGAAACTATGGAGCGGGCAAGCAAGGTCTATGGTGAAAAGAATGAAAAAGAAGGGAAGAAATATATTGAAGAGCAAACAAAAAAAGACAAAGACTTTATTGTGACAAAGTCGGGAATTGCCTATAAGGTGCTCGAGCCAGGCGAGGGTAAGAATTTTTCAAGTTCGGCTACAGTTGATATAATTTATGTGGGAAAGCACATTAATGGCAAAGAGTTCGATAGCTCAAAAGGAAGGTCTGTGCCATTTAAGATAGATAAAACAGTTCCAGGATTTCGCGAGATGGTCACTCTGATGAAACCTGGCGAGAAAGTGCTGGTAATCATACCTGGACACCTCGCTTATGGTAGTCAGGGCAACCCTCAAGGTGGTATTGGTTTCAACGAGACGCTAATTTTTGAACTCACAACAGTGGGCGTTCATAAAAAGTAGAGACTATTAAATCACACAGAAAGAGCAACATTGGATTCAATGTTGCTCTTTCTTGTGTCTTTTAGGTCTTATTATAGTTACTCAGCTATGCGGTTCAAGAAATGGGTGCGCACGTCACTCCAGTGATAGTAGGGGGCGTAGTCGGTGGCGACGGGTAGTGAGGCTTCGTGCTCGTTGAGCAGGATTTTCACTAGTATATCGTTGCTACCAGCCTTGCGATAATACACCATTTGGATGTTGGCTGCCATAGGAAATACTTCGTAAGAGCGCCAGTGCTCGGCAAGAGTGGCAAGATCGTTGGTTTCATAATCCATGCCGTTTAGCCCCATCAGGCACACGGTGGGCAGTACCACACTCTCATGCCCAAATCGCAGCGTAGCGCTGTTGGTTCCGCTGGCAATAGCGCGGTCGGCAGCGTCGACAAAGTTGCGCAGAAGGTGGCGATGGGCTAGAGGCCCGGTGTGGTTGGTGAGCTGCGTGTTGCCCGAGTAGATGTACCATCTTGCGTTGTTGTAGGTCCAGAAGTCGGTGGCGTCGTCAACGGTGAAAACTCCGCTGTAAAGATCTATATTTTCAAAATCGTGATGGCTCTGCATGTTGCTCACCACGTCAAAGAGCAGATACTCGAAACGGAAACTGTCGATGCTGTCGCGCACGAACTTCTTGTCGGTGAAAAGACGAGATGTCATTTTCTCGAGTTTCTTGGCAGTAAAGATTTTATCTCTGAGCTCGCCCGCCAGCGGGCGCGCTGCCTTCTGTGCCGCTCTTGCCACAGTGTCGGTGTAGTTCATATAGTACATGTCGTGCTCGCTGGCATCGGTAGTGATGTGCAACTCAGGGTTCAAAGACTTGAGCATGTCGGTCTCGTTAAGCATAGACAAGATGCACCTGATTACCACTGTGGAGCGGGCATCAACATGGGCGTTGCCAGCCCAAATCTCGGGAAAATTCAAGAACATGCGGCGAGCTATGCCTTGATGCTGCTCGGCTCCGATGTCGCTGAGCTCGCCCAATCGCATGCTTGACGCTTCAAGCATCATGCGACACGCAGCTAGCACCTCCTTGCCACGCTTGGTGAGCTTGCCGTTACGCTCGCCTTTTTCGAGCTGTTCCACTGGAATTTTGTAATCGTTGGGGTCAATGAGCCATCGGCTGCCATGTCGCCCGTAGTGGTTCATGAAAAAAGGCTTATAACCAGCGGGTGCTGGTGTGAGTTTTGGCAAGTCCTTATCGGGGTAGGCATGATAGTTGTTGGCACTGATGCGAATGTCATTGGCAAAGACTTCGCGCACGCTGCTGTGTGCTTGCACTCCTGCAACAAGCAGCAGCGCCAATATTAATAATAGATAAAAACGTTTTAACGACATTGGGTAGACAAATAGTAAGTGTTAAGTGTTAAGTTTTAAGTGTCAATTGTGCATTATGAATTGCGCATTATGCATTAAACCTAAGTTGTTGCCGTGATGATGGTGGCTTTGCCCTTGAAATCCAGACTGTGGACGCATGCTGGAGCAAGCAGCGACTCGCCACGATTTATGTCATAGAGCATGCCGTTGCCGCAGTTGATAGTGCAGTGGCCGTCGACACACATCAGACACAGGAAGGCATCGTGTGGCATGGGCAAATGGTAAGCTCCATCAATGATGATGCGGTCCACATCAAAGAAAATACTCTTGATGAGCCTGATGTTGCCTGTGCGGTCGGGATAGTGGCGCAGGCAGTCGCTGCTCACAGTGTAGTCGATGGCGTCGATTGCCAGGTGAGTGTGGAGCTCGCGTGGCTTGCCATTGGTGTCGATGCGGTCGTAATCGTAAACGCGGTAGGTGATGTCGCTCGATTGCTGAATCTCGAGTAGCAGGTTGCCGGCGCCAATGGAATGGATGCGGCCGGCAGGAAGGAAGAAGATGTCGCCCCTGTGGGTAGTGTGGCGTGCAAGCACATCGAGCAGGGTGCCATCTTCCATGTGTTGAAGATATTCTTTGGGCGTGATGGTGCGGCTCATTCCTGCAAGCAGCGATGCATTGGGCTCGGCATTTATGATATACCACATCTCGGCCTTGCCGCTGCAGTGGTGGCGGCGACGGGCAAGGTCATCATCGGGATGCACTTGTACCGACAGGTCCTTGTGGGCATCGATAAACTTCACCAGCAGCGGAAACTCGTTGCCATGCTTGCGGTAAATGTGATTTCCCACCAGCTGACCTTTGTAAAGCTTGATGAGCTGGCGCAAATTGATTCCTTCATGCTCGCCCTCAACAACCACGCTCTCATGGCCTTTGAGGCCCGATATCTCCCAACTCTCGCCCACGTTGTGGCTGTCAAGGTCAATGCTCTTGAATGCGGCAATCTTGTCGCCACCCCACAACACGGTCTTCAAGTTGAGCCCGAACTTGAAGAGTTGTGGTCGCAATATTTCACCTGTCTTTGCCATTAGCGATGAGTTATAGAGTGCAAATTTACATGTTTTTCTCGAAAAAATACTTCATCACCCCTTAAAAACTTTGATTATTCTTAATTGTCAATGGCTTTGGCCAGGCGTGTAGCGCTTGACTGAACGATGTTGTTTTTTTGCAGAATTTGTATCAAGAATAAAAAAAACTTAACAATTCACCAATTAGTTGTAAATATCTAAATTTAAAAACTAACTTTGCACTGTTTTTTTCCAAAAAATACACTAGAGTAACCGTAAAACGAGCATATGACAGCGCGTAACAAGAAGATATTGTGGTGGATAGTGGGAGCAACTGTTGCTTCCATCATCTTGCTGTATATCTTTTGCCCGCCAGTGCACAAGTGGGGTAATGCTTTGCTGGGAAGAAGCGAGAAAGATCTGCCCAAGCCCGATACCACTATGGTTGACGAGTATGAGTATGGAACACCTGTCGAGGAACTTGAGGTGGAAACTCTTGATGTGCCGCGCGACTCCTTACTCGACAGCTTGATGATGGCCGACTCTATTATGGGCGCTGCCGAGGTGAAACCCATCGAAGGACCGCCACCGGCTCACATCGAGGGGTTTGGCGAAGGTCCGCTGCCGCCATCTCCTTCTACTAAAGTTGTGCCTGGACGAACTCAGGAGGACATGCAGCAAGTGACTCCTATGGCTGTTGCCGACATGGAGCAATTTGTCTCGGAAAACGTTGCAGTCAACAACAAGATTAAAGCTTGCAGGGCAAGCTACAATAGGCTTATGGCTGTGTATAAGGAATTTGCAAAAATGCCAACAGCGGCTCTTCAAGAGCAGGGAGCCAAGCTCAAGGAGGCTATGCTCACCGAGCTCACTCAGCTGATGAATCTGGCGAAAACCAAGAATGACGACATTGGTATGGAAGCTGCTGCCGAAATGCGGCGCGAAGTCAACAAAATGCAGTTCTGACAACAGAATAAACCCGAATTGAGAAGATCAATTCGGGTTATTTTTGTGTTATATGTTATTTGTGGCTTTTACTTGATGCGAAACAGCTTTTTTGCCTTGCGGGTCATGTGTTTCTTCAACTTCTTGGCAGGAATTACAGCGATAAGCTTCCCCACGCTGCCAGGTGCTATTTCATAGGGATTGTAGGTAAAAATGAATTTACCCTTGCAGTAATTGATGTTCTTGGGCAGAGGTGGAAGTTCGCTTCCCGCATCACAATCTTTCTCGGGCATTAAGCTTAGAGAAGTCCACAATTCCTTGTAATTCTTTACTTTGTGATCTTTAATAAGCTGTTTGACAATCTTTTTTACAATAGCTTTCTCGGTTCCTTTTTTAAAGATGTCATACACCTCCAAGGGTTCATTGTTGACTAAATCAAAAATCAAGTCGTAGTTGAAAATCCAGCCAGTTGCCCCGTAATAGGAAGTGTGACTGTTGCAGAAGGTTGCGTAGGCGCCATCTACCTTGTCTAGCATTCTGACAAGTGTTAGCTCGCGGAAGAAGTATGGATTGTCTTCATCCAGCCAGCTAAAATCGGTGGCATTGAAAAAAGCAGTATTGAGTTCTTGAGGTACAGGGAGAGACGATTCGCGGCTCAACAGTTTGTTAATCACTTGATGGATGTCATCACCAAGGCTGAAGTCCCTAGGTAAGGCGAGGAGTCCAACCGCGTTTTGCAATGCTGTCAAGTCCATTCCTCCCATGCTCACAGGCCACTCAATCGAGTAGCCGGTGTAAGTGCCAATGATGCCTTCGTTTTCGTCTTTACCTGATGCAGAGAATGCATCAGCAAACACTTTCTCGGTCTTGAGCTCTGGAGCCTGAATCTTGGCTATTCCTCCCCAAGCGGCACTAGCCACCATTAACACAATACCTGTCAGCAATAAAACACGTTTCATAGTCTATTGAGTTTTAACAGTTAAAAAACTATATGCAAAAGTAGCAATAATACATTAAAAGCGCAATAACTGAAGCCAAGAATAAAACGCATCACTCTTGCAAATCATGATATTGAAGCACACCTTAATTAAAAACTCTCCCCCAATTATGCTGCTGATTGCTTATTTTTTTGTACTTTTACAGGCTCAAAGAAAAATTGCAAACAAAAAGACTTGATATATAATGGAAAAGAACATTTTTGACAAGCGATTGATAGGCACTCTCACTGTGCGAAGTGTGGCAACATTTGTGCTCTCGATACTGGCATTTGCCGCCATATCTTGGATATATTTCTATCCCAATGATTTGAATGGCGACGTTCTGCAGCAAAACGATGTGCTGCAAGGTGCAGCCAACGGCCAGGAGGCAAAAGTTTATAACAACACTCACAATGGCGAGGTGACACGCTGGACCAACAGCCTCTTTGGTGGCATGCCCACCTTCCAGATAGCCCCAAGCTACAAGAGCAACTCAATGATAAACACCATTGGAAAGGTGCTCACACTTGGCTTCCCCGAGCCAGTGAGCTGGGTGTTCCTGTTGATGTTGGGCTTCTTCATCTTGATGCTGTCGTTTGACATGAAGTGGTATCTGGCGGTGCTGGGTGCCATTGGGTATGCCTTCTCGTCCTACTTTTTCATTATTATCGATGCTGGTCACATATGGAAGCTGTTAGTGCTTTGCTACATTCCTCCCACCATTGCGGGTATTGTGTGGGCCTACAGAGGAAAATATCTGCTGGGAGCTGCTGTGGCTGCTCTGTTTGCCACCCTGCAGCTCATCAGCAACCATGTGCAGATGACCTATTACTCCTTGTTCATCATTGTTCCGCTGGTGATTGCCTTCCTGGTGATAGCCATCAAGGACAAGAAAATAGGGCAGTGGTGCATAGCCACTTGCTCGCTGGCGGTGGCTGCAGCATTGGCTCTTGGCGCTAATGCCTCAAACCTGTATATGTCATATAAATACTCACAGGAAACCATGCGTGGCGGACATAGCGAGCTCACCCCGCTGCCAAGCGAGAAAGGGGAGAAGCAAGAAATCAGCAGCGAGCCCACAAATGGTGGCTTGAGCAAGGATTACATTACCCAATGGAGTTATGGCATAGGCGAGACTTGGACCTTGATGGTGCCTAATGTGAAGGGTGGCACAAGCATGAAGACCCTTGCCGATGTGGACGGAGCCGACGATATAGCCGATGGCACCGAACTGGGCATTCAAGGGATGCAAGCCTTCCCGCAATACTTTGGCGATCAGCCATTTACAAGCGGGCCAGTCTATGTGGGAGCACTCATCTTTGTGCTATTTGTCTTGAGCCTGTTTGTAGTCAAGGGTCCTGTTAAGTGGGCATTGCTGGTAGCAACCGTTTTATCTGTCCTGCTCTCTTGGGGCCACAATTTCATGGGATTGACCGATTTCTTCATCGATTATTTCCCCATGTACAACAAGTTCCGAACAGTTTCGAGCATACTTGTCATAGCCGAGTTCACAATGCCGCTCATGGCTGTGCTTGCACTCAAGGAAATGTTCACACAGGAAGATTTCTTCAAGAAATATGGCAAAACCACTTATGCTGTATTTGGCACATGTGCTTTGTTATGCCTCCTGTTTGCGTTGATGCCAAGCATCTTTGGCGGCGCAGCAAGTGCCGATGAGGCCGAACGAATTAATCAAGCCCTAGCAGGACAAGCTACATTTGACCAGCTTCCTGGTGTGGCAATGGCTGTAGAGGCCATCCGTCAAAGCCTTGTGAGCAGCGATGCTTGGCGTAGCTTGATAATAATAGTGATTGGTTTTGCTGTTATTTTTGGTTATGAAAAGGGCAAACTCAACGCTGTTGCAACAGGCTTGATTGTAACTCTCATTGTACTGTTTGACATGTTTATCGTCAATAAGCGTTACCTCAATGAAGAGCGTTTTGTAGATCGCGACGAAATTCCAGCTACAACATTTGAGAAAACAGCTGCCGACACCAAGATTCTTGCCGATAAGGACAAGAACTACCGAGTGCTCGATATTCCTGGGTTCTCTCAGCCACGCTCGAGCTATTTCCACAAATCGGTGGGTGGTTACCATGCTGCCAAGTTGACTCGCTATAACGACCTCATTGACCGTCAGCTTATGCCTGCGATTCAGTCGTTGATTGATGGAATTAATGAACGTCACACTATTGATACCATTCCTGCAGTAATCAACATGCTCAATGCCAAGTATTTCATGCTGGGTGATAAGGACACCGATGTCTTCCTCAATGAGCAAGCGTTGGGCAACGCTTGGTTTGTGGATTCGATAACCTACGTCAAGACTGCCGACGAGGAAATGAAGTACCTTGACAACTTCAATCCAGCAACTTCGGCTGTCGCCGACGCTAAGTTCAAAGCCGACTTGGGCCAGGCCAAGTCCAAGCAGCAAGGCGATACCATCTATGAGACTGATTACGCTCCAAACAAGCTTACCTATAAAGCTCATAGCGCAAATGGCGGCCTGGCTGTGTTCAGTGAGATTTACTTCCCATGGGGATGGAAAGCTACCATCGACGGCAAGGAAGCCAAGATAGGTCGCGTGAACTATGTGCTGCGAGCCATGCAGCTGCCCGCAGGTGACCATACAATTGTCTTCACTTTTGACCCACAAGAGGTTCACAAGACCGAGAGCATGGCTAAGACCTCGGTTTATATCATCCTGTTGCTCATCCTTGCTGCTTTGGGCTGGGGAATCTACAAGGGCTTCAAGAATAAAGAAGAAGACCCTGCAGAAGAAAAAAACATGGATGAAGGTGAGCAAACAAAAGTCAAGAAGTGAAAAACGAAGGAACGGAGCACAAGAGAAAAGAGGAAAATCTTTATCTACTATGACTCCTTGAATTCCTTTAACTACTTTTTGCGTGGGAAGAATTAAAAGATACCGCACGGCAATTAGCCGGCATCATCGTAGCAAAGGGCATGGCATTCATTCGCCCTTTGCTTTCAACTTTGTGCGCTTTGTCTTGAGGGAGAAGTCGCCATACTACTGCTATGAGGAATTTGATTTCTTGAGGCAGTTGGTAGTGGGTTCTATCAAAGGTGTAAAAAAACATCCGCGGGTAATATCGGTAAAAGACCTGAAAATGATTTTCCGCATTGCCAACTTCTTCAATCCGCCTTATGTGATGCAAGTGGGGTCTTGCTATGGGTTGACGGCGTCAAGCGTTCTCAACTTGTCTCGATCGAGTCGGATGTGGCTTTACGACCCGAATATAGGCGACTATCCAGTTGTTGCACAGGTACTGGCTCCTTATCTTGACAGAGTTGAATGTTATAACGAGCTTAATGTGGCAACTGGCGACTATGCTGCAGCACTCAATGATGGCACCAGCCCTTTTATCATTGTCAATTCAATCCCTCGGTCAGAGGATCTGGAGCCACTAAAGAAAATGCTCGGTTCAATGCTTGCCAGCGAGTGTGTGCTTGTTATTCGCAACATCGACCGCAGTGACAACGTAAAAAATCTATGGCGATTCCTAAAGACCGAAATGGTTCATGGTCAATCCTTTACCAATGAGAAGACTGCTGTTATAGTTGCAAGGAAGAAACTCAATTGTGAGCATTTCTTCTTGTGGTTCTAGCAGTTTCTAGTAGGTGGGTGGCTGTAAATTTGTGTGAAATGGACCAAAATGGACTAATATTTTTCGAAAAAAGTGTTTAATAATTGAGCACTTAATTAAAAATACGTTAATAAGAATTAAATTAGACGTTTCATTCTTTTTCATTTTTGTTTTAATGGCAAAAACATGGTATATTTGCATTGCAAAAACGCAAAACATTCATCATTATATAACCATCGTAATTAATACATTCCTTTTTAGTTGTCTGCGTCTGCTTTGTTTGAAAAGCGGGCGTAGGTTTTTTATGTAGGTAAGCAATGCAATTATTATATCACATAATGCGTTATTAATAATGTTAGAAATAAGCACCTTTAAGATGAAAATAGTAAAGAGTACGTTACTGATAATAATGCTCCTAGCAACTAGTGTGAGTTGCGTTGCATCGAGTCAACAATCAAAAACTGAAGACGAGAAGCCCATAAAAAATACTGAGTTGCCACGCAGTACGCCAGCGCAGGAGAAAGTTTGGCACCATGATGTGGAATTGTTTTTCGATGCTCTCATGGCCGTGCCTCAAACCGACATACATCACGTAATGGTGGTGCGCCACGGCAAGGTGATTGCCGAGGCCCATCCCGCGCCATTCAAGAAAGATGACCTGCACACGCTATATTCTTGTAGCAAGACGTTTACTATGCTCGCCATAGGGATGCTTGTAGATGACGGCAAACTCACTGTTAATGACAAAGTCATTGACCTATTGCCCGACAAAGCTCCAAAGATTAAGAGCCCAGCACTAAAAAAAATGACTGTGAAGCACTTGCTCACGATGACTGCAGGAATCAAACCGTCACTAGAACTTCGACAAGATGGTGATGACTGGGCGCGCATTTGGCTCGCACAGCCTGTCACAAAACTAGGCAAATTCCAGTATGACTCTATGTGTACATTTATACTCTCGGCAATTGTGCAACGCATAACGGGCAAGAAATTGCTGGAGTTTCTCAATGAACGTTTCTTCCATCCGCTAGGAATCTATGAGGCCGACTGGGAAGAGAGTCCCGATGGTGTCAACGTGGGTGGCTGGGGGCTCAGACTTACTGCTGAGTCGATGGCTAAAACTGGCATCTGCATCATGAACCATGGCAAGTGGGAAGGAAAGCAACTGGTGTCGGCACACTGGATCGATGAGGCATCCCAGAAGCATACTAACTACAGCAAGCCTGGTAAACGTCAAACCGATACTAATCAGGGCTACTGCTACCAAATGTGGCGTTGCTTGCAGCCCGATGCATTCAGGGCCGATGGAGCTTATGGCCAGTTTATCGTAATGTCGCCTAAATATGACCTTGTGGTGGTTATTACAGGTGTTTCGAGCAACACTGGCAAGGAACTCGCTTGCATATGGGACCACTTGATTGCCGGCATGCGGGATACGCCAATCTTATGTGTAGAAGAGAAACAAAAGTTGCTCGACGAGAAGCTCGAGAAGCTGTCACTTACACTATTGAAGGGGGAGAAGGGTAATGATGATTACACATTCACGCTAGGCCCCAACGCACGCAACTACAAGACTGTGCAGTTGAAATTTAATGGCGAAATGTGCAACATGACACTCACGCACACCAATGGCGAGGTGGAGAACTATCCATTCATGTACAATGGCTGGGCTCAGCAAGCCACTACACATGTGCCCCCCTATAACAATGCCGTGAAAGCCGTCAATGTCAAGAAAATAGATGGATTGCATGGCGATTACACTACAGCGGGGAACTACGCATGGATAAACAACAAGACCTTAGCGCTGCGACTATATTGGACCAACTGGATTGTACCCAACACATTCACTATTGACATTAACGGAGATGGCACAGCAACCATCACCAACGATGAAGGCTACCCAGGCTGTAACCCCGAATCAATAAAGGCCACCTATAAATTTACTAAATGAGAACTTAAAAAAGCTACGGTCTCAATTGTATTTAATAAAGCGGTATCTAACTCAAATATTTTTGTCGTTCAGAGTCTGAAAAAAAAGAAGAATGTTTGGTAAATTGCCAATTTTGTGGTAATTTTGCCACAAAATAAAGGCATTACTATGGACAATAACGCAATAGCCGAACGTATTAAGTTCTTGATGAAGGAGTTAAACTACCGTCAGGTGGATTTTGCTCAAAAGATTGATATCGACACTTCCAATTTGTCGAAGTATCTCAATGGCCGTCTGGCGATGAGCGAGGCGCTAATCAACAAAATTGTGGTAAATCTGGGTGTCTCGAAACAATGGCTCGAGACTGGCGAGGATTTGCCCTTTGCCAAGCAGCAACCGCAGCAATTGGTCACTGTACCCGAATCGCGCATCATAACGCAGCCAAGCGCGGTTGTGGCTAAGCGTGGAACACCGGTCTACGACATCGATGTGACAGCTGGCTATCAACCGCAGGCACGCATGTTTACCGACGACCAGATAGTGGGTTTCGTCGACCTCCCCGACATGACCAGCAATCAGTGCCGCATAGTTCGTGTGAGCGGTGACTCAATGAGCCCCGTCATCCGCAATGGCGACTACATTGCTGTGCGCGAACTAAGCAATCTGCGTCAAATTTTCTGGGGGCAGATTTATGTCGTTATCCTTGATGATTACCGCCTTGTCAAGTACATCCGTCGCCATGACGATCCCTCAATGGTAATCCTGCGAAGCGAGAACAAGCGTTATGACGATATGGAAATAGAGCGCAGCGAGATTCGCGACCTCATGTTCGTCCAGAACATAATCCACGTCGATACTAGAATGTAAGCGCCTCTGGTGCGAGGATCGAGGATAGAACCATCTTCACCTCCTTTGCTTCCTGTAACTCATATATCTCCTTTAACTATTATAGATGAATAACAACGAAATTATAACCCTCAACACGTTAGCTAACGGCTTACGCATGGTGCACGTGCAGCGCAACTCGCCAGTGGCTTGGTGTGGACTTGCTGTGAATGCTGGCAGCCGTGATGAGCTGGATGGGCAATATGGATTGGCTCACTTTGTTGAGCACACGATTTTCAAAGGGACTAAGCGCCGCTCATCCACTCGTATCAACAACCGCATGGAGCAAGTGGGAGGAGAATTAAATGCCTATACAACAAAGGAAAGCACTATGCTCTACTGTATTTTCCCAGTGGAGCATCTAGAACGTGCCATGGAGCTGATAGCCGACCTTGTCGAAAACTCGGTGTTCCCCGATCATGAACTCTCGACAGAGCTCGATGTGGTGCTCGAGGAAGTGGCGAGCTATCGTGATGCTCCCAGCGAAGCGGTCTATGACGACTTTGAGGATATGCTGCTCGCAGATAGTCAGTTGGGTCACAATATTTTGGGTGAGGAGAAAGACCTGCGGTTGCTCACCTCGGGACATTGCCTTGACTGGCTCAAGCGTCTGTATGTGCCCAGCAACATGGTGTTTTTCTCTCTTGGTAGCACGCCAGCCAGCAAGGTGTTCCGCCTTGCCGAGCGATATTTCGGCATCCTTTCTCACGCCAAGCAGGGTATCAAGCGCAAAGCGCCTGTCGCAATTGAGCCTCAGCGCAAGGTAGTGGACTTGGGGTTGCACCAGTCCCACACCATCGTGGGCGCAAGGGTTCCTGGCATGTATGATGACCAGCGCTTTGCCTTTGCTTTGCTCAATAACATTTTGGGTGGACCGGGTATGAACTCGCTATTGAATGTTAGTTTGCGCGAGAGGCGAGGCTTGGTATATACCGTCGAGTCGTCGCTTGTAACGTTCACCGACTGCGGCATGATACAAATTTATTTGGGCTGTGAGCACGAGAAGCTCAAGAAAGCATTGCGTCTCATCGCCAACACCATCGACTCGCTGGCACAGGCGCCAATGTCTGAGCGACGGCTTGATGCTTACAAACGGCAATACTGCGGACAGATGCTGGTTGCAAGCGACAGCGCCGAGGTTTCGGCTATGGCTGCCGGACGTGGGCTACTTTATTATAACTCTGTGAGCACGCTGCAGGAAAACATAGACTGCATTCTCAGCGTCACTCCAGCCAAGCTCCAGCAAGCTGCCCAGCAGTTGATAATTGAGAATTGCTCGATTCTTACTTTCAAATAATTGTTTTTAGCTTTCAGTGTAATTCAATACTTTTCATGACACGAGAAAGAGAAATACAGAAAGTTACCCTAGTGGGAAGTGCAGGAAATATTGCGCTGATGATTTTTAAATTCATCGCCGGTATTCTGGGGCATAGTTCGGCAATGATAGCCGATGCCGTTCACTCACTGTCGGATTTCGTCACCGATATCATTGTGCTGGTGTTTGTGAGTGTGAGTGCAAAACCGCAAGATCGTTCTCACGACTACGGACACGGCAAATTTGAAACGATTGCCACATTTTTCATTGGTTTGGCATTGATTGCGGCGGCAGTAGGAATTATAGTATCGGGAGTGATGGCTCTCATTGATTGGGCTGATGGTGCTAATCTTAAAGCACCAGGGCAGCTGGCATTGTGGGCAGCATTATTGTCGATAGTTGTCAAGGAGATCCTTTATCAATATACCGCATTTAAAGGCAAAAAACTTAATTCGCAAGCAGTTGTGGCCAATGCATGGCATCATCGCAGTGATGCGTTGTCGTCGATAGCAGCTGCAATAGGCATTGGCGGTTCTATCTTGCTTGGAGACCGATGGACTGTACTGGATCCTATTGCTTCGATTGTCGTGGGATTGTTCCTTGTTAAAGTGGCAGTGGGATTACTGAGAACAAGCATAGGGGAACTCACTGAGGGCTCGTTGCCTCAAGAAACGGAGCGTGAAATTGAAGATATCATCACTTCATTCCCAGAGATTAGCGAGCCTCACAACCTCCGAACAAGGCGCATTGGAAATCGCATCGCAATCGAGGCTCACATTCGCATGGACGGTAACATGCCGCTTTGTGATGTGCATAATATCACCAGCCAGGTAGAGAAGAAGCTCAAGGAACGTTTTGGAGATGAAACACACATCACCTTGCATATGGAACCTGTGAAACATTGAAGTGATTGCCACTAAACTAGAAGGACTTTTTCAATTTTTTGGCATTTTTCTTGCAGTGGTGGCAAAAAATGTATATTTTCGTGACGTTTTTTAAATAATATGAAATTATTAACTTAAAAATATACTATTATGGCAGACGTAAAAACATTTCTTGATGCAGCCGAGAAGAAAATGAACGAGGCTGTAGCTTATCTCGACGAGACCCTGTCGCGCGTGCGCGCCGGCAAGGCCAATCCTAAAATCCTCGATCCAGTGAAGGTTGAGTATTATGGCTCAATGATGCCAATTGCTAATGTGGCCAACGTTGCAGTTCCCGATGCTCGCAGCATAACCATCACTCCATGGGAAAAACCTATGATTAAGGTTATTGAGAAGGCAATTCTCGATTCAAACATCGGCATTACCCCTGAGAACAACGGTGAAATCATCCGCCTCAACTTCCCTCCATTGACCGAGGAACGCCGCAAGCAGCTTGTGAAGGACGCCAAAGCCGAGACCGAGAAGGCTAAAGTGAGTGTGCGCAACGCACGCCGCGAGATGATTGAAGGTCTCAAGAAAGCCGTTAAGGACGGAATGCCCGAGGATGCACAGAAGGATGGTGAAGAGCAAGTGCAGAAGCTCCATGACAAATTCTTAAAGAAAATAGATGAAGTATTTGCCGCTAAGGAGAAAGAAATTCTTACCGTATAGTACTAATCTTCACATTATTTAAAAGAATCGCAAGAAAAACACTCTTTTTTCTTGCGATTCACTTGTTTTATTGACGGAGATATAATATATTTGTAAGCGGATAAATGTCATTTATTGTTGATTTGTAAACAAGCTTTTTTTGATGTGATTCGGAATCAATTTACTAACTTAACATATGTCATTATGAAAACAAAACTACTCAAAATCTTTGCTGTCATTCTCATGGTACTCACGGCATTGGGCAGCGTGGCACAGGAATTCTCGGTGGGAGAGCTCAAGTATAAAATCTATGGCGGATTTGCCTATTGTACAGGTCTCACCACAGCGGCACAAGGCCAGTCAAATCTAGCTGTCACCATACCATCGGTGGTTAGCAACAATGGTTCCTCCTATCGTGTGTTAGGTGTGGATGCATACTCGTTTGAAAACGCGAGCAACATAAAGAGTGTGAATATACGCTTTGGCGTAGGTTTCATTGAGACTAGTGCCTTTAAAGGATGCACAAGCATGAGCTTTGTGCGGCTTCCAAGTTCCTTGAAGACCGTGCTGGACAACGCATTTCAAGGGTGCACCTCTTTGAAAAGTGTTTACTATGCTGGGTTCAGCTTCCCGCAGGGATCAATATCTTCCTCTGCATTTCCCAATAATAGTTTGATGACGTTTTATATACCTTTTCAGTCGCTAAAAACACCGGCGGATTATAAAGCTATAGCCGCCTTTTCAGGTTTTGCCTACGTTGAGTATTCTAATAGGGCCTTTGACTATTATAGTTCGGAAGACAAAGGCGCTTATTGTATAGGCTGGCCCGACAGTTATGGCGCTAGCGCAGTGCGCAGTGCCACGCTTACTGGATTTCTCGGCGACACAAATTATATGCCTACTCAAAGCTACTATAACGACGGAGGATTTAAAATCTCTATCGACACTATTGGCACCAATGCCTTCCGAGATCAGAGCACGCTCACCAGCATCGATTTGACCAACGTGTCCAATCTCAAGTATTTTGGCTCTCAGGAGAAAAACATGGGAATCCAAAATGTGACAGAACTGATATTGCCAAAATCTAACTTTAATTACAGCTCTATTTCATTCTTGCATTTTGATTCGCTTGAAGAATTTAAGTTGGCATCAGGAAGCACAAAATTCTCAATCTACGATGGCTGCTTGTACAACTACAGCAAGACCACTTTGATTAAGGTCCCCAACGCTAAAGAGGGACAGATGAGTTACCCCTCCAGCCTGAAAACCGTGTGGGACTGGAGTCACTGCAACTGTAAAAAAATCACACACGCCATGTTGCCTTATGGCGTTACTTCAATTAAAAATGGAGCCTTTTATAATACCACCTTGCTGGACTATGTGCGCATCCCAAGCTCGGTTGTCAGCTTGAGCAACGATCGTGTGTTCTATGGTACCAAGAGCAACAACTGGATTTACTGTAACATGAACAATCCGCCCACCGTCACGGCAAGCAGCTATTTTGGTAACAATAGTAATATGAACCTGTATGTTCCCTACGATAAAGCGAGCACTTATGCCAGTGCAGGATGGACTGGCTTTAATAATGTCAACCCTAATGGTCGTCAGGCTTATGACTATCCAAACAGCACCGCCACGTTGTGCTACTCGGTGACCAGTAACAGCACTGTGACAGGTGCCGATGGCATCACCTACAGTGGCCGCGCGCGCCTGGTGTGCAACGGCATCACAAGCAATGATGATGCGCCCTCCACAATAACCATTCCTGCCAGTATCACCATTGGTGGTAATGACTATGTTGTAAACAAAATTGGCGAGCAAGCCTTCAGCAATCGCACCACCAACTTTACAGTCACAGGCTGTGTCAACATCGACACTATCGGTGTCTCGGCTTTCGAAAACCAAGCAATTACCAGCTATGCCTTTACCCACAATCTGAAGTCTATCATGGCCTATGCCTTCAGATCGTCGTCACTGTCAGGAACTATCTCATTGCCCTACGGCATCACATTGATTGGAACCAAGGCATTTGGCGATGGCAAATATAGCAGGCTCGTTGTGCCCAGCTCAGTGGGCACAATATATGGTAGTTTATGCTCCGGAACTT
>JAFSPZ010000024.1 GCA_017451225.1 Muribaculaceae bacterium | reverse complement strand
GGAGGACGCACTTAAGGAAATATCAAAGAATTGGAACAAATATGTTAAGGCCGTAGAAAAATCAGGCGATATAATACTTGGTATTTTGGGATTACATGAGCACAGTTTCTATTATGATTTGTCGCTCAAGTTCGATGAGCATGGAGCAGCAGATGTGGAGACCCAGACATTCACTGTTAACGGAGTGTCGTTTACGATGGTAGGTGTAGAAGGCGGCACATTCATGATGGGAGCTGCTGATGGCGACTCAGAAGCATATAGCGATGAACGACCACGGCACCAGGTTACACTGAGCAGCTTTGCCATAGGTCAAACCGAGGTTACACAAGAGCTGTGGCAAGCGGTGATGGGCAGCAACCCGAGCTATTACTATGGAAACAGTTATGGCACCAATTTGAAACGACCTGTCGAGTATGTTTCATGGAACGACTGTCAGGATTTCTTTGTAAAGTTGAACGCAATCACTGGCAAGAAATTCCGCCTCCCCACCGAGGCAGAGTGGGAATTTGCTGCTCGTGGTGGCAACAATAGCCGTGGCTACAAGTATAGCGGTAGCAACACCCTTGGCGAAGTGGCATGGTATTGGGATAACATCCCGTCACAATCGAGTGGTACAAGTGGCTATGGAACTCAATCAGTAGCCACAAAGCAAGCTAATGAGCTTGGCCTTTATGACATGAGCGGTAACGTGTGGGAATGGTGCCAGGACTGGTATAATGACAGCTATTACAGTTCCTCACAATCGGTTGACCCAACAGGACCTTCTTCGGGCTCTATCCGCGTGTTCCGTGGTGGCGGCTGGGACGACTTTGCGTGGAGCTGCCGTTTGGCGGGCCGGGGCGACGTCTCGCCCGACAGCCGCTACAGCATCCTCGGCTTGCGACTTGCTCTATAGTTTCCTCTGTCAAAAAAAAACGAGCTTGAAAGAGATTTTGCCCGAAAAAAGCTCGTGCGTAGCCGAGCTGAAAAAAGGAGCAAAATCTCTTTCAGGCTATTTCGTCAGGCGATACATTTTATTGCCCGAGCGTTAGCGAGGGCCAACCACAAAAACAATGCAAATCAAGACATTTACAATTTCACCCATTAATGCCGAGCCCTGCGAGGTAGAGCTGAATAAATTCCTTATCTCACACCGCATTTTGCGAGTGGAACATCACTTTATGGACCATGATGGAAGCTGGTCTTTTTTGGTAGAGTGTCCTCAAAGGGACGGTTCTTTTGAGGACAAAAACTCCTCCTCTAAATAGAGGAGGTGCCCGAAGGGCGGAGGAGCATGAAGCTCGGAATAAGCTGGCGATCAATGACATAAAGCAATGACAATATTTTCATACTCCCCCAGCCCCCTCTAACTTAGAGGGGGAGTTTCGCCTATCTTCGCAGTTTTGCAACAGCCTCCCACAGGAGTATGATTGCTATCAAATGTGTAGACATACCCCCCTCTAACTTAGAGGGGGAGCTGCTAACGCAATGATTTTCAAATGATAAATTCGTCAAACTCACGTTATCTTAGAGGGGGAGTTTCTTCTATCTTCGGACTTTTGCAACAGCCTCGGTGATGCAGTTGCGCTCGACAAGTCGTTTGAACCCGTCTTCTAATGCCAGCCAATTGTGCTACCACTACTGCACATCTGTCGACGTGCACGTTAGTTATTGTCATCAATCACACAGTGCGCCCCAGTTCTTCGAACTGAAGCGCATAATGTGTTTCGCACATTGCCAAGTCGAAGACTTGTTTGAATATTTCCCCTGTTAATGCTTAACATAACTTTTATCGGACACTAATGAAAACAATTATGTCAAAGATCTCTTGCACTAAATAGTGACGTTGCAAAATTAGTAGTTAATGCCAAGTGAAAACAACATTAAAAAAACATTGTTGTCTGATAAAACATGGGGAGGCTGTTGCAAAACTCCCAAGATAGTATTGAATACAGAGAAAAAATGCAATGACGCTGTTGAAGTTCCTCTTCGAGGCACATTTATAAGTTGGTCATTATCACCAAGCTGCGAGCATCTTCGATGCTCTTGCATGGTGTTACTATTGAAGCGGCTCTTCGAGCCTTTTGACCTCTTCGAGGCCATCATCCAGAGATTACTTGAGTGAGTAGCGGCATCCCGGAAGGGTTGCAATCACTCCCTTAGTGTCGAGTTCTACCAGAATAGCCATAAGGCGGTAGATGGGCAACGCCATCAAGCCGGCGAGGTCGTTGATGTGCAAGTCGCCCTGCTTGCGCAGCGTGTCGACCACCGTCTGCTCC
>JAFSPZ010000023.1 GCA_017451225.1 Muribaculaceae bacterium | reverse complement strand
TTCTGCACGAAAAATAGGCAAAACGAGTCTGAATCCAAAGATTTTTGTATATTTGTAAACAAAATGAGCCGAATGGGCAGAATGAGCAAAAGTGATTGCATGATTAAATCGTGTAATTTAGTGTAAAACTAAAATTTGAAGATATGACATAAACAAGATAATTCTGCTGTAAAATCACACTCAAAATGAGCAGAATGGGCAGAATGAGTCTAAAAAGAGATGCCAGTACTTTACACTAAACCTGTAAGTAGCTGATTATCAGCATCCGTTAGCAGCCGCTCAGGCAGCCGTTGAAGGCAAATAAGGATTACACCTTATTAAATTAACAAGCGGTAGAACCTCGCAATGAGCGTTCTACCGCTTTTTCATTCTCTCACATTATCGTTTTACAGGTTATTGCACAACAGTTTAAGCTCCACCCCCTTTTTATAATAGTTTTTAGCTACCAATTAGTAAAAAAGCAACAAATTTCTTGACAATTAAAAAGTTACAATATATCTTTGCAACTGTATGATATATATTAATCCTTAAAAAAAATACTTATGGCAACAAAAATCTTGGCATTACTATGCACTTTGTTTGCTTTCCATAGTGAGGCATACAACACCACCCAATGTTCATGTGGCTCAGATTGCACCTGCATTGAAGCCTGCACCTGCTCAATCGACATGGCTCAAGTTGTGCCCGAAATTCCTCTTGCTTCTGCTGAACGCGAGGCTGGCAAATGCACATGCGGCGGCAGCCTTAAATACAGTGCCAAAGCATTTGCAACCACAGTGACTTGCACGCTTTGCAAGGGAAATAAGGTTTATGGCGGCGAGGTGTGTAAACTATGCAATGGCAATGGTAGCTATATCCAGTACTCCTCAGGCTACATCTGCGAGAAGTGCGGCACCAAATACGATAAATGGGAGCCTTAAACACCAAATCAAAGTGGTATACAAAAGCACAAGCGGTAGAATCTCACACGTGGAGCGTTCTACCGCTTTTTCCATTTCACTTCAATCTATCAAATAATTCAAGACGTATCCCAGATAGTGCATTGTGCATTATCAATAAGGCTTGCGATATTTATCAGGGTCTGAGTCTTCCATGATGCTCAGGTAACTGTTGTAGCGCGATTGGCTAATTAGGCTCTGCTCAACGGCGGCAAGCACTGCGCAGCCAGGCTCGTGAGTATGGGTGCAGTTGTTATAACGACAGTCTTTAGAAACCTTGAAAATCTCAGGAAAATAGTGAGCAATCTCGCTCTTTTCAAAATCGATAGTACCAAACCCCTTCACTCCCGGAGTGTCGATAATGTGGCCAGCGTTGTCGCCAGGTATGTCGAGCATCTCGCTGAAGGTGGTGGTGTGCATGCCCGTGTGATGCACCTCCGAGATATCGCCCACCTTTAGCCGTGCATCTGGCACCAGCAGATTGATGATAGAGCTCTTCCCTACTCCCGAGTTTCCGCTGAACAATGCCGTCTTTCCTCGCAATTCATCGCGTAGCAAGTCCAGCCCCTCGCCTGTCATAACCGACATGGGAACTACTGTGTAGCCAATACTCCGATATAAATAAATAACAGCCTCTAGCAGCTCGCGGTCCTCGGGCTCGGTGAGCAAGTCTATCTTATTGAAGACAATTGTCACTGGCACGTTATAAGCCTCGGCTGTTGCAAGGAAGCGGTCGATGAAAACGGTACTTGTCTCTGGATTCACGAGCGTGACCACCAGCACAGCCATATCAAGGTTGGCAGCAAGAATCTGGAACTCGCGCGAGAGATTACTCGCACGCCGAATTATGTAATTGCGGCGCGGCAATATTGAGCGGATGAACGCTGTGCCATCCTCCTTGACCTCAATCTCCACGTTGTCGCCCACCGCCACAGGATTAGTGCAACGGAAACCTTTCAGTCGCAGGTTTCCCTTGATTTTGCAGTTACGCTCGGTACCATCGGCTGTGCGCACAATGTACCAACTGCCAGTATTCTTTATTACCAATCCTTGTTGCATGAAGGTCAATCCTAAAATTTGGCACAAAATTAAAGAATAATATTGAGAAACCCAAATAAGTAATGTAAAACGATTGCAGACGATAATTATTAATTACTTGATGCAAATTGTTGGTTATATGTTATAAAACATATAATTTTGCACTGTTTTTAACAAACACGAAGTTTTACATAAATTAATTTATTATGAACGTTGAAACAATTGGTCTTTGGGCTGGTGCCGTTTGGAACTCACTGAACGATGCTGAAGGAACCCAGGACATGAAAGGTTTGAAGAAAGTAACTAAACTCAAAGAGAAAGAAATCTTTGCTGCTATCGGTTGGCTCGCCCGCGAAGGTAAAGTTAACGTTGCTTCAGATGAAGAAGGCAAGCAGATTGAGGTTACTTTGATCTAAAAAAGATTTTTGAGGTTTATCAAAACAAAAAAAGAGGGTGTGACTCAAGTTCACATCCTCTTTTTTGTGCTTTTATTCTAATCTTAATCAACAACAGGTTCTGCTTGTTGTATTGACTGGAAATTTCCACCAAGCAAACGATAGAACTGATAGGTAGCTCTAAACTGATTGAGCTGATCGCGTTTCAACACAAGACGGTGGCTCACACCTCCATCGCTCACGAGAATAAGGTTAGCTACTTCACATTTTGCCAGAGCAGCAACAAAGTCCTTATTATTCTCGTCAACTACATTATCAAAGTTCTCCACAAAGAATATGCCGTCGCGAGTGCGATTAATGTTGGTTGGGGTATATTCAAAGGTGAAGTTATCGGCATAAAGAATCAACTTGTAGAAATTTACGCTGTCATCGGCATAAAAGTTTACCACAAGGTGCATCAGGTCGGGAGCGCCGTCCAAAGTAGTGAAATACAGATGCACACCGGTCTTCTTGATGCTGGTGTTGGCATTCTTGTTCACAAACTTCACACCATTATCAATGTTTGAAGCTCTGAACAATGGAGTTATTGAGTCAATCTCAACATCAAACTCTTCAACCTCATCCCATGTATAAGGCTTAACCTCTACGTCATAGTCATACTTCTTGAGTGAGTAATCCATATTAAGCAGCGAATCCATCTCTGCTTTCCTCTTAGCTTCCTCTGCAGTTTTCACAGCGTTCACCGAATCTAGCTTTGCCTGCTGTTCAGGAGTTAGCACATGGTGATGCACTTTGCAACTCAAACATGCCTCGCAAGTGCAAGTACAAATCCCTCCGGCAGTAGTGTGGTTCATCAAAGCGCATGACGATGTGACAAACGCCAGAAAGACAGTAAAAATGTTGATGATTTTTTTCATTTCGTTTTACTTTATTCTTGTGTATTTAAATTGATTTTTAATCGTTTTTTCAAAATCAAGCGCAAAATTACACAATTAACCCAATACTGCAAACAATATCAGGTCATTATTATCTATCTTTAACTCAAAAAACTCATTTTTGCGCCATTGCCTTGTCTACGGCATCAATCAACTCCTTGCCATTTAACCCACGCATCACGATTTTCCCCTTGTCGTCAATGAGCATGATGTGAGGTATGCCGGAAATGCCATACATATCGGTTGGCTCAGTCATATAATGGTCGCCCATCATCACGTGCCAGGGAATTGAGAGCTGCTCGATTGCTGCCTTGGTGTCTTGCGGATTATCCCAAACCGCCACACCTATTACTTGCAGGCCCTTGCCGTTGTATTTGCCGTAAAGCTCAGTGAGAGCTCCTTTAATTTCCTTTCGGCATGGTCCGCACCAGCTTGCCCAGAAGTCTACGAGCGTATAGTTGCCGTCTTGACCCACAAACTGCGACAGTTTCTCTACCTTTCCTTCAGGCGATTTCATCTCAAAATCTACAAAGTTGTTTCCCTCGGCAGTCTTCTCCTTGGCCTGAGCGTCGCTCATCGCCTTCTTGATGCGCTTGTAGTTGCGATATCCAGCAGGAGCCTGGCTCAATGCTTTCTCAATCTCGGCAGTACTGAACGAGTTATAGTTCAAATAGTTGGTAAACGCCCACACTCCCAAGGCATTATCTTTATTCTCCTGATAGCACTTGTAAAGAATGTCTATTTGCTTTTTCTCGAGCTCTTCGTTGCGTTTTTCGGCATCTTCTTCAGTTATTGCTTGACTGTCGAGGTCCTGTTTTATCTTGTCCCACTCACCTTCAAGCTTGTCCATCTCATCGTTCACGCGATTCAACTTCTCGTTAAGCGGAGTGCCGCGGGTCACAATTTTCTCGCTCCATTCCACACTCACCTCGCCTGGCTCCACAATGAGAGGCGCTCTGTTGCCATCCACTATGAGCCGGGCAAAGAATGCGGTGTCGACATCACCCTTGAGCAGCAGGTGCTTCTCGCTCACCCTCATGCTGTCGATTGTGTCGCCACTATCATAGTTGGTGAGATAGGCCATCTTGCCGTCGAAGATGTGGTCTCCAAAGTTCACATTGATTTTATAGCCTTCGGAGCACGACATCATCATCACACTGAAGGCCAAAGCCGAAACAAATAAAAACTTCTTCATGGATTTTGTTATTTCACAATTGACTTATAGATAATTGACTGAATGTTATCACGTGGCGACACGCGCCTGTTGGCAGCGTTGTCACGGGTTGGGCACACGCGGTTGCTCAAGAAGATGTAAATCATGTCGTTCTTGGGGTCTACCCAGAAGCAAGTGCCCGTGAATCCTGTGTGTCCTATCACCTGAGCCGGCGCTTCGGCACAAGTGTTTGACGATTTAGGATTACTCTTATTTGGCTTGTCAAAGCCCAGTCCACGGTGAGAGTTAGGGCTTTTCGAAGTCATGAAAGTTTTGATTGTAGATTCCTTGTAATACTGTTTTCCTCCATACTGTCCGCCGTTGAGCCACATCTGGAACACCTTGGCCAGGTCATTGGCATTAGAGAAAAGTCCTGCGTTGCCTTGAACGCCGCCCGAGAATGCCGCCAGCTCATCGTGGACATATCCATGGATGTGTTGCTTGCGCAAGTAGGTGTCAACCTCGGTATAGGCGATATCATCGGGAGCAAATCGGTTCAACGGACGATAAACAGTGTGATAGGCACCGATTGGAGCAAAAATGTTGTCGTCAACATATCGGTCAAGGCTTTTGCGGGTCACATTCTGCAACGCGTTGGCAAGCAGGCAAAAGTTCAAGCAGCTGTAGCAGTACTTGCGGTTAGCCCTCAATTCAGAGTGATAGATGCGGTTCATAATTGAATCATAGGTCACCTTGCCGCCATATATGCCGTCGGCGATTGCTATATTAAACTCCTTGGTCGGATGATCCGAGAGGATATCGGTGCGCAGCTTCGCGTCTTTGTGGCCATAGGCTCCATCCATGATTTTGATGGTATTGGTACTCGTGGGGCTGTTAGCGATGAGCTTGCCCGAGTAGGTAGCCGGGTCAAACATCATGTTCCACATGCTCAATGATGGCTGCAGTCCTGTTTCGTGATACAGGAGCTGCCTGAAAGTCACTGCGCTCTTGTCGGTGCCTCGCAAGCCCTCGATGTACTTGCTTGCGGGCTCGTCAAGATTAATCAATCCATCGTCAACGAGCTTCATGATGCCGCTTATAGTGCCAGTTGCTTTTGACACGGATGCCAGTCCAAACAGCGTGTTATCGGTCACGGCAACACCCGAATTGAAGTTTATCTCGCCATAAGAGCGATTGCACACAATCTTTCCGTGTCTTGCCACTAGCACTTGGCAGCCAGGGAATGCCTTCTGCTGAATGCCATAGTTGCACACCGAGTCAATCTTGCTCAGCATGTTGGGCTTGAATCCCACTTCCACGGGCAGAGTGTAGCCCAGTCGTGTGGATTTATATTTCACCCCATGTCCTGCGTGCACTACAGCCTTGTTGTCTCTGAACTTGATGTTAACGGGCAGCTGGCCTTTCACGTCAATGCCGCCAAAGATTGCCTGTGCGGCATAGTCCTGCCACACGTCGTCACTGCCATACCCAATCACCACCGCGTCTACATCCGAGCTTGTAATCAGGTCGGCATAGCCTTGCAGGCGCTCTGGTCCATCGAGTATAACAACTACGGTGTGCTTGAACTTGCGCGCTACTGCGAGGGCGTCGTCAACGTAGCTGCTGCTCGACAGGGCGACAATCACACGGTCGGCATTCTCGGCGTTCTTCAGGGCCGAGGTCGATACACACGGCGAAGTCGGCATATAGTTGGCGCATCGTTTCTGGAACAAGTTGTCGGCCTTGCCCAGTCCCAGTGTGAGCACCGGCATTTTGTTCTTGACATCGGCCAGAGGCAGGATTTTCTTATCGTTGCTTGTCACTGTTATGGCAGCCTCAACAAGTCGCCTGTTTAGGTCTTGCGCTTGCTGGGTGTTGATTTGTTTAGCTACTGTCTTTACATTAATGGGAGTTTTGCCATACTTTATAATGCCCATGGCATACTTGTAGCGCAGCATCTTCTTGCAGCGCACCTCGATGTCGTTCCACGAGATGCGGCCATCGTCGATGGCTGCTTTCACCGAGTCGAGGCTTGCCTCCACATTGTGTGGCATGAGCAGCACATCGTTGCCGGCGAGTATTGCGTTCACGCTGGGGCTGCCTTCAACAGCCTGAGCGCCTTGCATGTCGAGGGCATCGGTAAAGATAAGTCCCTCAAATCCCATCTCGGTCTTCAACAGTCCCTCAACACATTGCTTCGATAGCGAGCATGGCATCACGCCGTCGTCCAGGAACGACACGTCGATATGCGCGGTGAGCATTCCGCCAAGACCTGCATTCACATACTGCTCAAACGGCACCAGGTCATAGAGCTTCATCTCCTGCATCGACTTGTCGATGAACGGCAGCTCTTTGTGCGAGTCGGCAGCGGTCGAGCCATGGCCGGGAAAATGCTTGGCTGTCGAGAGCACGCCGCCGTCTTCAAGACCCTTGGCAAAGGCAACGCCGTTGCGAGCCACAACATCGGGGCTGTAGCCGAAGGAGCGGTTGCCAAGCACACCACCATCACGGTCAAGCACATCCAGCACAGGAGCGAAATTTACATGCACTCCCAGCAATCTGCATTCACGAGCCAACTCTCGACCATAATCATACATGAGCTTCTCGTCGCCAACGCCTCCCAGCAGCAGGTTGCGCGGGAAGGTTTGCGCGTCTTCGAGCCTCATCGAGAGCCCCCACTCGGCGTCAAGCGCTATCATCAGCGGAATGTCTGCTAGCGACTGAGCGTAGTTGTTGAGCTCGGCTTGTGAGGCTATGTTGCTTGCGTCATAGATGAGTCCGCCCACCTTGAAGTTCTTGACAAAGTACTCCACAGTCCATTTTGCGTCTTCCTTGGAAGGATTGACAGGCAAAATCATGATTTGCGCTATGCGCTCGTCGGGAGTCAACTTCGAGTATGTCTCGTTCACCCATTTTTCCATCGCCGCGGCATTGGCGCGGTTCAAGATGGATGGTCTAATAGCCAATGCTTGTTGCACTCCCAGCAAGAGTGCAACAAGCATCAGCACGAATTGTCGTGAATGTCTGGTATTCATTATTTGCTTTTAAAATACTTTATTTCTTGTGAATCATTCTCACATCGTCGGTAGCGTCAACCACGCGTCCTTGCTTGGTGAGCATCTTGATATATTCTATCATGTGGTTGCCATAGGGCACGGTGTCGACAAATGGTCTTGCTCCCTTGCCCAGGGCATCCATGTGGTCGCCGCCGTTGGCAAGATAGTCTATTGTGCCTATCAGGTAAGTCTTATTGGGGTCAATCTTCTTGCCGTTGAGTTTGGCCGATGTGATGACGGGATTCTCTTGAGTGCCTTTAAATTCCACCTTGAAGCCCTTGCTCACTGCATCGCCGCCACGGGTTGCCATCACGCGCAGGGCTTCGAGCAGGTCGCTGCCTTTCACCTCCACTACCATGAAGCGGTTGTCAAATGGGAACATCGACAGCATGAGGCCTTCGGTCACGTTGCCCTTGGGCATGCTTTGGCGAATGCCTCCCTTGTTCATAATCACGCCATCGAGTTTCATGTTGCTTATGCTTGGCAGCATCTCCATTACAGCGTCACACAGCCAGTTTTGCGATGCATAATCGCCACCGTCCATAGCTCTGGCCGAGGTGCCCAGCACATTGTCCATAACGCTGTCCACCTTGAACTTGTAAGGAGCCATCCATGCTTCCATGGCAGGATAGTTAGCTTTCTTGTCGAGCGATGCGTCAAGCTTTATCAGGTCATATTTTACCGAGAAGTCGTCAAGGTCGATATCATAGGTAGAGATGTATTTGCCTTTCTTTCCGTTCTGGCCAACGGTGATAATCTTGCCGTCGGCGTTTCTCACCTGAGTGCGTGGGTCACCAGGTTGCAGCAGTGTGTGGGTGTGTCCGCCCACAATCATGTCAATGTAGTGAGATTTAGTGGCTATGATAGAGTCGCCCACCTGGCCCACGGTCTCGGGATAGTAACCAATGTGCGAAACCATGATGGTGAAGTCCACTTTCTGAACCTCTTTCAGATATTTTGCGGTAGCCTCGGCAACTGTGCCGTTGTCAAGATAAAGCATGCCTTCATATTTGTCGTCGCTGATAAGTCCCTTAGGGTCTACATTGATGCCAAAGAAGCCTATTCTCTTGCCGTCAACGGTGCGGATGCAATAGGGTTGAATCACGCCACAAAGCGGAGTGTTGCTGAAGTCATAGTTTGCCGACAGCTTCACGGCCTTGATGTTCTTGTAGTGCGCAGCGAGGTCGTTGATGCCGTTGTCAAACTCATGATTGCCCATTACAATCATGTCATAGCCCAAGCTGTCGATAAGGGCATACTCCACGTCACCCTTGAACATCGAGAAGTAGAGAGTGCCCTGCACGGCGTCGCCGGCATGCACAGCTATCACGTTCTTGTTGTTGCGGCGCACCTGGTCCATCGCAGCACGGCGGCGATACAAGCCTCCCAGCCCGTCGTTGTCGGGCTCTATCTGGCTATGCGTGTCATTGGCGCCTATCACTATCAAGTGCTCGGCTTGCAAATTAGGAAAAGCGAATATTGCTATTGCAACACTTAAAATAATCTTAGAAAACTTCTTCATTGCGCGATTTCTTTTTTAAAAGTTAATAACTTCACGAAGTTACACATTAATTCTTATATAAATCGCAACACTACCCCATTTTTTGCATTTTTTATAATAATAGTGCTGAGGGTTGAGTACAGAGTGGAGATGGTCGGACTCAGTCGGACACTGTCAGACCAAGTCAGACTTTTTGATAAACATACAATTATACTAAAAAGGGTGAGCTATAGGGCAAGGCGCAAACCCAGGTTGCCGCCGCGGCTGGAGCATCTCCCGCGACTCGCAATACGGCAGCCCCCGGCGTCGTTGTCCCCGCTGCCACCGCGGCACACGCGGTAAGAGCCCGATTCTGGACCAGTGGGGTTGCTTGAAGGTGAGGAACTATAATAATTCTCTCCATACCAGTCCTGGCACCACTCCCATACATTGCCGCTCATATCATAGATTCCAAGCTCATTTGGTCGCTTAGTGGCGACATCGTGAGTTTCGAAGACTATACCACTAACATTGCTATTAACGCTATACCATGCCACATCGTCAACGTTGTTGCTGCCGCTGTACTTGTAACCCAGACTCTTGACGCCGCCACGGGCGGCATACTCCCACTCCGCCTCAGTGGGCAGGCGGAAGTTCTCGCCAGTCAACTCGTTAAGCTCTTTGATAAACTCCTGACAACGATCCCATGAAACTTCCTCAACAGGAAGTTTGGGACCATTCCATTTGCTTGGATTCCACCCCATCACAGCCTTCCACAACTCCTGAGTCACCTCGGTCTGGCCAATCATGAACGATGACACAGTCACTTGATGTGAGGGGTTCTCTTCACTCTCTGCTTCATTTCCCTGCTCGGCAGTAGCGCCCATAGTAAATGTGCCGCCCTTGACCGGTACCATAGTGAATTTCACACCATTAACCTCAAACGATTGGCTACCAGGAACATCTACAAGTTGTGGCGATGATAATGACGATGAACTATTAGCCAGCCAAATAGCTCCCACTATAGCAACAAGCCCCACTATGCATGCCGCTATTATCCACTTGGCTCTTGGCTTTTTCTCGGCTTTAACAGGAGAACTCACTTCTTGAGACTCTTTAGAAAGAGAAACCGTCTTTTCTTCAGCAACCGACGGCTCGTCAACGGACTTGGTTGTAACTACTTGCGAAGCAACAGCACGGTCTTTTTTAGCTGAATCAGCTATGTTGACCGTCTTATCTTCTGCAGCTAGAGGCTCCTTTTCCGAAATGGAGGCATTCACTTGCGACTTAACTTCCGAAGCAGCGGCATTGTCTTTTTTAGTAGAATCAACGACGCTGAACGTTTTCTCATCGGGCAACACCTCAGGCTGAGCAACAGGTTCAGGAACAGGTTCTTTCTCAAGACCAGCGGCAAGTGCTCGCAGTTGTGCGATGCTCTGCGGGCGACGCTCGCTTGCGCCTTGCGTCATGCTCACTATAAGCTGCTTCATCGCATCACTCACGGGACGGCTATAGGTGAAAGCCTCCGCGCCCTTGACGCGTATCTCGCGCTTGCTGGGGATGGCTGCGCCACTAAGCAGTCGATAGAGAGTGATACCCAGAGAATATATATCGGTCCATGGACCTATCTCGTCATACTCCTGATTGGTAAGTTCGGGCGGTGCATACTCGGGAGTGAAGGCAAAGCCTGTAATTGTTGTCGCCTCGGCCTGATTGGCATGCTTGCTGGCTCCGAAGTCGATAAGTTTCGCTACGCCGTCGGGAGTGAGCATGATGTTGTGAGGCTTGATATCTAGGTGCAAGAGTCCCGCGCCGTGCACCACGTCGAGGGCATCAAGCATCTGGGAGAAGACCGAGCGCACGAGCGATTCGGGCAACGCCCCCTCGCGCTTTAGACGGCTGTTTAATGACTCTCCATCAATATAATCCATGGAGTAGTAGACTGTGCCATATTCCTCAAATAACGCAAATACTCTCACAACATTATTGTGCTGTATCTTGAAGATGCGTTGCGCTTCTTTCTTAAATTTATCGCGCAGACTATTGAACATCTCCTCATTGGCGCTGTTGCTCACGCTCACGGTGCAGCTGTCATCCTCGCGATGGTTTATCGTCTTAATAAAAAACTCCTTGATTGCGACCTTCGCCTTGAGGTTCACATCGGTGGCGAGATAGGTGTTGCCAAAACCTCCCGACGCCACATGCGACTCTATGCGGTACTGGCCTCCATGGAGCAACGTGCCTGCAGGCAGGAAAATATTTACTTCGCTCATTGCTATTTATTCAAGATTATAAATTAGCTACAAATTTACATTTATTTCTTAAAATCACAAAACATAAAATAACATTTAATTTATTATTTATCTAAACCTACAAATTTGAAAATTCTCTCCCGCCAATTGTCTTGTTAACTTATTTGTCGTACCTTTGCACTATGAATTTAAACATCGATTTCAAGAAGCAGATTGACAAAATCCTCCCTGCCGACGAGGCAACGCGCTTGATGCAAACCATTGAGGCTGGCGAGTCGGTCGTTTCCCTCAGGTTTAACGACGCTAAAGGCTTTGCTGTGCCTTCCGGGCTCGAGCAGGTGCCATGGTGCGACATGGGAGCTTACCTGAACGAGAGGCCGCAGTTCACCTTCGACCCGCATTTCCATGCCGGCAGCTATTATGTGCAAGATGCCTCATCGATGTTTATATCTCATGTTATCAAGTCATTAGTAAAGCAACCTGTACGCTATCTCGACCTCTGCGCTGCCCCTGGAGGCAAGACCACAGCGGCATTGCAGGCGTTGCCATCAGGCAGCTTTGTTGTAGCCAACGAAATCATGCCGCAGCGTGCACAAGTGTTGCGCGAGAACGTTATCAAGTGGGGAGCCCACAACTGCATGGTCACTTGCGACACGCCCAAGAAACTGGGCATGATGGAAAACATGTTCGACATCATTGCTGCCGATGTGCCTTGCAGCGGCGAGGGCATGTTCCGCAAGGACGAGGAGGCTGTTTCACAGTGGAGTCCGTCGCTCGTTCAGCAGTGCGCCGAGAGGCAGTGGACCATCATCAACGATGTGTGGCACGCTCTCAAGCCCGGCGGATTGCTCATCTACAGCACTTGCACCTACAATATTGACGAGAACGAGGCTATGGCCAGCCGCATCGCCACCGAGCTGGGCGCGACATTCGTCGATGTAGATGTCAACGAGGCATGGAACATAAAACGCTCGCTCCACGGCGACATTCCTTGCTACCGCTTCATGCCGCACCTCACAAGGGGTGAAGGACTCTTCATGTGCGTGCTCCGCAAGAACGGAATATCCGCAACAATGCCAGCTGCCCCCTCTCGCAGCAAGCACAGCAAGCGTGACAATAAAAAGCAGAGCATCATCCCTGCCCAGGCACAAGGGTGGCTCGGCGGCAACTTTGAGCTTAAAGAGGAAAACGGAGTAATAAAAGCAACAAATAAGGATATTAAAGATTTACTTGAAGCTTTTGGTAATAATATTCGTGTAATCAAAGACTTTGGAATAGAACTTGGAACAATAAAAGGCAAAAACCTGATACCATCACACCAACTTGCCATGTCGCCACTCATCAACTGCGAGGCCTTCCCAAAATGTGAGGTCGACTACCCCACTGCCATTGCCTACCTTCGTGGAGAATCCATAAACATCGACAGCCAGCGAGGCTACGTCCTCATCACCCACCATGGAGCTACGCTCGGATTTGTCAACAACCTCGGCAACAGAGCCAACAACCTCTACCCAAAACCCTGGCGCATCATGAGTACCCACCTACCATCAACCCCACCAGCAATAATCTAAAAACAATAAAGCACATTATTTACAATAAATTACAATCGTTTATTTAAAGTATTACTTTAAAATAAAATCGAGTCACCTGAGTCACTTGAGTCAACCGAGTCAACCGAGTCAACCGTCCGCAATTGTCTTAAAAAGAAGCTGAGTCAGCTGAGTCAAGTGAGTCAATTGTCCTTAATAACCAAAAGTCGCAAGACTTAGATGACGACGTCTCGTGGAAAAAAAACTTTGTCCTTAATTGTCTTAAGAAAAAGCCGAGTCAACTGAGTCAAGTGAGTCAATTGTCCTTAATAACCAAAAGTCCCGATCACGATCCCCCATCACGATCCCCGAACACAATCCCCGATTTCTCAAGTCAAAAAAATCAAGAAAAAATGGTTGTTTCCTACGGAAACATTTCCAGTTTTCAATCTTTTTTTTATAAATTTGTAGCTTAATTGCATGATTAGTGGTTTTTTCTCTCACAATTTATCACCCTAACTTGCAGTTTAACAACGAGTAAGACTTGAAAAAACGTTTACCACATAGGATTGGCAAAATAGTGTCTTGGACACTGGGCATCTTGATATTACTTATCATTCTGCTGCCCTTTGCCCTTTACATACCTTGGGTTCAAGAGAAAGCCAAGGATATTGCATGCCACTATGTGAAGGAAAAGACTGGAATGGACCTGAGCATAGGTCGAATCCTGATAAAATTCCCACTCGATTTGAGTCTTGACGACATGGTGCTACTGGACCAGAAAGGAGACACGATGGTCGCTGCCAAGAATTTCACTGCCGATGTTGCTTTCAAACCACTGTTTGACAAACGCTTTGAAATTGATGGCGCCGAACTCGTTGAAGGCAAATACCGCATGGTTAGCGAAGACTCGTCGATGGTGCTCAGAGCCGATGTACGACACTGCAAATTCACCGGCACCGACATTGACCTCGAGAACAACAAAATCAACGTGCTCGACGGCGAGCTCACCGGCGGAAAAGTGCATCTGGCAATGTTCCCATACAAGAAAATCGAGGAACCTGACTCCACCGAGAGCGACGAGAAGAGCAAGCCTTGGCTAATAGCTGCCAAGCACCTGACGCTAAACGATGTTGACTACACAATGGAGATGGTACCAACCATCGACAACCTCACCACTCACCTAGCCCGAGCCGAGCTACGAAACGGAGTTGTTGACACCGGTGCTCACAGTGTTGACGTCAACTACTTGAGCATCGACAGCGTCGACTGCAAGTATGTTTATCCATCAAAGGAATGGGCCGACCGATTTAACCGCGAGCACCCAGTTCCACCCGAAAAAGACGACCCGCACAAGGACACAATTCCGTGGACCATCAAAGGCGACAGCCTGAGGTTGAACGGAGGTCACGCTATCTATGCACTGCGTGACAAGCGCCCCGGCCGAGGCCTGGACACCGATTACATCGAAGTGAGCGATCTGAACTTCGGCGTGAACGACTTCTATAACCGCGGCCCCATCGTGATGGTTCCGTTGCAGTACCTCACAGCCAAAGAGCGCAGCGGCCTTGAGATTACCGAGGCTCACGGCACTGCCAAGGTCAACAGCCAGGACATCCAGGCAGAGAACTTTGTGCTCAAGACCAAGAACAGCAGCTTCGAGATTGACGGACGCGTCGACCAGAGCATGTTCTCAGGCGACGGACACAACGGAAGTGTGAAATTAAAGACCAACTCCAGTGTGGACCTGCGTGAACTGGGCACTGCCCTACCGTCACTCGCAAGCGTGACCAAAGCTATCCCGAGCCGTTATCCAGTTAAGGTGAAAGGTACCTTTGAGGGCAACACGCGCGACATTGACATAAAGGATGGCTCGCTTGAGATTCCAGGCCACATCAAGGCAAAAATGGGCGGCAATATCAAGAATATTACCGACCCGAAGAAAATCAATGCCAACGTGAACTTCGACGCTGACGTCGACAATGTGGAATTTGCCAAGAAAGAATTTCTGAGCAAAGACGTTCAAAAGCAGTTCAACCTGCAGCCCATGAAGCTCAAGGGCAACGTACAGTACAAACCCGACCAGATAGGCGGCGACATCGACATGCGACTCAAGTCGGGCGGCTCGCTGGTGGGAAACGGCAGCTATAACCTCAAGAGCGAAAACTACACAATCGACGCCACAGCCAAGTCGTTCCCAGTTAAGAAGATAGTTCCCGCCGTCGACATCAACAATGTCACTGCCCACATCAAAGGAAGCGGCCACGGATTTGACTTCCTGGGCAAAAACACTGCTGTCAATGCGCAAGTACAGCTCACCGATTTGGACTACGCCGGCAAGCACTATCGCAACCTCGATGCCGACGTCAAGCTCAACGGCCAGAACTTCGACGCCAAGGTCAACGCACACAACCGCGGAACCCTCGCTGCCAAGGGCAGCTATGACCTTAAGCGCAACAAGTATGACATTGATGCCGACCTCAACAACTTCGCCGTTAACGAGTTTTCCGACAACTTTGTCCCCGACTTGGGAATAGGCAGAGTAACTGCAAAGGTAAAAGCAAAAGGCGAGAATTTCGACTTCCTGAAAAGCAATACATGGGTTGACGCCGATGTGGACTTGACGTCTATTGAATATAAAAACCAAGTGTTCACCGACCTTAAAGGAAATGTAAAACTCGATGGCAACCAGTTTGATGGACGCATCGATTCGAAGATTCCAAATTGCGACGCCTATGCCGACTTCAGCGGCAGCGTAAATGGCAACATCTATACCATCGACCTGACAGGAAATGTAAGAGGTCTAGACCTGCAGGCGTTGAATGTGCTTGACATTCCTTGCGACGGTAACGGCAACATAGATTTGCACGGCACGTTCAACTTGGATGAAATGACCTATAATGCCGATCTCTGTTTGGACAATCTGGACTGGAACTACAACGGAGAGAGCATATTCACCGAGCTAACCTGCTTGAAACTGGATTCCGACGGCGAATCGATGTCGGTGAATTATGAGGATGAGTACAACAACACTATCAACTTCACCTCACCCAATAGCGTGATGGATTTCGTCGGCGGTGTTACCGGATTCCTTGACAAAATCGACTACCAGCGTGAGAACAATGACCTTAATGTTAACGACTTGGTCAATGAATTGCCAGCATTTAACCTTGACGTCAATCTGGGGCCAAATGGTCTTCTCCAAAGGTTCCTGGGACGATGGGATGTCGACTTCCGTGAAATAAAAGGTAACATCGCAAACGATGGAGACCCAATGTCTGGCATTAACACCCTGCAAGGCCAAATCGAAGCCAGCTCGCTGAGTGTGGGAGACAAAGCAATCGACTCACTCTGTTTCAAGATTGATCAACAAGACGATGTTATCGGGTTTACCGGAAGCATGCTCAACAAGAAAGGCACATGGGATGAAATGGCTTCGGTAGACCTGGAGGGCTCGGCCACAGGCTCAACAGTGAACTTGATGCTCAACCAAAAGAATATCAAGAATGAAACAGGCTACAAACTTGGGCTCAATGCCGATATCTCAAATTCAGTAATTAATGTCAATTTCTTGGACAATCCAACCATTGCCTACCGCAATTGGAGCGTCAATGACAGCAACTTTGTGAAAGTCGATTTAGGCAACAAGTTGATTGAAGCCAACTTGGAGCTGAAGAGCGATACGAGCCTTGTGAAATTGCGCACCGACTCTTCGGTCGTTGGCGGCTACAGGCAGAACATCCTTGTTGACATTGAGAACCTTGTTATTGAAGAGTGGACCAACATGATACCGTCGCTGTCGGGAACAACAGGTATGCTCAATGCCGACATGAAACTTTATTATGACGGAAACAATCTGATAGGTAAAGGAGATGTTAATCTCTTTGACTTCGTCTATAATGGAAGAATGCGACCAACCGACATGAACGTTCTTGCCGACCTCACTCTCGATCCCGAAACGTCATCTACCCGACTTGATGCTACTCTTACCATGGATGGCTCAGAAGTGGCTATTGCCTATGGCAACTTGAATGACAACACATCGAGCAGCCCGCTAAACTTGGGCGTCACAATGAACCAATTCCCACTAGAAAAGGTTTCGCCGTTCATTCCTGGAAGAATGGTAATGCTGAGAGGATTTGCCAACGGTGAAATATTCTTGAACGGAACCATGGATGCTCCCATCATCAACGGCAAGATTATTGGCGACTCGGCATTTGTGACACTGCCACGCTATGGCAGCTCACTTAAAATAGGTAATGACTCCATTAAGATTGATGACAGCACCATCGAGTTCAGGAATTTCAAATTGTTTGGCCTTAACGGCAATCCTGCTCTCATCAATGGCAATGTAGACTTCAGCTCTTTAGACAACATAAAGATGAACTTGGATGTCAAAGGAAAGAACATACAATTCTTCAACAGCGAGCAACATCGTTTCTCTGAACTCTTCGGCAAGGGATTTATCGACATTGACGGTAAGCTGCGTTCAAGCAACAACCTCACATCAATCAATGCCGAAGCTAAGCTCCTCAAAGGCTCCGACATCACCTATGTTCTACAAGACGAAATCAACAACATAACCAGCAGCAACGCCACCAAAGGCATGGTGACATTCATCAATCCAAACGACCCGCAAATGGGTGGTGATTCGACTATCATAGTAGGTAGTTCATCAACGGCTTCGGCGCTGAACATACTTGTTGATGTCGACATAGAAAGTGGTGCGAAAATCAATGCATTCCTCCAGCCTGAGGGCAGAGACCGTGTCAATATTAACGGTGAAGGTATGTTGCGCTACAGCGTTGACTTTGCTGGCAAGGACGACCTCCATGGCACTTATGTCATAGAATCGGGAGTCTTTAGATACACACCTCCAGTGCTCACACAGAAGGTGTTCAACTTAGTTGAAGGCAGCAGCCTGACGTGGAATGGCGATATGCTTAATCCACAGCTCAATCTGCAAGGAACTAACAAAGTGCGCACCAGCGTAGCAAACGAGTCAGGCAGCGGTTCAAGGCTTGTTGATTTTGATATCACAGCAATACTGAAGAACACTCTGAGTAACATCGACTTGAAATTTGACCTTGAGGCCAAGAATGACGCCGCAATAGAAAGCGAGTTGCAGACGCTCACCGACACCCAGCGTTCACAAGCAGCCATCAACCTGCTGCTTTACAACTCCTACTCCGGTTCGAAGACAACAGGCAACTTGTCTACTACAGGCGCTTTGTTCTCATTCCTCCAGTCACAAATCAACAGTTGGGCAGCCAACAACCTCAAAGGCATAGACGTTTCATTTGGCATCAATCAATATGAAGGCCGACATGAAACTGGTGGACGCACCGAGACAAGCTACAGCTACCACTTGTCGAAATCACTCTTTGGCGACCGCTTCAAGATTGCCATAGGCGGTGAATACTCAACCGAAGCGAAAAACGAGTCAAGCTTCTCAGAAAACTTGATTAACGATATCTCGTTTGAATATCTACTCACACCAACGGGTAGCCGCTATCTGCGCCTGTTCCGCCACAAGGGCATTGAGAGCGTACTTGAGGGAGAGGTCACCATCACAGGCATCAGTTTTGTGATGAAGCACAAGATTTCAAGTCTTGGCGACCTATTCCGTTGGTTGCGCAAGAAGCCATCACCCCAAGTACCATTACCATTAGAGCTTCCTCAGTTGAACTCGCCCACCATTAATAATAATGTAAACGACACCCCATAAAATTGACGCGCATGAGAAAGTTGCCTATCGCGATATTATTGCTCCTTCTTTTCGCTTGGATGCTGGTTTCCTGCTCAACAACAAGAATCCTTGGCGATGGTGATGTGTTGTATACCGGCGTGAAGAAAGTGCAATACAACAATCTCGACACCGTCAAGATTGATGGCAGCGTGAAAGACCAAATTTTCAGCGCCATCAACTACAAGCCCAACAACCCTCTATATTCCCCTTACATCCGCAACCCTTTCCCAATTGGTCTGTGGGTCTACAACCACTGGTATACAACCAAAGATGATAAGGGAAACATAACGAAAATAAAAAATGATTCACTTGATAAAATTAAAGGTTTCAAAAAATGGCTTTACAATGCACTTAAAGCCGATCCTGTTCTCATCAGCCGCGTCCGTCCTCAGACACGCGTAACCATGATAGATGAGTTGCTTCATGATAATGGATATTTTGACTCCAAGTCTAGCTACAGCCTTGATTATAGCAAGAACAACCCCAAGAAGGCTAAGATTTCCTACGAGATAGACTTGCGAGCACCATATAAGCTGGGCAAAATCTCTTATATTGAAGACGATGACCACATATGCCAGATAGACAGTTCAATAAGAAGCAAAAAATTTAATTTCAGTAAGCATTATGCCACCGATTCACTCATTTACTTCTATATTGACTCGACTGCTTATATAAACAAATATTTCAAAACCGGCAGCCGATATTGCACCGACTCGCTCAACACTGTAAGAATAAACATTGCCAATGAGCTCCGAAACCGTGGATACTACTATTTCAGACCTGAATATATAGAGTATCTTGCCGACAGTATAAGCAAAAAAGGCGTAATCAACATGCAGATGGTAATGGCTTCGGAGATTCCCGACCAGGCTTTCAGCCGCTTCGTTGCTGGCAATGACACCGTCTTTGTTGAGAACTTCAATGGCATAGGCGTCCCCGATACAGTGAAGACCCGAAATTGCCTTATTGTCAAGAAACAACCTGTCCATATAAGTGACCGGTTAATCTCCTCCTGCATCAGAGGACGCAAAGGTAGACCCTTCAGCGTGGGAAACATGGACTATATACAGATGTATCTTGCCCGCACAGGTATTTTCAGCAACATCAACATTGAAGCTGTTCCCAAGGACTCTACCGACTCTAACGGCAACCACTACATGGACCTCAGAATCTATTGTACGCTCGACAAGCCCATGGAGATTAAAGTGGAAGCCAAAGGTACTACCAAGTCCAACAGTTTCATTGGCCCAGGAATTGGTGTCGGTATCAAGCACAAGAACATCTTTGGCGGTGCCGAACAGCTTAGTTTTGACCTTACCGGTTCCTACGAATGGCAAACCGGCAAAGGTGGCGCTTATAAGAATTCTGACTTCAACAGTTACCAATTGGGCGCAGATGTGAGCCTTGCTATTCCGAGACTGCTGGCACCGCGATTCATTGACCGTGCTCGCCGTTACCTAAACTGGACCCGGTTCACCATTGGTGGCGAGTTCATGAACCGCCCCAATTTCTTTAAGATTGCGCGCATGAGTGCCGAAATGACTTGGGAATGGCATGCACGACGCTTCAGTCAACACAAATTCACGCCCTTCAAGCTCACCTACTCCAACCTGCTGAGCACTACCGAAGCCTTTGACTCGGCATACTTTTTCAATCGTGCTGTGCAACAGGCCTTCCAGGATGTATTCATTCCCCAGATGAGCTACACTTACACGCTTGATCGCACCTTTGGCAAAAACAACTTTGTGTGGATCATCACTGCTACCGAAGCCGGCAACCTTGCCTATTGTTTGTGGCGCGCCTTTGGAGTGGAACCTGGCCAAATGCACATTTTGAACACCTATTTCTCGCAATTTATAAAAGTTCAGACACAATTTGTATGGACTCGTTCATTCCTTAATGACCACAAACTCGTGGGGCGCATACTTGTTGGCGCCGCTCATGCTTATGGAAATTTCGACGAAGTGCCATATATGGAACAGTTTTACATAGGTGGCTCCAACTCCCTTAGAGGATTTGCAGTCCGTTCAGTGGGTCCAGGAAGTTATCATCAAGATCGTCCAAATGTCTTATCTTTCTATGACCAGACAGGCACATTCAAGCTTGAGACCAACTGGGAATATCGTTTCCCGCTTTTTGGATACTTGAAGGGGGCACTATTTCTTGATGCAGGTAATGTGTGGTTGTTACAGGACGATGAATTCCGTCCTGGAGGCAAGCTAACAGGAAAGAATTTCTTCAAAGAAATTGCCCTTAACACCGGCTTTGGTGTGAGATTTGACATGGGGATGATAGTGCTACGCGCCGACCTTGGCATTGCGCTTCACGCACCTTATGACACAGGCAAACGAGGATATTTCAACATTCCTAAATTCAAAGACGGCCTCGCCTTCCACATAGCCATTGGCTACCCATTCTAATTGGTATCATGGCTATAAAAACACTTATTAATGATTGTGACGCTTTGAGTGATGATGCTTAGAGCGGTGCCTGTGTTTCCTTCCATAGAAGACATATTTGCGGAGCAGATGAGCCCCTTTCCAATGCATGTAAGCGAAAGCTGTGAAAGCCCCTACTACATCGGCAACGATGTCATAGACATCAAAATTTCTACCTAATCCCATAACAAGTTGCGCTACCTCGGTCAACAGACCAACCATGGCAGCAAAAGAAGTGAATGCAAGTTCCTTGTTGACGGTAGTGTGCCTTGGGCTCTTAAACTTAGTGTAATCGAAAAGATAGGCAAAGCCCAGGAACAAAAATAAGAGAAAATGGGTCACCTTATCTGAATTCTTGAAATGCAACCATGAGAGCCATCCCATAGACAATTGAGATGGCGGAGATAGCAACAAGTATACAACAAGAACTGTTGCTAAAACCGAAAACATTCCTACAGGTATATATCTACAAAATTTTTGCATAAGATTTTTATCAATGGTCAAAAAGTCGTGCAAATTTAAGTAATATTTTCGTATTCAACTCATAAAAGCTTCAATAAGTTTTGGTTTTGCCTGTATTTATCAATGTTTAGCCACTTTTTTGCCAAAATAGCACATTATTTAAGCGCAAAACAATAGAAACTAAATTTGTGTCATGATATGATAAATAAAGATGCTAGATTTTTAAAAATTGAGATTTAATTTATATTTTTGCATTATAAATCATAAACTATAAAAACAAACAGACATGGGCAAACTCGGAGAACTATTCAAGATGTCAAAGCAAGAACGTGCCGGCGCATGGGCCATAGCTGTACTTATTGTGTTACTTCTTGCTGCAGTTATGATTGAGCGCAGATGCTCTAGCGATGTAAAGATGTCGCCAAGCGACGAGAAAGAGCTAAACGAATATATAGACGGTGCCAAGAAAAGCGCACCCAAGAAAAACGATAAGAAAAAGGCTAAAAACAGTGATTCCAGCAAATCCACCAGCAATAACGCTAAGTCTAAAGGCAAATCGCAACCAACAAAGGGACAGAAAAAGAAGACCACCAAAAAACAAACGTCCAAATCCAGCAAATCAAATTCTAGCCGTAAAATAGATCCAGTTCCTCAATTTTAAATTGCCCTATACTCAGAACGCCGAAAAAAGTGTCACCCCTTGATTACTGTCCATCAGGGGGTGACACTTAAATGTTTTATATAGTCACATACTTCTTAGTTGTTCTATTTATTTTTTGGCCTTGAAACATTCTGATGTGCTTGAGGCCTTGCATTAGCATCGCGATATCCATGCTTGTGACGCTTGAAAAACTTCATCATCTCAAATCCCTTATCATAGAGAACTATTGATTCGCCAGTGCGTTCACGTGCAGGTTCACACTTCATTATAACTAGATAAATTTTAGTTCCATCTCTCTCAACTGCCGAGGCGAGACATCCGCCTGCCGCACGTGTAGTTCCAGTCTTGCCTCCAAGACAACCCTCATAACGGCCATATAGTCCAATAGTGCTCTTGAGGTTTATTTGCTTACCTGTAGTAGTATAGATGGTTTTTGTTGAGTTAGATACAATCTCGGCAAAGTCTTTGTTTTTCATGCAATACTTGAGAAGCTTCATCATATCACGCGCTGTGGTGTAATGATTGTCATCGGGCAGCCCATGAGGATTAACAAAGTTTGTGCTATTCATTCCCAACGCTTTAGCTTTCTTATTCATCATGACAGAAAAAGATGGAATATCATTACCCAAGAACTCTGCAACAGCTGCAGCAGCGCCGTTGTCGCTTGGTAACATAACTCTATAGAGCAAGTCACGGAGGACATATTGTTCTCCCGTCTTTACACCACCATAAGGAACAGCAGCCGATTTAGCGCTGACAGTAACGATTTCGCTGAGTTTTCCACTCTCGCAAGCAAGAATGCAAGTCATCATCTTGGTCATGCTAGCAGGATACATCTTTTTGTCGGGATTCTTCCAGCTAAGAGGTCTGCCTTTCTCACCATCAATCATAAACCATGCCTGAGCGCTTAGTTTTTTGAGTTGTGTATCAATGGAATCGCCAAGCTCGTCAAGAACGGCACTATAAATAGTAGGCGTACTGCTAGGAGTTCCTTTAGGACTACCCTTAGCTTGAGCCTGGAAAGAATTTATAGCGAATATTGAGCACAGAATAAGTGCCCAGCTTATCATGGTAGATGGAGATATTTTCTTAAACTTCATTACTCGTGTACCTTAATAAATAATCGTTTGGGGTTGCAAAGATATAAATAAGAACGGCAAGAAACGAAAAAAATTACATTTTTTTAGAAATTTAACAAGATAATACAGACAAAGAAAATGCGCTTGGTGAACGATAAGGGTCACCAAGCGCATTGTATAGATCCATTGTTTACAATAAATTACGTATAGTTAAAATCACTCTACCTCATCCATATAAACACCAACCCCGTTGTTTTTAGCCGCCTCTAGAGCTCTCCAAAGTCGGTCCTTATCGTAGTGAATCTTAGTAAAGATGTCCTCAGCTTTTACGCTAGCAACAGTGTTATTAGATGGCAGATATCTTAAACCGTTAATATCATAGGCCTTAACTCCTAAGATATTTACCTGCAGAATAGAGGCATTGCCTGAACCAATTGTGATGGTGCCATTGCCAAGGTTCCAGCTATCATAAATGGCATCACATTTCAAGAAAGGTCTAATTCCCATCATATTGAAAGTGCCATGAGCCACACGATTCTCGGTGAACGAATAGAAAGTGAAGCCATTGATGATTGTACTGATTTCAGAATTGGGATAAAGAAAAAGGAACATTGGGTTAGTAAGATCGGCTTTATTCACATTTCCTGTAAGAACAGGTCCATCGTCTCCACATGAAGAAAGAGACATTCCCATGATAATGCAGCACATGAGTGCAAGCGATAGTTTAAAGATCTTTTTCATATCTAAAATAAATAAAGAGTTAATACAAGGGCAAAGTTACACTATTTTTGGTAATACAAATTAAAAATACAATATTTTTTATTACTTTTGTAACAAAAATTGGCATCCACAATGGCACCATTACTCATTTCAAGCCCTCAGAATCCCAGAATCAAGCACCTCATGTTATTGCAGCAACGTTCCCAGCAACGTCGCAATGAGCATCGCATAGTGGTTGAAGGAGCACGTGAAATCGAGCATTGCAAAAACGCTGGCTTCGAGATAGAAACCGTGTTCTACTGCCCCACTCTGTTTGACATCGATAAGCTAAAAGGCAGTTACTTTGAGCCAATAGAAGTAACTCCACAGGTTTATGAGAAGATTGCCTACCGTGGTTCAACCGAAGGTGTCATAGCCATTGTTGAGCCCAGATTCTTATCACTTAAAGACCTTGAATTGGGCGACAATCCACTAATTGTAGTGCTTGAAGGAGTCGAGAAACCGGGTAACATTGGTGCAGTATTGCGAAGTGCCGATGCCGCTCAAGCTACAGCGGTAGTGGTGTGCGACCCGTTGACCGACCTTTACAATCCCAACCTCATACGCAGTTCGCTTGGTGCGATTTTCACTGTACCTTGCGTAGCTTGCAGTAGCATAGAGTGTATTAAATTCTTGAAAGAGAACAACATCAAGATACTCACCGCCCAGCTTCAGGATAGCGAACTTTATTACCATACTCCCATGCGTGGAGCAACTGCTATAGTTATGGGCACCGAATCAACAGGTTTAACCCAAGCTTGGCGCGAGGCTGCCACAGCCCACATACGCATCCCTATGCGGGGAGAGCTTGACTCACTGAACGTGTCGGTAAGCGCTGCTATCTTGCTATTTGAAGCTGTGCGACAGAGGGAGTGACGGGTAAAGGAATAAAAGGGATAAAAAATAAGGTCGAATTTCTTGAGAATTCGACCTTAATAATATTTGGTAATATTTATTGCATTACATCATGCCGCCCATGCCTCCCATACCGGGATTTGCTGCTGGCATTGGGGTTTCTTCTTTCTTCTCGGCGATGACACACTCGGTGGTGAGGAACATGCCGGCGATAGAAGCAGCGTTCTGGAGTGCTACACGAGCAACCTTGGCTGGGTCGATGACACCAGTCTCGAAGAGGTTCTCGTACTGGTCGGTGTAGGCATTGTAACCAAAGTCACCATTGCCCTCGCGAACCTTTTGAACCACTACAGCACCTTCGAGTCCTGCATTGTCAACGATTTGACGCAGAGGCTCCTCGATGGCACGGCGAACGATATGGATACCAGTTGTCTCGTCGGCATTAGCGCCTTCCATCTTGTCGAGAACGTCGAGGCAACGGATGTAGGCTACGCCACCACCAGGAACGATACCCTCGGCGACTGCAGCACGAGTAGCGCTAAGAGCGTCATCAACGCGGTCTTTCTTCTCTTTCATCTCAACCTCGCTTGGTGCGCCAATGTAGAGCACTGCCACGCCACCTGCCAACTTGGCAAGACGCTCCTGCAGTTTCTCTTTGTCGTAAGAAGACTTAGTAGTCTCTATCTGAGCCTTAATTTGAGCAACTCGATCGGCAATCGCCTGCTTATCACCAGCACCATTAACAATAACTGTATTCTCTTTGTTAACGGTCACCTTCTCGGCAGTGCCAAGCATGTCGATAGTTGCACCCTCAAGCTTCAAGCCTTTCTCCTCGCTGATAACAACGCCACCTGTAAGGGTTGCAATGTCCTCAAGCATCTCCTTGCGGCGGTCGCCAAAACCAGGAGCCTTGACAGCGCATACCTTGAGAGAGCCACGCAGACGGTTTACTACAAGTGCAGCAAGAGCCTCGCTGTCAACATCCTCGCTGATGATGAGCAATGGACGTCCGCTTTGTGCAGTAGCTTCGAGCACTGGAAGCATATCTTTGAGAACTGAAATCTTCTTGTCGAAAATCAAAATATAAGGACGCTCCATCTCACATTCCATCTTCTCGGTGTTGGTAACAAAGTAAGGCGAAATGTAACCACGATCGAACTGCATACCTTCAACAACATCAACATGAGTATCGGTTCCCTTGGCCTCCTCAACGGTGATGACACCGTCTTTGTTCACTTTCTTCATTGCTTCGGCAATTAGTTCGCCAATCTCAGGATCATTGTTTGCACTCACGCGAGCCACGTTCTCGATTTTGCTAAAATCGTCGCCAACTTCCTGCGACTGAGCCTTGATTTGCTCAACCACTGCAGCAACAGCTTTATCGATACCACGCTTAACAGCCATTGGGTTAGCACCAGCAGCAACGTTCTTTAAACCCTCGTTAATGATTGATTGAGCAAGAACAGTAGCGGTAGTAGTTCCATCACCAGCGTCGTCGCCAGTCTTTTGTGCAACCTCTTTCACGAGTTGTGCACCAATGTTCTGGAACTCATCCTCAAGCTCTACCTCACGAGCAACGCTCACACCGTCCTTGGTGATGTGAGGAGCACCAAACTTCTTGTCGAGAATCACGTTGCGACCCTTGGGGCCAAGTGTAACTTTAACGGCGTCGCTCAACTGATCAACGCCCTTCTTAAGCTCTTCGCGAGCCTTGATATCAAATTTTATAATCTTTGCCATAATATTATCTCCTTAATTATTCTTCTACAATTGCCAAAATGTCACTCTGACGCATCATCAACAGTTTTGCGCCATCCACTTCAATCTCGGTACCGGCATACTTGCCATAGAGAACGGTATCGCCCTCTTTAACTACCATTTCCTCATCTTTAGTGCCATGACCAACGGCTTTTACAATACCTTTCAATGGTTTCTCTTTAGCGCTGTCGGGGATAATGATACCTCCAGCAGTAACTTCTTCGGCTTTTGCAGGTTCGATTAGAACTCTGTCACTTAATGGTTTAATTGTCATTTTGTTATATTTTTAAATTAATTAATTATTTGCAATCATTGTTTTTACGCTGCCTAATAATGCACATTTTGTGCCAAAACAACTGCCAATTTAGGCAAACGACATTTTGTCATAAAAATTATTACCATAATTAAATAAAATAATGTATCTTTGCAGTCATATTTCAATACTGGAACAAAACATAAACATATAAAACTAATAAAAATCAGTATGACACAAACAATTAAAAAGACATTGCGCGATTCGGCCGCTATGCGCTGGACTGCTCTGTTGCTGCTGGCTCTTGCCATGTTCTGCAGCTACATTTTCATGGACATTCTGTCCCCAATTAAAGACTTAATGCAAGAGACCCGTGGATGGGATTCTACAGCATTTGGTACAATGCAAGGATCAGAAACATTCCTTAATGTATTCATTTTCTTCCTTATCTTTGCGGGCATTATCCTCGACAAGATGGGAGTTCGTTTCACTGCAGTACTCTCAGGTATTGTGATGCTTATTGGTGCTATCATCAAGTGGTATGCCGTTGCCGACGCTTTCAAGGGCAGCGGACTTGAGACTTGGTTCACCAACAACCTCAATTATATTCCTGGCTTTGACGAACTAGGAGTATCGCCATTCTACAAAGGAATGCCTGCCAGCGCAAAAGTTGCTGCTGTTGGTTTCATGATCTTTGGTTGTGGTGTTGAGATGGCTGGTATCACCGTTAGCCGTGGTATTGTTAAGTGGTTCAAAGGCCGTGAGATGGCTCTTGCTATGGGTTCAGAGATGGCTCTTGCCCGTCTGGGTGTAGCCACTTGTATGATTTTCTCGCCCATGTTTGCAAAACTAGGCGGTAGTGTCGACGTTTCTCGTTCGGTAGCATTTGGTGTTGTCCTCTTGATGATTGCTCTCATCATGTTCATTGTATACTTCTTTATGGACAAGAAACTTGATGCTCAAACTGGCGAGGCTGAGGAGAAAGACGATCCATTCAAGATTAGCGATATTGGTAAGATTCTTTCAAGTGGAGGTTTCTGGCTGGTAGCTCTCTTGTGCGTACTCTACTACTCGGCAATCTTCCCATTCCAGAAATATGCCGTTAACATGCTGCAGTGTAACCTCACACTCACCGAGCCTGCAGCCGATTCGTTCTGGGCAAGCCCAACAGTGACTATTGTACAATATGTTATCATGCTTATTGTTGCTGCTGCAGGTTTTGCAAGCAACTTCATGAAGCAGAAAGGTGCGAAATATGGCTTGCTGGCAATATCAATTTTAGCTCTAGTTGTTTACTGCTACATGGGTTACATGCGTCAGAGTGCAGAGGCAATCTTTGCTGTATTCCCACTGCTGGCAGTGCTCATCACTCCAATCCTTGGCAACTATGTTGACCACAAGGGTAAAGCAGCATCAATGCTCGTTCTTGGTTCATTGTTGCTCATTGCATGCCACCTTACATTCGCATTTGTTCTTCCAATGTTCAAGGGCAGCGACATAGGCGGAATAATTATAGCTTATCTCACAATTCTCGTGCTCGGTTCATCGTTCTCGCTGGTTCCCGCATCGTTGTGGCCCAGTGTTCCCAAGTTGGTAGACCAAAAGATTATTGGTTCGGCCTACGCTCTAATTTTCTGGATTCAGAACATTGGTCTGTGGCTGTTCCCACTGCTCATTGGTAAAGTTCTCGATAAGACCAACGAGGGTGTTACCGACCCAACTAAGCTCGACTACACCTGGCCACTTATCATGCTTGCCTGCCTTGGCATTGCAGCGTTGTTACTCGGTCTGCTTCTCAAGGTTGTTGATAAGAAGAACAAACTTGGTCTTGAGGAACCAAATATCAAGCCTGAAGAGACTCCTGCTGAGGCTTAAAAACAAACTATCAACAAATAATATCAGGGCGTGTGATGCTCAGGCTTTCACGCCCTGATTTTTTGAACATATATGACAAAAGTAGCACAAAAAATCAACAACTCCCCTGCCCTGCGCTGGGCCGTACTTGGCCTTGTATCGGTTACCATGATGATGGGATATATTGTTGCGAAGCAGATGTCACCGCTCCAATACTTCCTTGAGTTGCCAACCGGTGAAGGAGGACTTGGGTGGACCAGCGGCGAGTTTGGAATACTTGCAGGCTCACGGGGATTCTTCAATGTGTTCCTGCTTATGCTCTTTGTGGGCGGCATAATCCTCGACAAGACCGGTGTGCGCTTTGCCGGTGTACTCTCATGCATGCTCATGCTTGGTGGAACTGCTATCGATTATTATGCTATAGCTTTCATGGACCCATCCCACATAGTCAACATCAACCTGCAGTGGCTGGGCTATAGCGACCCATCAATCAAGCTGCAAGTGCTTGTAGCGGCACTAGGCTTTGCCACATTTGGCATTGGTTATGAGTTGTGCGGTATAACGGTCTCAAAAGTTGTAGTCAAATGGTTTACAGGCAAGGAAATGGCTTTAGCAATGGGCATTCAGGTTGCATTAGCACGTCTAGGTACAGGATTGGCCCTCTCGGGTGCTCCCAAGCTTGCAACCGACTTCACACTGAGCACACCCATCCTTGTTGGGCTCTTTGCTGTAGGTGTTGGGCTTATAGTCTACTTGATTTACTGTTCTATGGACCGTAAAGCCGACACAAGCGATATTGCAAGCGACGAGGATGAAAAATTCCATTTCAGAGATATGGGTACGACAATGAAGAATCCAGGTTTCTGGCTTATAACCATGCTGTGCATGCTCTACTATTCGGCACTTTATACATTCCTCGACTTTGCGACAAAGATGATGATTGCGAAATATGGTGTCGAGCCATCAATTGCCGGCAACATTCCTGCCATTCTTCCATATACATCGATTGTGCTCACACCTCTTTTTGGTGGCATGTATGACAAGATAGGAAAAGGCGCCACCATCATGATTATAGGCACTGTGATGCTGACGCTTGTGCTGATGGTATTTGCCCTACCCTTGAATTCAAGCGTGCTGGCAATTTGCCTGATGCTGATACTTGGGATCGCATTCTCGCTGCTTCCAAGCGTGCTATGGCCAGCAGTCCCCAAGATTGTGCCCATGAAACAACTTGGCACCGCCTATTCCATCATCTATTATATTCAGAACATAGGCCTTATGCTTATCCCCATCGTCATTGGCGGTGTGCTGCAACGCAACACTGTGGGCGACAAAGTTGACTATACCGAGGCTATGTGGATATTTACCGGAATTGGCATTGCTGCGATCATTGTATCAATCATGTTGCTGGCTATAGATAAACGCCGCAACTACGGATTGCAGAAAGCTAATATCACTAAAGATTAATCTTAGTAAATATAATTAAAGGTGTTCAACTTAGTTGAACACCTTTAATTTATACATTTTATTTCAATCAAAACATTTTTGCTACCTGTTCAAGCGTAAGCACATTTACAATTAGCTTGCCATTAGGAGTATATTTATTGTTCTGAAGAGACTGCCAATCGGTGACAAGAGACTTCATCTCCTCGCTGTTGAGTTGACGGCCATAAGGTATTGCCGCTCTTGTTGCAATTGTCAAAGCTATATTCTCAAATACTTTATCCTTCAAGTTTCCTCCACCCGAGCTAACAGAGCTAATAACTTCGTTGAGCAAGTCTATCACATCAACATTGTCAAGCCCTGGTGGTACCGAGTTGATTGACCAATCTCCACCGCTAAGCTTAGAGACTCCAAAACCGGCTTTTTCGAGTTCTGTCTCTATTTCTTCAAAAACCACATTCTGAGCGGCATTGAAATGAACTATCTCAGGGAACAAGACACGCTGTGAAACGACGTTCATGCCGTCGATTTGCTGAATGAGCCTGTTGTAAAGCACAGCAAGATGAGCTCGATGCTGGTCAATGACAATTACCCCTTCTTGAGATATAAAGAGCAGATAACGATTATCAAGCTGTAAAATACTTTTTGGTCCTTCGTCTACGGCGATTATAGGAGCCTCTTGGGGCATAGCGCCATCAACAGCAGTGCCGCTAAACTCATCAAATCCCTCTTGTTTTGTCTTTTCAAAGTTTTTATAAAACTCTTCCCAGTTGGGCATCGCATTAGAAGAATGAACATATGAGCCTCCTCCTGTAGCACTGCCACTTCCTGTTTTTTCCTTGAAAGGATTATATCCCTTGTCAACGCTAATGGCTGGTGGAGTGGTTGTGTGCGGCAAAGTGAAAGCCGGTATTTCGGGAGCATCTTCCTTGTCGAAATCGATAGAAGGAACCACGCTGAATCGCCCTAGAGTCTCCTTCACCGCCGCCGATACAATCTGCCATATTGGCATCTCATTTTCAAACTTTATCTCGGTCTTTGTGGGATGAATGTTGACATCGATAGTTTCGGGATCTACATCAAAAACAAGGAAGTAATTGGGCTGTGCATCGTCGGGAATAAGCTCGTTGTAGCACGAATTCACGGCCTTGTGAAAATAGGGGTGCCTCATGTAACGCCCATTGACAAAGAAAAACTGCAATGTGTTGCGCTTGCGAGCATTCTCAGGCTTACCAATGAATCCGCTGATTTTCACCAACGAAGTCTCCACATTCAGAGGAACGAGCTGCTGGTCAAGGTTGTGTCCGAATATAGAGACAATGCGCTGTTTGAAGGAACCACGGTTTAGTTTGTACAACACGTTTCCATTGTGTGACAAAGTAAACTCCACATTGTAGTTAACCAGAGCTAGTTTCTCAAATTCCTTGATAATGTTGCTCAGCTCCACTTGATTGCTCTTGAGGAATTTGCGTCTTGCTGGAACATTGAAAAACAAGTCCTTAATCATGAAATTGCAGCCCACTGGGCACACGTCTGGTTCTTGGGACTCACAATGAGATGCATTAATTATCAACTTAGTTCCCAACTGATTTCCACGAGCACAAGTCCGCAGTTCGATGTGAGATATTGCGGCAATAGAAGCTAGAGCCTCACCACGGAATCCCATTGTGCTAAGTGCAAAGAGGTCATCGGCTTGACGTATCTTAGAGGTGCTATGGCGCTCAAACGCCAATCGAGCATCGGTATCGCTCATCCCCACCCCATTGTCAATCACTTGAATCAATGTACGTCCGGCGTCCTTGAGCACAATGTGAATATCGGTCGCTTGGGCATCAATAGCATTCTCGACAAGCTCCTTTATCACCGAAGCTGGCCGTTGAATCACCTCGCCTGCCGCTATTTGGTTGGCAACCGAGTCGGGCAAAAGTTTTATTACATCACTCATGAGTGGAAACTTGCGCTATTTTATAATGGTTCGACGTGTTGAAACTGCTTCGCCGAAAATACTTTTCATCTCATCGCTCACATTGAGCACGTCCATTGGTTCCTTGGGTCTAATAGAATCGTACCACGTAAATCTTGTAAGCCTCAAGTCGCTGTTTTTTGCCAGGAAAAGCGGAATCACTTTACCCGACACGTCAGGCCACATTTTTATTCTCTCAACCTCCTGCTTGGCCTTAAGATCAATTGTGAGATAAGCACTGCTGGCATTGACAAGCTTGTTATAGGTGGAGTCATTTTCCATGGGATAGAATAGCGCCTCCACGTCGCCCGAGACATCAAGTCGTCTCAATTCCTTATTTTCGAACGTGGCATGCATTTTTCTACCACTCAATTGGTTATAATATTTTTCGCCAACATGTTCAACAATCAACCCCCATTGTGGCAAAGTAGCCCAGTCAACAGTTGAGTCCTGCACATGAACGTTAATCTCCTCACCGCTAATCTGTCTATTCTCGCTCCAGATTACAGCATGGCGATAGAGGTTGAGAATAGAATCCTGCTCGTTGATTGCCGCCGAGTCGCACACCCCTTGAATGTCTTTGCGATAAAATCTTACGTACTTGTTTGCAATGAGTAGTCTCACGTTATCGTTGGTTGTGACAGTTCTTAATGTGTCGGCATGAATATAAACGGTATCCTTTTGAGAGAATTCTTTTGCGAGAGCATTCTCGGTGACGTAAGACTCCTTGGTTTTCTCGTTATGGAATCCAACTTCCCCTTCGAGAATCACTTTGCTCTTCATATCGACGAGCACCACATGGCCTCTTGCCTTGCCTGCTCCTGTTCGCCTGTCATAGTCAACCACATCCCCCTTGAGGGTGCGCTGATTCTTCTCGTCGGTCATCACCACATTACCTTGCGCTTGTCCTTTCTCATTCTTACGGTCGTAATAAACAACGTCTCCAACAAGGGTCTCTCCATTCTTGGTTTTAACAGAAGAACGATTGTACATAGTACCCTCCTCACTTGAGAGGTTATACCATCCACTTGTCGTGTGAATAACGTTTCCATCGGCAAGAGAAATAATTTCGGTTTCATCCTCGATGGTTGCAATGTGGGTGCGCATGTTGTAATCGAGCACATCGGTGCTCATCTTCATCTTGCTGTTGACAAGCCTCACATTAGATGTGAATTGAACCTTCTTAGTATCGTGCTCATACCTTGCGACACTTGAGGTAATCCTTGTTCCCGACTTATCGACTACAGTTCCGCCATTGAAATAACGCGCCACATTATTCATCAAGTCATAATCCAAATTCTCGGTAGTAACAGTCATAGACCTGTTGACTACTTTAACAGCACCTCTGAGTTTTGCCACTTCAACATCGCCAAAGTAGTTCATCTTGTTGCAATAGGCAGTGAGAGTATCGGCCTGGTTCATCACTACGTGACCAAAAGCATCGAGAGAGCCCGAAGCCTCATAGAAATAGGCACTATCGCAAGCAAGGGTCATATTGCCTTTTCGGAACTTCACATGCCCCTTAAGTATTCTGTATTCAGTGCTGCGCTGTTCATTAGCAATAAGCACATCGGCATTTTCAAGGAACACCTTTCCCGGATCAAATCTGTTAGCATCGGGAATCATTGGTGTTATACGCCTTATGTGCTGTGTGGTTGCTCCTGGCTTAGCGGCAACTGCTTGATTGCTTTGCTGAGCTACAGAATCTAGAGGCGCAGTCACAGCTAAAAATATCATGAGAAAGAGTAAAAACATCCTGAGCAGCGGCCTTGCCTCTGCCCCATGCCTTGTGAAGTCATTTCTCGTGAGTATCATTTAGCCAAGAAAGAAAATTACTTGTTGTTACCGTAATTCACATTAAGCCAATTGTACTGGAATTCACAGTTGCGCCATCCCTCTTCGATATAAACGTAGGTTGACTTCTGTTTCTCTTCTATCCACTTGGTTAATATCTCTTCTCTCTTATTGTTCTCATACATTTCTTTGAGAACCTGATAATCCTCGGCGAAATCGGCACGGTGAGTTTCATTCTTCTTTAAGAGCTTGATTATGGCCACCTGCTTCCTGCTGGTTTTAGGATTAATCATGACAAAAGGTTTAGAAATCTCGCCTTCTTTCATAGTTGCCACTATTTTACCAACCTCTGATGGAAGATCGGCCATTTCAAAGAAATTTGAATGAGTTTTCTCGTTGAGCATCACTCCGTTATTGTTTCTTGAATCCTTATCTTGAGAAATATAGAGTGCTGCACTCTCAAATGTCAAACCTTTCTTGCCATCAACAATCTCGGTTCTTAAAGAATCAAGCTTTAACATAGCGTCGTCAATATCCTTTTGTGCAATCTTCGGACGCAGCAAGATGTGGCGAGTGTTGATTCGGTCACCACGTTTTTCAATGAGCTGAATGATGTGAAAACCAGCCTCGGTTTCAACAATTTTAGACACATGCTTTGTGTCGTTGAGATTAAATGCCGCATTAGCATATTCGGGCAACAGTTCGGCGCGCCCTCTAAATCCCACTTCGCCTCCATAGGTGGAAGAACCATCCTCACTGTGCATAATTGCAAGAGTAGAGAACTCGGTCTGACCATTGTTCACCTGCTGAGTATAATCTCTGAGTCGAGCTTTAATGTCATCTATCTCCTGCTGTGGTATTACAGGATTGATTGTGATGATTTGCACTTCAACCTGTTGAGGTATAATGGGGAGCGAATCTTGGGGTATAGTGCTAAAATACCTCCTCACATCGGCTGGAGTAGCCTTGATGTTCTTGGTGAGATTCCTCTGAACTTCCTGTACAGTATATTGGTCTCTTACCACATCGATGAGATTTTCCCTAAGTTCAGGAATAGACTTTCTGAAATATTCCTCCACTTTTTCTTTAGAGCCGAGATTTGCGATGAAATAGTTAATTCTGGCATCTACGTTCTGCATCACTGTTGAATTAGGGATTTCGACTGTATCGACCTTAGCTTGATGCAGAAACAATTTTTCTATAGCCATTCTCTCGGGAATCACGCAATAGGGGTTTCCATCTATTGCTATGCGCTCATATAAAGCTTGCTGATATTGTTCTTCAATATCAGATTTAAAAATGGGCTCGTCTCCTACAACCCAGGCCACTTCCTCGGCCACGTTGTTCTGAGCGCTCATGCTCAGCGAGAGGATTGCCATTAAGCTCAAAATCAAAGTTTTAATCTTCATTTTCTTTATAGTCATTATATCATTAATTCAGAAAACAATGGGCATTATCGCCTTTGACACCAAATAAAGTGCAAATTTCTTGATTTTTATTGATTTCTCAAAATCATTTACATTTAATTATCTTTAATTATTATTGTATATATAGAAAAAGATGCCTTGTCGCGGCAAAAAACAGCCCGCAACAAGGCATGAAATAAAATCAAGAGAGAGGGAAGAGTAAAAGACTATTTATATATAGCTTTCAACTGTTTGAGCACTTTTTGGTTGATATTAACTTTATATCTCTTGTGAAGCCCATCCATCCACTGTTGCTCAAGAGCATCTTGATAGTCGGAAGAAACCAAACCCTTTACATCTGACATCTCCTCGGGTTGAGCAATCACTCTACCCAGCAGCTTCTCATAGATGGGATATCCCTTGTAGGCCGACTCGGCTTTATTTCCACCAAAAGCGATGTAGTCGACCATTTCGTTCTCACCTTTCTTAGAGATGACACGCACCATCTTGATGTTTTGTCCAAACTTCTTGTTGAGTTTAGTAGTAATGGTATCCTCGGGCATAGAAACGAGCTGGCTCATTGCTTTTTTCACCTCATTGAGAATCGAGTCATTCTTGGCACATACCATAATACCCTTGAAATGAGGGGCATCCCATGTATATTTGCCTGGATTCTCATTGAAGCGCTGTTTTAAAGCATCGTCGTCGCTTTTTGCCTTTTTCCAAACCTCATTGTTCATAACCTCAAAAAGAAGAGTTCCATCACGATACTCGTTCATGAGATTGCGGTAGTCTGGGTTCAATTCGATGAGATTGTCAGAATAATATTTCACAATTTCTTGCTTAGCGACAACGTCAACATTGGCTTCAATCTCGGCAGCTGCTATATCATTGTTAGCGTATTTAGCTTTAGGGTTGAGAAGTTTCACCATGTTTGACAATGGTGATTTATGATTATTAGCATAGGTGAACATTGTGAAATTGCTCTTAGCAATCACGTCGGTAACAAATGTAGAGTCAAATCCACCATGCTTGTTGAGCTCTTTCATAAGATAGTCATGAAGCTTGTCGTTCTTCTTGTAGTTTTGCTCGGCAAGAATTTGTTTTGTTTTGCTCTCGATAGGCATCATCGAACGTTCATCGCTCTTAATCTTCTGCTCAATAACGGGACGAGCTTCGTCAAATGTAGGAACTGGATTGTGACTGAATTTCTTGACAATGTGGTAACCATAAGCCGTTTCAAAGGGTTGAGATATCTCGCCATCACCCAAAGAAAATGCGACATCCTCAAAGGGTTTCACCATGCGACTACGACCAAAAGCAGGTAACTTGCCACCATTGCGTGCCGTTCCCCTGTCTTGAGAAACTTTTTTGGCAAGTTCCTCAAAATCCTCTCCAGCCTGAATGCAAGCATAGATCGAATCGATTTGAGCTTTTACAGCAAGCTTTGCACTATCAGTAAGATTCTCACGTGGGAAAAGACGAAGAATATGTGCAACCTCAACAGTTCCCTCATCGGGTCTCACGCCATTCACCCTAATTAAATGGATGCCATAATCGGTGACTATTGGTTTAGACAGTTCACCTACTGGTGTGCTAAACGCTGCATATTCAAATGAATAAGGAAACATTCCACTGCTAATGAAGCTATACTCGCCTTTGTTATTTACCTTGGAGCGGTCTATTGAGTATTTCATCACCAAATCGTTAAAATTCTCTCCAGACAGAATACAATTGCGAATGCTATCCATGCGAGCAATTTGAGCATTATCTTCAGCTTTATCCTTTCCACGTGCAAGCATCAGATGACTAATGTTCACATTCTTAGTCATGCGGTCATAAGCCTCTCTAACGAGTTGTTCCTGGAGCTCAGTATCGACTAGGAATGGGGTGAGCATTTCATTTTCATAGCCCGCCAACTCATTAACAATGCGTGGTAGTGTGTCGTATCCGAGTCTCTCGGCTTCGGCAACCTTGAGCTTGTAGTTAACGAACCTTTCAACGTATTCATCAAGGCTCTCTTTAGTAACTTGCTGCTCGAGATTTTTCTTGTAAAGATACTCAAACTCCGAAACTTTCACTGGCTTGTTGTTGATAGTCATCAACACTGGATCCTTGGCTGCCCATGCACCAACTACAACACCTGCAACGATTAATGCAGAGATAAAATACTTAAGCTTCATAATTATTATAAATGATAGTCGTCTATTTCTTAAGCAAAAAGTTTATTAAATAATTGAGAGAGAGAAATAAAACAAATATAATAACGTGAAAGCAACGCCAAAATTATATTTTATCAATTAAATTTAGTTAATATCTAATAATGTGGACGAGATTAATTTCCCATTTCACTCAAGAACTTGATGCGAACAAGCCTAATCTCCTCCTCGGTGTATTCATCGCCAAGTTCTTCTTGAGCAACAGAAATGCGGTCGGTATCACTCTCCTTGAAGTATTCGAAGATGTCCTCCATGTGATCTTCGTCCATTATATCTTTAATGTAATAGTCGATGTTGATGCGAGTGCCAGAATAAACAATCGCTTCTATTTCATCAAGCATCTTGTCAAATTCCAGTCCTCTGGAAATCGCCAAATCATCGAGAGGCACCTTGCGATCAATGCTCTGAATCAACGAGATTTTCAGCTTACTCTTGTTAGCCACAGTTCTCACCCTCATATCTTCGGGGCGAATGATTTCATTATCCTCAACATGCCTGCGTATAACTTCAAGAAATTCAGCACCATATCTTTTAGCTTTGCCAGCACCAACTCCAGGAATATTCTGCAATTCTTCCATGGTAATGGGATAGGTAGTAGCCATTGCTTCAAGCGAAGGATCCTGGAAGATGACATAAGGTGGCAGCTGCAGCTTTGACGCTGTATTCTTGCGCATGCTCTTGAGTATGCTGAACAATTCACCGTCTAGAGCACCGGTTCCGCCTCTCAACTCGTTCTCCTCAACCGCAGTGAAATCACGGTCTTCTACTACTAAGAACGATGTGGGGTTCTCAAGGAATTGTCGGCCGCGTTTAGTAACTTTCAACAATCCATAATTTTCAATATCACGGTCGATGTAGCCTGCAATAATTCCTTGCGAAATTACGGCATTCAAGAACTTATAAGTCTTGTCTTTGTGACAGCCAAACATATCAAGTTTGTCATGCAAATAGGATTTTACCTCATTGTTTGCATCGCCTATCATCACATTCACGATATGGTCGGCCTTGAATTTCTCTTTTAAGGTAATAATTATCTCAATAGCATCGCAAAGCTCGTTGCATGCTTCGATGCGCTTGCGTGGGTGCAGACAGTTATCGCAGTTGTGACAATTGTCTTGAGTATACTCTTCACCAAAGTAATGCAGCAAGGTTTTGCGACGGCACACCGATGTCTCGGCATAGGAAGCCGTCTCGGCCAGCAGCTGTTTTCCGATTTCTTGTTCGGCGACAGGCTTGCCCTGCATGAACTTCTTGAGTTTCTCAAGGTCTTTCTGGGCATAGAAAGTAATGCACTGCCCCTCGCCGCCATCTCGCCCGGCGCGTCCAGTCTCTTGGTAATAGCCTTCAAGACTCTTGGGAATATCATAATGAATGACAAACCTAACGTCGGGTTTGTCGATTCCCATACCGAAGGCGATGGTTGCAACAATCACATCAACATCTTCAAGTAGGAAAGCATCTTGGTTGGCCGAGCGTGTAGCGCTGTCCATTCCAGCATGATAGGCAAGCGCCTTGATGTCGTTAACACGTAACGTAGTGGCCAATTCTTCCACTTTCTTGCGGCTCAAACAATAAATTATACCCGATTTTCCGGGCATTGTCTTTATGTACTTGATGATATCTTTGTCAACATCTTTTGTCTTTGGTCGCACCTCATAATAAAGATTGGTGCGGTTGAACGAAGATTTGAAGACATTGGCATCCATGATACCTAGATTCTTCTGAATATCATGCTGAACCTTAGACGTAGCTGTTGCTGTCAACGCGATAATGGGTCTTACGCCTATCTCATTGATGAAATGACGAATGCGGCGATATTCAGGTCTAAAATCATGTCCCCACTCTGAGATACAGTGAGCCTCGTCTATGGCATAGAAAGAAATCTTCACGCTCTTGAAAAACTCAAGGTTGTCCTCTTTTGTAAGTGACTCGGGAGCGACATACAAGAGCTTGGTCTTTCCTGCCAGGATGTCATCTTTAACCTGATCGATTGCCTGCTTGTTGAGAGAAGAGTTGAGGAAATGGGCAATTCCATCCTCATCGCTGAAGTTTCGCATGGCATCGACCTGATTTTTCATCAGCGAGATTAGTGGAGAAATGACAATTGCAGTACCATCCATTAATAGCGAAGGAAGCTGATAGCACAAGGATTTGCCACCTCCTGTTGGCATCAAAACAAATGTGTCGTGCTCGTCAATCAAGCTCAACATGATTTGCTCTTGTTGTCCCTTAAAGGTGTCAAAACCAAAGTATTTTTTCAGAGTCGCTACTAATAGATTTTTGTCAGCCATTGTCTTAAGGTTTTACTTGTTTACAGTTTTCGATACAAATATAATAAAAAAAATCAATTCAAGAAATAATTCTAGTTTTTTTACATTGCTGACGCAATTATTGCAAAATTAGACTTATCCAGCTGTTCACTTGCATAATCTTTAGTAAGCTCGAATTTTTTCTTCTTTTGAGAAGGATAGGTATACATCACATCCATCATGATAGTCTCGAAAATGGAGCGTAAACCTCGGGCGCCCAGTTTATATTCTATAGCTTTGTCAACAATGAAGTCGAGTGCGTCGTCGGTAAAGGTAAACTTGATACCATCCATCATCATGAGCTTCTCATATTGCTTGACGATGGCATTCTTGGGTTCAACAAGAATGCGTCGCAATGCATCTCTATCAAGAGGCTCAAGATTAGTCACCACTGGTAAACGGCCAATAATTTCGGGTATCAGCCCGTAGGAACGCAGGTCTTGAGGTGCTACATAATGCAAAAGCTTTTCCTGATCAGCCTTGCTAACGTGGTTAGCGGCTCCATAACCTACTACATGAGTGTTGAGACGCAATGCTATTTTGCGCTCGATACCCTCAAAAGCCCCACCACATATGAAGAGAATATTCTTAGTGTCAACAGGAATCATCTTCTGCTCGGGATGTTTGCGGCCACCTTGAGGCGGCACATTAACAACCGAGCCCTCAAGAAGCTTGAGAAGACCCTGCTGCACACCCTCACCGCTCACATCACGGGTGATTGATGGGTTGTCGCTCTTGCGCGCTATCTTGTCAATTTCATCTATAAAAACAATGCCTCGTTCGGCCTCTTTCACATTATAATCACATGCTTGCAGCAATCGTACCAAAAGGCTTTCAATATCTTCGCCCACATAACCAGCCTCGGTGAGAACGGTAGCGTCTACAATGGCAAAAGGCACCTTAAGTAATTTGGCAATCGTCTTGGCAAGCAAAGTCTTGCCAGTTCCTGTAGGGCCAACGATAATGATGTTGGATTTCTCAATATCCACATCATCTTTGTTCTGCGACAATCGCTTATAATGGTTGTAAACAGCCACCGAGAGATATTTCTTGGCACTCTCCTGCCCTATCACATACTGATCAAGATATTCTTTAATCTCCTGTGGCTTGGGCAGAGATTTCAAATCCAAGTCGCTGAGCAAGCTCTCTTCCATCTTGCCCAGATACTCTTTAGATATTTCATTGGCTTTCTCGGCACACTCATTGCAGATGAAACCATTGAGCCCAGGAATGAGCAGCTCCACCTCGCGCTGGCTGCGACCGCAGAAGTCACATCTCATCGTTTCTTTTTTGGCCATAAACGATATCTATAATTCAATTATCTTATTTTGCTTTCTCAAGTACCTTATCAATCATGCCATAGTCCAGTGCTTCTTGCGAAGTCATCCAGTAGTCACGGTCGCTGTCGGCATAGACCTTGTCATAAGGCTGACCAGAATGATTGGAGATTATATTGTACAACTCTTCCTTGAGTTTCTGAATCTCGCGCGCAGTAATCTCGATATCGGATGCCTGTCCCTGGATTCCGCCCATGGGTTGATGTATCATCACGCGGCTGTGCTTGAGGGCATAACGTTTCCCTTTCTCGCCAGCAACAAGCAGAATTGCAGCCATCGAAGCCGCCATGCCAGTGCAGATGGTTGTCACATCACTCTGGATGTATTGCATGGTGTCGTAAATTCCCAAACCGGCATAAACCGAGCCGCCAGGCGAATTGATATAGATAGAAACATCCTTTCCAGGATCGGCACTGTCAAGATATAGCAATTGTGCTTGAATTACATTGGCTGTATAATCGTCAATTTGAGTACCTAGGAAGATAATTCGGTCCATCATCAATCGAGAAAAAACATCCATCTGTGCTACATTAAGCTTGCGTTCCTCGATAATAGTGGGAGAAATATAACTGCTCTCAATCATTGCCTGAGCAGTTTGGTCAAAAGTTAAACCATTCATTCCCAAATGGTTCACCGCAAAATTTCTAAAATCGTTTTTCATTATTCTTTTATATTTTGATGTTTTTATTTTCAAAGATAGTAATTTTTTCTCAGATAATCTAATTTTCAATGTTTTTTTAAAAGTTTTTTCGACAAAAAAAGAAAAAGCTGAATTCGTTGAAAATTCAGCCTTTCCCTATATCCAATTATATGAATAATTACTTCTTCTCGTCAAAGAGTTTGTTGAACTCGTCAACGCTCACAGTCTTCTCGGTGAGTGACACTTTGTCGCGGATGGTTGCGAACACCTTATCCTCGAATGCGCGACGGTTGATTTCCTTAGCGTAATCTTTATTCTCCATGAGCTCGCCAGCATAACGGTCGAGAGTCTCATCGGGAACGTTGCCAATGCCATACTGAGCAAATTGCTGAGCAGCATAGATGCGAGCCAGACGCATCTGGTCTTCCTTCTCAATCTTCACATCATATTGCTTTGCAACTTTTTCCTTGATGAGCTGCCAAACGATTTCCTCGCGAGTGCGTGGATATTCCTCTTCAATCTTAGCAGGCTCGGTATCCTTATTGATTGAAACGAGGTAACGTTTCAAGAACTCGTCGGGGAGCTCAAGCTCACCAACCTTCTTGAGGAGTACCTTCTCGGCGTCGATAGTGAAACGGTAATTGCTATCGCTCTTGAGTTGACCAGCGAGCATCTCCTTGATTTTGGCATAATACTCTTTCTCGGTCTTAGCAACATCTTTACCAAATACCATGTCATAAAGCTCCTGTCCATGCTCAGCATCCTTATTGACGAGAATTTCTTCCACTTTGAAGTTGAAATCACTCTTCACATCAGCCTGATCTTTGTCAACTGCTAGCATAGAAGCCATCTCGGTAAGATTGCCACCAGCGCCCTTATAAGGATTGATAACCACCTCGTCGTTAACCTTAAGGCCTACGAGTTTTTTCTTCTCCTCTTCGTCCTTCTGGTACTTTGGCGAAACGATAGTGCGTTCAACACTGATACCGCCTTCTTTTACCGAACCGTCCTCGTTAAGCTCTACAAGGGCACCACGAATGAGCGCATCCTCGCTCGAGACCTCACCTGGAACTTGAGTTCCAAAACGCTTCAAGAAAGCACCATCTTGATTGTCGACCATTTCCTGGCTAACTTCAATATTATAATATGGTACCTTCACGCGCTTGTCGAGCTTGAGGTCAAATTCGGGAGCAAAGCCCAGATCAAACTTGAACTCAAAGTTCTTTTCGTTAACGAGGTCAACCTGGGTGTCCTTCGACAACATGGGTTCACCAAGCAAGTCGATATTGTTCTCACGAATATAGTTAGTGAGCTCACGAGTGATAATCTCATCAACAACTTCGGCAGTCACCTGGCCTCCATAGTGTTTCTGCAGCAACGATGCAGGCACATGTCCAGGACGAAAACCCTTAATGGGACGGCGACGGCCCAAAAGTGATAATTGCTTCTTAACTTCGGCTTGATAATCCTCTTCAACTAGCGATATTGTGAGAACTCCGCTCACGTTACCGTTCTTGTCTAATGTTACGTTCATTTCTTTTTTTAAAATCTATTATATTCTGCTTTTTTATTGTTTCATGTTTTTGAGCGTGCAAAATTACTGCAAATCCGTTGAACTACAAAATGAAAAGCAATATTTTTAAATAATCAGAAGGTAAATGACTCTTTTGATTCGCATAACTCGGTGGACTCATTTGACTCACCTGACTCACTTGACTCAGTGGAATCAGTGGAATCGATAGAATCATCCGAATTTCTTCAAAAGCATGAGCCCCATGGCATTTTGGTGTCATGGGACCCATAGTTTATTAATTGTGCTATATTACACTTCCTCGTAAGGAATGTCTTGGGCGCCGTCGCCTCCCTGGTTACCACCTTGTGGGCCAGCTCCTGGGTTTGCACCGCCAAATCCGGCAGCTCCCGGGTCGAAGCCTGCACCTGGCTGAGGCCCACCCTGTGCACCACCAGCTTGGTTGTACATCTGCTGTGATGCCTCATGGAAGATTGCCTCAAGCTCTTTCATTGCAACATCGATAGCGTCGATATCCTGATTCTTGTGAGCTTCTTTGAGTTTGCCCAGTGCAGTCTCAATCTGGCTCTTCTTGTCGGCAGGAAGTTTGTCACCCAAGTCCTTCAAGCTCTTCTCGGTTTGGAAGATCATAGCGTCGGCCTGGTTAATCTTGTCTATACGCTCTTTCTCCTTGGCGTCGGCAGTAGCGTTAGCACTTGCCTCGTCCTTCATACGCTGGATTTCGGCGTCACTCAAGCCGCTCGAAGCCTCGATGCGGATGCTCTGCTCTTTGCCTGTTGCTTTATCCTTGGCGCTCACGTTCATGATACCGTTGGCATCGACCTCAAAGGTCACCTCAATCTGAGGAATGCCACGGGGAGCGGGAGCAATGCCATCCAAGTGGAAGCGACCCAGCGTCTTGCAGTCCTTAGCCATGGGACGCTCACCCTGCAGCACGTGGATTTCCACCTCGGGCTGATTGTCGGCAGCGGTCGAGAAGATCTGGCTGCGACGAGCAGGGATAGTAGTGTTGGCGTCGATGAGCTTGGTCATTACACCGCCCAGAGTCTCAATACCTACTGACAGAGGCACTACATCAAGCAGCAGCACGTCCTTCACATCACCGGTGAGCACACCGCCCTGGATAGCGGCACCCACAGCAACAACCTCGTCGGGGTTAACACCCTTGGACGGAGCCTTACCGAAGAACTGCTCAACTACCTGCTGAACGGCGGGGATACGGGTTGAACCGCCCACGAGGATCACCTCGTTGATATCGCTGGTGTTCAAACCTGCATCGGCGAGTGCCTTGCGGCAGGGCTCGATGGTCTTTTGAATCAGGTCGTCGCACAACTGCTCAAATTTGGCACGCGACAGGTTCTTTACCAAGTGCTTGGGCATGCCGTCAAGTTGAGTAATGTACGGCAGGTTGATTTCAGTGCTAGTAGAGCTGGAAAGCTCAATCTTGGCCTTCTCGGCAGCCTCTTTCAAGCGCTGCAGAGCCATAGGATCCTTGCGCAGGTCCATATTGTTCTCCTGCTGGAACTCATCGGCGAGCCAAGTAATGATGCGCTGGTCAAAGTCGTCACCACCCAGGTGGGTGTCACCATTGG
>JAFSPZ010000022.1 GCA_017451225.1 Muribaculaceae bacterium | reverse complement strand
GGTCTATAAATTTGACTTCGGCAACACCGCCGACCTGCGTTATGAATTGGCCTTTAACTATCTCAACTATCTAGGCACAAAGACGTTGACCCCACAACAGTTCAAGCAGCGCATGTATAAGCTCGCTTGCCATTTTGATGCTTCAGCAACCGATAATAACCTTTATATAACCATCAGCGGTCTTAACGAAAATATGCCTCAGGCTGTAGCACTTGTTGAGGACCTGATGAAGAATGCAAAAGTTGATACTGAGGCTTATAGTCGCCAAGTTGACCAGATCCTAAAAGCTCGTGCCGATGCCAAGAGCAATCAGGAGGAGTGCTTTGAAAGACTAATGGAGTATGGACAGTTTGGACCTAAAAATACTTACACCAACATCTTGAGCGAGAATCAGCTGCGCAACACCAATCCAGCCGAACTCCTGAAGTTGGTTAATGGCCTTAGCAATATGCAGCACACTGTTGCCTATTTTGGACCTATGAGTGAGAAGGACTTCTCGGCAAGTATCTCTAAACTTCACAAGACTCCTAAAAAACTTGCTGCTGTGCCTCAGGGCAAGGATTATATGGAGCAGCCTACTCCCAAGACAGAGATTATGCTCGCACCCTACGATGCCAAGAATATATACATGGTACAGTATAATAACAACGAGCGTGACTGGGATCCATCGCATGCTCCTGTCATCAGCCTCTTCAACGAGTACTTTGGCACTGGTATGAACGGTATCGTGTTCCAGGAACTGCGCGAGGCTCGCGGACTTGCTTACTCGGCAGCTGCTCTCTATACCCAGCCATCGCGCAAGGGTCATAAGGAAGATGCTTACACCTACATCATCACCCAGAACGACAAGATGATGGACTGTGTTGACGAGTTTAATAAGCTCATTGCCGAAATTCCACAGAGTGAAGGCGCTTTCAATCTTGCTAAAGAATCACTTCTCAAGAAGCTCGCTAGCCGTCGTACCACACGTTTTGGTGTTATTCAGAGTTATTGGATTGCCCAAATGCGTGGTATCGACTATGACATCTATTCTAAGGTATATGAGGAGTTGCCAAATCTCTCTCTCAAAGATATTGTTAACTTTGAAAAAGAGAATATGGCAGGCAAGCCTTACCGCTATCTCATCCTTGGTGACGAGAAAGAACTCGAAATGGACCGACTCCAGAAAATCGCTCCCGTTCGCCGCATAACCCTCGAGGAAATCTTTGGTTATTAATTCGAGAATAGATAATAGCAATAAAAAATCCTGCTCGGTGTGAGCAGGATTTTTTATTGTCAAATTTAAACCAAAATCGGTCATTAGGCCGACGACAGGTTATTTTTTTTTGTCTTTTATGTTATAACAGTTTTATTTTGGCATCTTGTTGCAGATATTGTCTTGTCATAGCCCGCTATGTCTTCGACAATATCTTTACAACCTGCTCAAAATAAATTATGTTCTCACATAAATCCTAATGACTGATTCGGGTTAAAGTTTAGTTTAGAATTGTTTGGCAGCAGCCATTACCACCTCGCTGAGGGTGGGATGACCGTGGATGGCGCTTGCCATCTTGGTCACTGGCATGCCAGCATTCATAGCTGTAACAGCCTCCTGGATGAGGTCGGCAGCATGTGGTCCACAGATGTGGCATCCCACGATAGTAAGGTCTTCGCTGCTGACGATGAGCTTCACCATTCCGTCGGTCTCGCCCATTGCCACAGCCTTGCCGTTGCTGCGGAAGAACGACTTGGCAGTTACAATCTCTATGCCCTGATCCTCGCACTGCTGCTCGGTGAGACCCACCATTGCAAGTTCTGGAGTAGTGAACACAGCGCTAGGCACGATGTCGAGCTTCACGTTGCTCTTCTCGCCAAGAATGTGAGCGAGAGCCACGCTACCTTGTGCACTTGCTGCGTGAGCGAGCATGCAACGACCATTAACGTCACCAATAGCATAGATGCCTTCGACGTTGGTCATCATGTTGTTGTCAACCTCGATGCCACGACGGCTAGTCTCAACACCTGCAGCCTCAAGTCCCTCGGGAAGTACTGCCTGACGTCCTACCGACATCAGCACCTTCTCGGCAACAATGCTCTTGGCCTTGCCCTTGTGGTCGAAGGTAATCTCGAGGCCATCATCGGTCTTGTGGATTCCGTTGACTGCAGCTTGAGTGAGGATATTCACGCCACGCTTGCTCATAACAGTCTTGAGTCGCTTAGCGATGTCCTTGTCGAATGGAGGCAGAATCTCCTTCATAAACTCGACAACTGTCACCTCAACGCCAAAGCTGCTGAACACGCTGGCAAACTCCATACCTATCACGCCACCGCCCACGATGCACAAGCTCTTGGGGAGCTCTTGCATAGCGAGGATATCGTCGCTGGTCATCGCCAAATCGGCGCCCTCAATGGGAAGTCCGCGTGGAATAGAGCCCGTGGCAATCACAATTGCGGGAGCTGTGTACTGCTCACCAGCAACCTCAATGGTCTTGGCGTCAACAAACTTTGCCTCGCCATTGACAACAGTGATGCTGTCGCCACCCATGAGCATAGCCACGCCGTCACGCAACTGCTTAACGACTTCCTCCTTGCGTGCAAATGCAACGCCATAGTCAACAGTCACCTCGCCTGTGGTAACACCAAATTGTGCAGCCTCACGCACGGTGTTGATAACCTCGGCATTGCGACATAGAGCCTTGGTGGGGATGCAACCGCGGTTAAGGCAAGTGCCACCCAGCAGGTCGCGCTCCACGATCACCACCTTCTTGCCGTGGTGAGCAGCCTCGGCGGCCATCTCATAACCGCCGGGGCCTGCACCTATAATGATAATGTCGGTTGAAATCATAACTCGTCAACGCTCAGGAGTTCGCGATAAGTAACAATCTGCTTCAACGCAGCCTTGGTGTCGTCGAGACGGCGAACAGGTGTGTTGTGAGGAGCACTCTTCACGAGCTCGGGATTTTCCTTGGCCTCGATGGCGATCTTCTTCATCACCTCGATGAACTCGTCGAGGGTTTCCTTGCTCTCATTCTCGGGAGGCTCAATCATCATAGCCTCGTGGAAGAGCAATGGGAAGTAGATTGTAGGAGCGTGGAAGCCATAGTCGAGCAAGCGCTTAGCCACGTCAAGTGTGGTAACACCAGTGCTCTTGTCCTTCAAGCCGTCGAATACAAACTCATGCTTGCAAACGCCGTCGAGTGGCAACTCATAATAATCCTTGAGCGACTCTTTTACATAGTTGGCGTTGAGCACTGCCAGTGGACCCACGTTCTTGATTTCGTCGCGACCAAGGGTGAGTATGTAGGCATAAGCACGCATCATTACGCCAAAGTTGCCCAGGAATCCGCTGATAGAGCCCAGCGAATCCTCACAGTCCTCCATGTAATACCAATAAATGTCTTCGGCAACCTCCTCGCGGTTCACGCGTGGGTTGGGGAGGAATTTCTCCAGACCCTCACGCACGCCCACAGGGCCACTGCCAGGACCGCCACCACCGTGAGGTGTTGAGAAGGTCTTGTGCAGGTTGATGTGCATGATGTCGAATCCCAGGTCGCCAGGACGGCACTTGCCCAGCATTGGGTTGAGGTTTGCACCATCATAGTACATCAGGCCGCCAGCCTCGTGAACGAGCTTGGCAATCTCGGCGATATTGTGCTCAAAGATACCCAATGTGTTGGGGTTGGTCATCATCATACCTGCGATGTTCTCGTCGAGAAGAGGTTTGAGGTCCTCAACATCGACTGTACCATCGGGACGGCTCTTAACGACAACTACCTCAAGGCCACAAACTGCTGCACTGGCAGGGTTGGTGCCATGAGCGCTATCGGGGATTATAACCTTCACGCGGTTGGGGTTGCCGTTGTCAAGATGATAGCTACGCATCACCATCAATCCAGTGAGCTCGCCATGGGCACCTGCATAGGGGTTGAGAGTGAACTCTTTCAAGCCCGAAAGCTCGGCGAGAGAACGTTGCAGGTTATAGTAAACTGCAAGAGCGCCCTGTACTGTTTCCTCGCCCTGCAATGGGTGCAGATGAGTAAACTCAGGCAGATTGCACATCTGCTCGTTGATTTTGGGGTTATATTTCATTGTGCACGAACCCAGAGGATAGAAACCGGTGTCAACACCAAAGTTGTTATTGCTCATGTTGGTGTAGTGGCGCACAACTGTCATCTCATCAACCTCGGGAAGGCAGGGTGCCTCCTGGCGCTTGAGAGCGTCGGGCAGGTCGGCGAGTTTATACTCAGCGAGTTTGTTCTCGGGCAGGCTGTAGCCCTTGCGACCCTCTTTCGAGAGTTCGAAAATCAGTTTGCCATAGAATGTATTATTCATTGTTCTTGTCCTCCTCGCCTTCTTCGATAAATTGGTTAATAGCATCAATCAGGTCATCGATATCTTCCTTGCTCACTGTCTCGGTAGCACACATGAGAAGTGTGTCGTCGTCAAGAGGAACACCAACAGCGTAGGCTTGGTCGAGCCAGCCCAAGAGTTCATCTATGTCAAGTGAGGTCTTCACAACAAACTCATTCAAGAATGGTTTGTCGGGATAGGCCAGTTCAAACTTGTCGGTCTTCACGAGTTGGTCGGCAAGGTAGTGAGCGTTACTGTAGCTAATCTCGTTAACCTCGCGCAAGCCCTGCTTGCCCATGAGTGACATGTAGACAGTAACAAACAGAGCCATCAAGCTCTGGTTAGAACAGATGTTGCTGGTGGCTTTCTCGCGACGGATGTGTTGTTCGCGAGCTTGGAGAGTAAGAACAAATGCACGCTTGCCGTCGGCATCGGTGGTAGCACCCACGATGCGGCCAGGCATCTTGCGTATGAGTTTCTTGCTAGTGCAGAGGTAACCCACGTAAGGACCACCAAAGTTCATTGGGATACCCAAGCTTTGTCCGTCGCCCACTGCGATGTCAGCTCCCCATTCAGCGGGAGTCTTAATAACGCTCAGAGCGCTGGCTGGGCAGTTCATGATGAGCAGAGCCTTGTGCTCATGGCAGAAGTCGGCCCAACCGGTGTAATCCTCAAGGACTCCGTAGAAGTTGGGCGATGCCACGATAACACCTGCAACATCGTCGGCGCCAACCTTAGCCTCGAAGTCGGCACGGCTGGTAACACCGTTTTCGGCCTCAATCATCTCAACGTCGATACCGTGGAACTTGGCATAGGTTCTTACGACGCGGATAACGAAGGGGTTGACTGTTTCGCTAACGAGCACTTTGTCGCGCTTCTTGGCGTTGGAAACTGCCATCATCATAGCCTCGGCAGTGGCAGTGCATCCATCGTACATCGATGCGTTGCTAACCTCCATACCAGTGAGCTCAGCCATCATGCTCTGATACTCGAAGATATACTGAAGGGTACCTTGCGAAATCTCGGCCTGATAGGGAGTATAGCTTGTTAAGAACTCGCTACGGTTCACGATATCTTGAACCACAGCTGGGGTGTAATGGTCATAAACACCTGCGCCCATGAAGCACTTGAGCGGAGTGTTTTCCATTGCCAGGTCGCCAAAGTAGTTGCGAATCTCAATCTCGCTCATGGCGCGTGGCAGGTCGTAGTCGCGCTTGAACTGGAGATCCTCGGGGATGTCCTTATAGAGCTCATCGAGCGACTTCAATCCGCACTTGCCCAGCATTTGCTTCACATCGTCCTGGGTGTGTGGGAAAAATTTATAGTTCATTGTTTGTTAATGTGTATTTATTATTCTTTAAATGAAGAAAAGCCAAGGGCAGGCACATTGATGCCAGCCACTTGGCTTAGATGTTGAGTTGTGTGTTACTCTTTGATGAAAGCTTTGTAGGCAGCTGCATCCATCAGGTTCTCAAGCTCGCTCTTGTCGCTGAGCTCAACCTTGATGATCCAGTTCTCAAAGGCATCCTTGTTGATGAGGCCTGGCTCATCCTCAAGATTTTCGTTAACCTCTACAACAGTTCCGCTAACTGGGCAAACCAGGTCGCTAGCAGCCTTAACGCTCTCTACTGCGCCAAAGTCTTCGCCAGCTTCTACCTCGTCGTCAACCTCGGGCATGTCAACGTAAACTACGTTGCCAAGCTCGTGCTGTGCATAGTCGGTAATACCTACATAGCCAAAGTCGCCTTCAACTTTTACAAACTCGTGTGACTCGCTGTAATAGAGTCCTTCAATAATTTTACTCATAATTGCTTGTTTTTATAAAATTGATTTTTGTTATTTCGTCTGTTGGTGGATGATGCTAACTTCATCCCTACTTAACACTTAAAACTTAGTGCTTAACACTTATTTCTTGTAGCTCTTGTCGTGGAATTTCTTCTTCACAACAGTTGCGTCGAAATATTTCTTGCGGATGTGAACCTTGAGTGGAGTACCAAGCTTGCCATAGGCAGCGTCGACGAGTGCAACGGCGATGCTCTTGTCGACCGAGATGCCACGGTAGCCAGTAGTAACGTAGCCAATGGGCTCGTCGTTCTCGTTGCAAACCTCATAGCCGTGACGAGGAATAGCCTTGTCGTGCAGCTCGAGACCTACGAGCTTCTTGGGAGCACCCTCAGCTTTTTGCTGAGCGCAAACGTCCTTACCAATGAAGTCTTCCTTGTCGAGCTTAACGAAGAAGCCGAAGCCTGCCATGATAGGAGTGATGTCGGCAGTGAGCTCATCGCCGTAGAGTGGCAGACCAACCTCAAAGCGCAGGGTGTCGCGGCAGCCCAGTCCGCAAGGCTGAACGCCAGCAGTCATGAGCATATCCCACATGTCTTGGATTGTCTTGTGGCTTGCATAAACCTCAAATCCATCCTCGCCAGTGTAACCTGTGCGGCTAACGATGATGTTGTCGCCATTGTAGTCTACGCATTTGAAGGTATAGAAAGTCAAATCGGTGCAGTCGAGGTTGAGAACAGCCTTCATTGTCTTCTCAGCTTCGGGACCTTGCACTGCGATTTGTCCATAGTTTTCGCTTTGGTTGTCGACCTTAACGTCAAACTTTGCAGCCTGCTCGTTGATCCAAGCCACGTCCTTGTCGATGTTGGCAGCATTGATAACGAGGAAATAGTCGTTCTCGCCCATGGTATAAACCAGCAGGTCGTCGACAGTGCCACCGGTGGGGTAGAGCATCATGCCATACTGGATGCCGCCCTTGTCCATCTTGGTGATGTCGTTGGTGAAGATATAGTTCACAAACTTCTGAGCCTCGGGGCCAGTGATGCGAACCTCACCCATGTGAGAAACGTCGAAGACGCCTACAGCGTTGCGAACTGCATTGTGCTCCTCTACTATACCCTTGTACTGGATGGGCATGTCAAAACCGCCAAAGGGGCTCATCAAGGCTCCCAAGGCAACGTGCTTGTCGTGCAGACAAGTGAATTTGTTTTCACTCATAATAGTTGTCTTTAAGATGTAAAGTATTTGTTATTAAATTGTTAATCAGTTTGTTAGGTTTTGTAAATTGAAGCTAAGGAGCTCTTTAAAAGGAGCAAGCCTCAATTTCTCCACAAAAGTACATAATAAAAATGAGATAAAATAATTTAAGTTGAAAAAATATATTAAATTTTAGAAAACGTATCAATAAGAAGTGGAATCATCGAATGGTTTTAGCAATTGAATAGATAAGTGGAGGTACATGTTAATCCAAAAGCAGGCTAATGAACTGCTTTTGTGTGAGGTTCATTATAACTTGCGATAAGTCTAAATCATTTAATGCTTTTTTTATCTCTGTTTCAGTGAATTGACTGCCTTTGAGACGGGTGATGATGGCATCGAGGTCACCCACAAGGAAGAAGTCACCAGCTATATTGATGTTATGTATTATGTTACGGTTTAATTCTAGTGTGATTTTAAAATCGCCCACACTCTCAATTCTGCCACTTCGTTCCATGTTGCAGCGTGGGTTGTTTCCAAGGATAAATTCGGGCGTGAGATAGCCGGCTTCAATTTTTTCAATCTTTTCTATATCGTTGTCATTCAGCATTATTTGTCCGTTGCATAGGGTGTTGTGAGCATGTTGCTGAAACTCTTCGATGCTCATGATGAGGTAGCGGTTCAAGGTGGTGATGTGGCTCTTCACGCTTTTCACCCCTTTGGAGTCGAGTTTGGCTGCCGAGGGAGTAATGGCCTGAACCATGTTTTCCATATTGGTGTCGTAGAGCATGGTGCCATGCACAATGCTGATTCCTGGCAGGTGGTAAAACGCGTTGCCACTCACCTTTTTACCCTCAATCATTATGTCGTTGCGGCTTGAGTCGCTTGCATCAAGTCCCAAGTTCTTGAGCATTACTACGATGGCGTGTGTGTAACTAGCAAACGTGGTGGTTACATCATCGCTACGGGTAATGTAGCTGAACATGAGGTTGTCCATATCGGCATAGACGCATCCACCACCGCTCTTGCGGCGGTAGTACTCAATGTTGTGCGCCTTACAGTAGGCAATGTTCACCTCGCTGTCTATGAGCTGGTTGCGGCCAAAAATCACAGTGGGTCTCACGCGCCAAGTGAAGAAAAGCTCGTCGATGCTTTTGTCGTCTTTGAGCAACTGTGCAGCATGCTCTTCCATGGCGAGATAGAACGTGAGCCTGCGCACCTCATCATAAGGCAGTTGTAAATATTTCATAGTCAATTAAAACGTTAGAACAAACCATTGTTGGTTACGAATGGGCAAATTAAGACATATTTTTTGATGTCTGCAAGTATTTTGTTCAGGATTTGTAGCCCGACAAAAAAAACATTTTTGAGCTGTTTTTACTTGATGTTTAATTATTTTTGCAAAAAAAATGCTGATTTTCTTTATTATAATAATTATTTTGATTAATTTTGCAAAATATGGAAACAAATTATTGTGGATAGATTGATTGTGAATTAAAAACTAATAAATTATGAAGAAATTATTTTTGTTTTTCATCATTACCCTGACTGTGGTCACTGCCAAGGCTCAGTATCTGTCGATAGGTAATCTCAAGTATTATATAACCGACGATTATGGCTATACTGTGGAGTGTGTGGGCCTGTCGAGTGCCGGTGAGAGCGCTAATCCCACCGAGATCGACCTCCCCGGCAAGATAAATTATGGCGGTTCTACCTACACAGTGACCGATGTGAGAGATTACGCTTTCTCGGGCAACACAAGAATCACAGTGTTGAAAGTGTGTCATGGCGTCACCAGCATTGGCTACCATGCTTTTTCGGGCTGCACCTCGCTCAAGTATGTCTATCTTCCCAGTTCGGTGACTCTACTTGACAACTACTCCTTTGCCAACACATCCAGCATGACGCAGTTCAACTATGCCTCTCAGAGTGTTCCCACGTTCTATAGCGGCACATTCTCGGGCATGCGCTCGGCGTCTCTGGTAGTATCGACGTTTGAGGCCAAGACGGCTTTCAGTTCCAACAGCACGTTCAGTTCTGCCTTCAGCAGTATCAATGCCAATGGTCGTGGTGCCTATGACTTCTCTTCTGGCTCAGGATGCTATGTTGTGAACGGAAGCAACACCTGCATGCTCGTGGGCTTACTCTCCAACACCCCCTCCATCCCTGTGAGCGCGACAAATAATGACAACTATACTTATGGTGGTCTCACATCACCCGAATACTACAAAGTCACTGTGGCTGCTCCTCGTCTTGCTGAGTTGAGTGAGAGGCAATCGAGCCTCACCTCCTTCACATGGCTGGGTTCCGAAGCCAAGAAGATAGGCATTAGCGCTTTCCAGGGCTGCACGGCTTTGACCACCGTCAAGGTGAGTGCTGATACCCTCGACAACTATGCATTCTACAATTGCCCTGCAATCACCACTTTGCAATTGTATGAGACAGGCAGTGAGAATTATGGTGTGAAACGCATCAATTCTATGGCCTTCGCTTACGACCATGGGCTTGTAAACGTTTACATTCCATCGAGCGTCATCTATATGGCCGAGGGCGGCAACATGCCATTCTACATGTGCAACAATTTGGAAAAATATACAGTCTCTTCAAGCAACCAGTATTACGCCTCAGCGGGTTATAGTAATCTCTATAACAAGTCGTTTACCAAGCTGATACACATGCCCAGGAATGGCGGCGGCACAAACTACTCCTATTTTTTGAGTGGTTATCAAATGGTGCAGCCATCGACGCTCACTGAGATTGGTGACTATGCTTGCTATTATCACAATAAATTACAACAAGTTGTGCTTAATTATGGAGTAAAAACAATAGGGAACAGCGCTTTCGCCAATTGTGATAAACTAACCTATATGCTCATTCCAAGTTCGGTAACTAACTATAAAGCAGACTCTTTCGATGGCCTGTACAGTCTCACAGACCTCTATTTGAACCGTGATAATTATCCTTCGCAACTTGCTGGCCTCGTTAACCGTGCTAACATCAATCTGCATGTGCCTTACCCCATGGTTAATTATTATAAGAATACGTCGTTAGGCTCATCCTTCAAGTCAGTTGACGGTAACGCCTGGGACATTTATTCTGGGTACCTGTTTTTTACTGTGACAAGCACTGAGCCTTATTCCGACCCCAATAATACTGTCAATTACGATGGTGGACAGGCGAAACTAGTGCATGGCCAATCGGCACATGTCAATAATAAGTACAATTTATATGATATCGAAATTTCCCATTCTTTAAATGTTGGGGGCGACCTTTATTGCCCTACTGCCATAGAAAAGAACTACTATGAAGTTCTGAAACAAAATTCTTCAACTGAAAATATTATTTATTATGGACACACAATTAAGGAGGTCGAGGACTCGGCATTCTACAACTGCCAATACTTGAAAATCAGCAATGGCTCGTTAAACCATCTTAAAACTATAGGCAAGGCGGCATTCTCTAAAACCACTAATCTAACGTCAATGAGCTTTAGTGACGTGGAAGTGATCAAAGAATATGCCTTCAACTACTCAGTGCTTAGCGGCGACATCGAGCTGCCCAAGATACGTAATGTAGGTCTCAATGCGTTCTTCCACTGCCCCGGCATCACAAGCATGACTTTCTACGGCGCTCCCACACTGACCACGGCATGCTTTGGCTACAATGCCGACGTATGCCTCTACTTTGTGGACGCCTCGCAGTACTATCGCCTCACTCATCAGCAATACACATGGTACATCAGTGACGACATGACGACCGCCGATGAACGTATGCGCCCCTTTGTGAAACTAGACAATGACACTCGCATCTTCTCGTGCCATAAGAGTGTGGAACAGCCTGCCGGAGGCAGCTTCTACACCATACCGTCGTATGACGCATCAAAGAATCGTCTCACCACGTCGAAATGGAACGGTGCCATTCCAGCTTCTACAGCAATGCTCATGAAGGGGACCAAGGGACAGGTCTATAAGTTTAAGAATATAGGAACATCGACCGCCACACCCACCAACATGCTTGTGCCAGTGATAAACGATTATTTTGTGAACACCGTCGGTGGTTATCTCTACAATGAGCAGACACACCAGTTTGATTATGACACTGGCAACGAAGTGAGCCCTTATAGCACGATAGAGCCTAGTTATGGCTATCTGTCAATCAACACGTCGCAGAATCATGTGAACATCGACTTGTTTAGCAGTGCCAGTGTCCCAGGCGACGTAAACGGCGACGGCTATGTGAGCAGTGTGGATATTACAGCACTCTACAACTGGCTCCTCAACGGAGATGACAGCGATATCGTCAACGGAGACCAAAACGATGATGGCATCATTTCATCAGTTGATATAACCATTATTTACAACATCTTGCTGGGCAGCAATTGATGACGACTGAACAAGAAGATGAGACTGGGATTACTCTCAGTCTCATTTTTTATTGTATCCATAAGAAAGCAGCATGGCAACTTATTTTTTAGTGGAGTGCTGCGAAAATGCTTAAAAACTCAGGTAATACTCAATGCCATTTGCCTTGCAGTAGGCCATGTTCACCTCGCTGTCTACGAGCTGATAGCGACCAAAAATCACAGTGGTTCTCACGCGCCAAGTGAAGAAAAGCTCATCGATGCTCTTCTCCTCCTTGAGTATCTGAGCCGCATATTCTTCCATGGCAAGGTAGAACGTGAGTCGATGCACCTTGTCATTGGGCAATTTCAGGTATTTCTTTGTTTCCCT
>JAFSPZ010000021.1 GCA_017451225.1 Muribaculaceae bacterium | reverse complement strand
GAGAACCACGCCCTTGAAGTAAACGTTATCGCCTGAGAATGCAACAGAAATGGGATTGTCGTTGATATAGGGAGTGGTGGTCTCGGCGTAATAATACACCGCGTCGATTGCCCAGTCATCCTCTATCACAGCATCCTCGGGAGGGGTTATCAGCACGTTGTCTTTAGTGACATTAGCGGTACTTCTCTTCATCCCTGTGTAAGGCACTGTAGTGCCCTGGGGAATCAATTGTGCAAATGATGTAATGGCAATAACCATTACCATCGTTAAAGTAGTGTAAAATCTTTTCATAATTACTTTTATTGGTTAATAGTAAGCATTTAAACCACAAAGTAAATAAAAAAAACATAATAATCCAATACTTTAGGAATATATATTGTATAAATTGTAAGTTTGTAGGTATTAGTTGCAGGTTTTCTTAGGGTTTATTCTTTATTAGAGGTTCAATAACAGCTAAAGCTTTCTCATGCTTAGCCACAATGCGCCAATAACCTCCAGCTCGACCACGCATGAGGTTGTGACACAGGTCATTATATTTTACATTAATTGCAATATCGTTGCCAGACTCGGCAATTTGCTGCACATATTCCTCATATGGCACCTCCTTGTTATGCGTGAGCAGTTTTAAAGCTTCAACTACTTTTGGTGAAATACCTGCATTAAGCATATATTCAAAAGTGAAATCAGTATCTTCTACCACATCATGTAGAAGACCTGCAATAATTACGTAAGGATCTTTACCTTTCAGCGCTATAGAAAGCGGATGCAGAATAACCGGTTTATCGTCAAGGTCACGTTGCCCCTTGTGAGCCTTCATAGCAATCTCTAATGCTATCTCAATTTGTTCCTGTAGCGGCTTCTCTTTCTCTAGATTTTTCATAATAGTTGATGTAAGATGTTAGATACTCTTGAGCTATCATTTCGCAAAAGAGTATCATAGTTGTATTTTAAACATTCATTAAAGGCTCTCGTAGAACTTCCTAATTTTTTTTGCCATGAGTATGCGGCGTTGTTCAAGGAATTCGCTATAATCTTCATGACCCATATCGAAGACATTGACTGGAATACAATTGGCTTGAAGATTCTGTAGCAATTGGTTCTCATCAATGATTGAGCCGCATTTTGCTTCTTTGGTCTTACATTGCTCTAGCGCAATGTTAAAATATTCTTTAGGAGCTTTTTTACCAATAGACTCATTTACTGGACGGTCAAGATAAGCATAGTTCGCATCTTGGTTATACTGATTCCTTGAAAAATGATGGTCAATTAAGTATTTCTTTGGAAATACATGATGAACATCGCCCCCCAAATTAATCAACTCGCGCACTGTGATGTTGGTTGAGAGCAATGAAACATCGTTAAAATATACCTGAGATGCAAGGTAAACAAGATATGTGGGATTGGATGTTGATGATACGGTAAGATATTGAGTAACAGCAACGTTCCAAAAGTTTTCTGAAAGAATAGCGTCCTCAATAGATTTAAGAACAGTACTAACTCCTTGTTCTGTAATCTGTCGCAAGTCACGAGCGAATGCAGACTCGGGCGAGCTACTATATCGTCCAGTAAGTACCGATAGAACATACCATTTCTGCACTATCCTCTTTCTTTCAGCAATAGGTACATCCGATTCCTGTAGAAGTAAATGTATTGTGTAAGCAAAGTCTAGAGCCATATTTGATGTTACCATCTTACTAGATATAAAACCAGCCGACTTTATCGCAATCATGAATTGTGTGAAGTTGTGCTGGCTGATGACATTTTGCACTCCCTCATACATTTTATTGAATGTGTCCTCAACAATCTCTTCTTTGAACTCACGTGTTTCAAAGTCTCGACCGGTAAGCAACTGGACGAGGTTGGCTAGTTTTGCTCGTTTCAACTTGTGCATGAAAGCAACACGGATAACATCATCGCATTTTGGATCGTAAACTGTTTCTTTGTCGTCTTTTAACCACTCTAATTTCTTAAGATAAGGCGTGGCAGCAAAAGAAATGTCATTATCCTTAATATAATTATAATAGTTGGGTACTACAGCAAGATGGCTGAAATAGTCAATGATTTTGCGGAGCGTATTTCCTCCATGCAGCTCGTCGGCCGCCATCTTGGACATAACGAAGTCGCCCTGACTTAGTGGTGTCCCCTTTGAGTTGATTCGGATAAAGATGTCTGTTACTACATCAATATCAAGTTTTTCGGACAGCTCAATAACGCCTACCTGTGTTGTTTCAATGCCTTTAAGCATAGTTATGACCTTCTGTAAGTCATCGCCTTTCATTTCTGGGTTTTTCTCAATGTATTCAGGGATATATGTCCATGATGCAAAAGTAGGCTTGAATATTTCAGCGATGTCAGGAATCCAATGTTTGCTCTTAAGGTGCGCAGGAGTTTGTACTGCAAAGATTTCTGCCTCACTATTACCATTCATGTAATCTAGAGCGGCAAAAGGGTTGAAAGCAATATTTATGGGAATTTCCTTAAAATCACTGTTGATCACTTTTTTAGAGGCAATGGCTGCCATAAGGGCTGTAATTCGCTGTTGACCGTCAATTATTATTTTTTTCCCTGAAGAGATGGTGCCGTCTTTTAGTTTTACGTTAGGATTTTTCCACAAGATTATGTACCCTGTTGGATAGCCTTTGTAAAGCGAATCTATTAGGTCACGAACTTGAGTGTTCTTCCAGACGAAAGGTCTCTGAATCTCTGGGATTGCAATATCGTTAGCTTCTATAAGCCCCAACAACCCTTTTATTGTTAGTGAAGTGTTTGTGAATTTTTCGCTGTCCATATTTTGTTATAATATTGATAAAGTAGTGGCTCCTTTTGAAGTTGTACGGTTATTAGACAGCAAATATACGAAAAATAACTATATAATATTATAAACAATAAAAATATTGTCATACCACATTTTGAAACTATATGGTTCATTATTGATTATAATCATCAAGAGCGGGCTTTCTGGCCAGGTCTTGTTAAGTTTGTTATATATCTTGTGGATTTGCTTGATGGCTCTAGAATGAGGGTGGGGTACTGCCTCGTTGATAAATGTAATAAATGATTCATTCATTGTCTTTCCCTTACCAGAATGGCGATTCAGTGTCTAACCATTCTTCGTCCTCATCTTGAAAATTTCATTGAAAACTATATCAGTACTTTTATTTCCTTCGTGAGATGCTGCCCTCGTGGTCGTTGTTCTCGATGGTGACAGAGGTTGTTTTTACTTTGTTTTTTCGTTGAGAAAATTTGCAAAATAGGATATTCTTTTAGACTTTTGCAGCCAAAACCGAGAAACAGGTGTAACAATACAAACATAAAAGATAATTATTTATAATGTCTACAAACAACATAAAGCCGCAAGATGACAGTGCTGCCAGGAATGAGGCCGACCTTGCCGAGGTGCTGGAAGTGGCATCGCATGCTGGTCACATTCTGCTGGAGAACGGAGCCGAAATCTCGCGCGTTGAGGATATCATGAGCCGCATAGCTTCGCACTATGGTGTAGACTCGGGAAATTTCTTTGTCCTCTCCAACGGAATTTTCACCACTGGCCATGCCAATAAGGTGACGAAGTCGGGTGCCCAGGCGTCGACCTATGCCAACGTGGAGTTCATCCCCTTGCGTGGCATTCAGCTCAGCAAGGTGGTGGCTGTGAACAGGCTCAGCTATGACATAGCCAACGGCAAGCTGGGACTTGCCCAGGCTCGCCAGCAGCTCGAGCGCATTGCCGCATCAAAGCCCAAGCCTGCTTGGGAGCAAATCGTGGGCTCGGGATTGGGTGCTGGAGGTTTCTGCGCCGTGTTTGGCGGCGGATGGATGGACTGCCTGGCGGCATTGGTGGTAGGGGTGTTGCTTTATGCCTTTGTGCTGGGAGTGAGCGGCCGTTATCTGTCGAAAATTGTTGGCGGCATTTGCAATGCCCTTGTGGCAACTGTGCTGTGCATAGTGTGTTGGCGCATGAACTTGGGTGACAGCCTTGCCAACGTGATAATTGGCGCTATCATGCCACTGATTCCAGGAGTTCCCTTTGTCAACGGAGTGCGCGATCTTGCCAACTCGGACTATATAGCAGGATTCACGCGGCTCACCGATGCCATGCTTGGCTTCTTTTGCATAGCAGTGGGAGTGTCGCTCGCTTTCATAATCGATGGCTATATGCATGGTGGTGTGGTGAGCATCAGCATGGCTGTGAGCCCTCAAACGGCCAGCGTGCTCTTGCAGGCGCTAGCCGCATTTGTTGGCACAGCGGCATTTGCGTTGCTCTTTGGCATTGACCGTGAGCACTATGTGCCTGCTGGAGTGATTGGTGCCATAGGGTGGGCTGTGTACCTTGTACTGGTGCGCCAGTGCGGCGCCACGCCAGTAACGGCCACGCTTGCCTCGTCGACCCTAGTTTGTATCCTGTCGCGCATGGCAGCCATACCGTTCCGCATTCCGGCTCAGGGCTTCTTGCTTTGTGGCATTTTCCCGCTTGTTCCTGGTGCTGGAGTGTTTTGGTTCACTTATTATCTCACCGACTCGCAGTTCGACCTATCGATGCAGAGCGGCTGGATGGCAAGCAAGGTGGCCATAGCCATAGTGCTGGGCATAATTCTCGCAATGGAGCTGCCGCAGCGCTTATTCTCACACAACCACCGCACGCATTAAATCCTAATGACCGATTCGGGTTAAAAGGAAGTGAAAAATTGCGTGAATTTGACGGTTTTTTCGCCTGAAAAAACATTGCGTTAGCCGCTCTCCTAAAAATAGGGGAGCGGCTAACGTGTCTTTACGGGAAAATAGTTTTTATTTATACAGGAAGCGCTTGATGCTCATCTTCGGGGTTTTCTCGAAGGGTGCTTCCATTAATTCCACTTTGGTGATTTTGCTGTAGTTAGGCAGCGATTTGTTGGCTTCGTTGCGTATTTGTTCGGAGATGGCAGCACGTGTTTCGTCGTCCATGTCTTCGTACTGTTCACAATAGACGAGCGCAACTATCTTCCCTGCGCGGTCCACAACAAGGCATTCGGTAACGTGCTCGCAGTTGGCAACTACGGCCTCTACCTCTTCGGGGTAGATGTTCTGACCCGAGGAGTTGAGAATCATCGACTTGATGCGTCCGCGTATGAAGATGTTGTTGTTCTTGTCCATCACGCCAAGGTCGCCGGTGCGGAACCATCCGTCGTCGGTGAACGAGGCAGTGGTGGCCTCGGGATTCTTGTAATAGCCAATGGTGAGGTTGGCGCCTCGTGCTTGAATCTCACCGGCAGTGTGCTGTGGATCTTCCGAGTCAATGCGTATTTCATGCACCGGTTTACCGCAAGAACCGGGCGCGAACTCTTTCCACCAAGAGTATCCCAGCAGCGGGCAAGCCTCGGTCATTCCGTAGCCCACAGTAAACGGCAGCTTCATCTTCTTGAAACACCGCTCGGCTTCGGGATTGAGTGCTGCGCCACCCATGATAAAGCATTGTACTTGACCACCAAAAACTTTCATGATTGTTTTGCGGGCCATGCTGTAAATGAGCTTCTTCATGCCGGGGATGATAAACAGCTTTTTCCTTTTCTCCAAGGCGGGTTTGATGGAGTTGGCATAGATTTTTTCCATCACCAATGGAACGGTGATTACCATATAGGGTCTCACTTCCTTCATGGCTTTGAGCAGGGTCGTGGGCGATGGAGTTTTGCCCAGGAAGTAGACGGTGACGCCGTCCACGTTAGGGTGAATGAACTCGATTGCCAGGCCATACATGTGAGCCATGGGCAGCATCGACACGATGGTCTCACCTGGAGTGTTAGGAAAATGGGTGTTGGCAAACTCGTCGGTGTCGCTCATGGCACCGTAGGTGAGCATCACTCCCTTTGGGATGCCTGTCGTTCCCGATGTGTAGTTGATGATTGCCAAGTCATAGAAGTTATCGCCGGGATAGGTCACATCGCCTGGCATCATGCCATTGGGATATTGCTTGTCAAAGGCTTCCTGGCGTTTCTCCCATGCCTGAGCCACAGCCTCGTCGCGGTGCCAAAGCAGGTTGTTGTTCTTCACGTCGATGGCAGCGCGGAGATTAGGCATATCGTCGGGGTTCATCTTTGCCCAGATGTCATCGTTGGTGAAGAGCAGCATGCTGTCTGAATGATTGGTGAGTTTAGAGACGCTGTCGGGGTGGAAGTCGGCAAGGATGGGCACCACTACTCGCTCGTTCACATTGATGCCCCAGAAGGTCATTCCCCATCGGGACGAGTTGCGGGCGCAGATGGCTATTTTATCGCCTTTTTTGATTCCTGTGGCGTCCATGAAGAGCCGCATCTGCTCAACGTGGGTGGCAAGGTTGCCATAGGTGAACGATTCGCCTCCATAGTCGCACAATGCTTTAAGGTTCCAATGATTGCGTATCGTGTCCTCCAAGTTTTTCAGATAGTGTCTCATATAATGCTTGTGTTATTGATATTGCAAAAATTCACATAAAAAACAAATCATGCGTGTCAAGTTAACTAATTGTCACAAAGGTACATTAATTTTTTTAATTATTACTAATGTTGATGTTTATTTTTACTACTTTTGCCCATATTCTTGCACTGTGAGCGTTTCAACCAATTAGTTACAATTGGCAAAAAACACCAAAGGATGACGCTAGAGTCGAGCACTTTAAGATTTAGCATAAAAAAATGGCCGTAACGGCCATTTTTCACTTTAAGAATAGGAGAACTATGTCATTTCCCCTTATGTTTTTGATATGGTTACATTGCGGATTTTGTTGAGAAGAGTTGTCGCATCTCCCCGTTATTGAAGTCAATATTCACTGTCTCGCCACTCTTTGTGCCGTGGTATTGGTAACGCAGGCCTTTACCCATGTCGGTCACCATCTTGAAAAATATTGCCATGGGAGAGTTTTGTGCCAGTTCACCCTTGATACCATAGACGATATTGTCCCTTTGGCCGCCCTGCATCTCACTGAGTGGCAGCACCTCGTCGTTGATGTCGTAGCAGTAGGTCACAAAGTCATTCTCCAGCTTTATGTCGACCATTGTGGTCATCTCGTCAAGCTGTTTGGGCAGGTTGAGTTTTGTGATATCTATTTGAATTTGAATCTGCTCGTTGTCGGGTATTTTTTGTTTCAGCAGCGATTTCAGCTCATTATTGCCTATTGTGATGCCGAAATTCTGGTTGTTGTCGTTGAACGTAAGTTTCACGCCCATACCCTGAGCCAGAATTTGATTCACAAACTCGGTCTTTGCGGGGTCCTTGTCATCGAGGAACGTTATTTTCCACATCTTTTTCACCACCTCGGGATTGGCCTTGAGCTTGGGAAAAGGAATTATTTTGTTGTCGACGGTGTAGTTGAATGCCACCGTGTTGTCGGCGCTTGAGAGTTCGGTCAGGACACCGAACTCGGTGCTCACTGGGCACTCGTCGTTAACACTGTCGATGAATTGGTCTACTTTGCTTCCCGTGCACGACGCCAGCAATGCCGTCACTGCTGCAATCATGGCGATGGATATTAACTTGAATTGAGTTTTCATAAATAAGTATAATGTTATAGTATGGATTATTTAGTGCTATAGCCATCTTTCTGGGCGCGCTTGCGCATGCGCTCTATGCGCTTGTCAAAGTCGGGATGCGACGAGAAGGCCTGGAGCAAAGCGTCATATCGCGATTTATTCTTGCCTTGCGACAGCTGCTTGAGCTTTTTGAAAGCAAGCCCCATTGCCCACGGATTCTTGCCGGCTTTTTTGAGGAAATCGTAGCCGTAGTCGTCGGCCTCGGTCTCTTGAGTGCGCGAATGTTTGGCGCTGAGGGCAAGGCTGGTGAGGTCACCTATGTAGGAGTCGCTCATTGCCGCCCACCATTCGCTGCCTGCACCCAGGGCATCGCTGGCAGCCGAGCGAAGCAGGGCGCTGCGCCAGGCTTTCCACGAGTGCTTGAGTGCCACATGGCCCACTTCGTGCCCTATCACGCCCAGCAGCTCGTTGTCGTCGAGGATGTCCATCAATGCGCTGAACACTCTCACGCTGCCGTCGGGGCAAGCCAGGGCGTTGACGTCGCTGGTTTTATACACTTTGAAATTGAGCTTTGTGCCGTTAGCGCTTTTCATGCCCTTGGTGAGCCGTTTCAGGCGTTTGGTGTAGGGGCTATCGTCGCCGCACACCTTGTTGTTCCTGTCCATCTCTTTCACCTCGTCGGCAACCACCTCGGCAAGCTGTTCGTCGGTGATTGTCACGGCTGCACCGGCCTTGACGGCTCCTTGCAGCAGCCTGAGCCAGTCGGTGGCATGTGCTTGCGGTAGGCACAGCGAGAGGGTGAGCAAGAGAATAATTTTTTTCATGTCAAGTGTGTGAGCAATAGATTGAGAATGGGCGTCGAAACAAAAAATCTCATCAACACCTCCGGGTGGATGGTTGTTGATGAGTCGCATCCCCCCTTGGGATTAACGCATTATTTGAGTGTGAAGCTCAGCTGCTTGAGGCACATGTCTTCCCACCACACTTCATAGCGGTAGGTACCTGGTTTGAAGTGGCCCTTGTCGGCGCCGCCCCACCCGCTAAGCGACTGGGTGTTCATGTTGGGCTGGATGGGTTCTATCTTGCATGAGTAGGAGTAGCCGGCTGGTGATGTGGTGCCAGTAACGAGCTTGCCCTCGTTGTCATAGAGGCGCACGTTGAGTGTTATTTTATCTCCCACTTTCAGGCCCCAATAGGTAATTCTGGGCATTAGGTACATGGAGCTTGACGCATCGATGCTCTTTCCGTAGGCCGAGATGGTGTTGCCGTTACCGTCGGCATTGGCCACTTCTATCTTGGCTATGTGCATGGGCAGCAGGGTACGCAAGGTGTCGTTCTCCTGCTGCAGCCTTGTGCGCATCACTCGCTCACGCTGGAGAGTTAGTGACAGCGTGTCGTTCTCGGTCCTGAGGCTGTTGACTTGCTTGTTGAGAGACGAAATCTGCTTGCGGGCTTTTCTCAGTCCACTCTTTGCTGAGTCAGAGTCTTGAAATAGGAAAATGCCGCCTGCCACGCTGCCCACGAGCAGCAATGCCAGCAGACCGATAAGAACACGCGAACGCTTGCCTTTTCTTTCGGAGCGCTCCGAGTCGTTATAATCAATATTTTTTAGTTCGTCGGACATTTAATCAAGTGGTTGGCATCATGTACAAGCATGAAGCGCAAAGAAACTTTTGATGATTTCAGCCACAAAGTTATGAAACTTTTTATAAATATAGCGCCTATATTATATTTTTTTTTGGCGAAATGAAATAAAATAGGCATATCAAGTGAATTGACATGCCCATTCTAGATTTTTGGTCTTATAGGTCTATTCTCTTCCGCGAGCTCGGTTGTAGACATGCATCACGTTCTGCGCCAGTGCTTGCTGCGTGAACTGTGCTGCTTGCTTCTTGCCGAGATTAATCATGGCCGAGCGCTGAGCATCGTCGTTGAGCACGGTGTTGATGTGCTGCGTGAGCTGTTCTACATCGTCGGGTTTGAAATAGAGAGCCGCATCATCTGCTACCTCGCGGTGGCATCCGCTGTCGCTGGCGATGGCGGGTGTGCCAGTGATCATCGCCTCGATGAGAGTCTGTCCCATGCCGTCGTCGAGCGCCGGTGCTACAAACGCCTGCGAGAGGGTGTAGAGTGCCATGAAGTTGTGTTTGTTGACCGACCCAATTCTAACGATTCGGTCTTCGAGACCCAGTTTGTCCGCCAACCGCTTGAGCTGTCGGTAATAGCTGTTCTTGCTGCCTATCAGCAATAGGTCAATCTTCTTGTCGTCAATCTTGGCAAAAGCGCGGTACAGGGTCTCAAGGTTTCCAAGCGTAGAGAAGTCGGTAATTGCAAGCACAAAGCGCGACGGCATGTGGTACTTCCCCTTTACATTTTCGAGAAATACCTTGTCATTCTGGTTGGTGATGTACTCGTCGCGGAAAGCGGTATAGACCACGTCGATCTTGTCGGGGTCGATATGGTAGTTGTCAACCAGCTGCTGCTTGATGAAGTTGCTGGTAGCTATTACGCGGTGAGCCTTGCGGCACGCCTTCTTGACGCGGCACTTGCGAGTCATCCTCTCGAGCCATGAGTAATCGTCCATGAACCGGTCAAAAGTGAGGTCCCTCACCGTAGTGACCATTTTTACGTTCTCCTTTTTCTTTATGGAGGGCAGAGTGGCATCCAGCCCATGGTAGACCTTCACACCGTGGCGGTTGAGGTCGGTGTAGATGCCGCTGCAGTTGCGCCATGCCCATTTGTTAATAGCTTTGTAAGGAGTCTTGTTGTGCACATTGGCTATCGACAGCAGCCACGCCATACCGCGGTCGTCGGTGCTGTAGGGCGAATATACCATAAATGTATCGCGCGGGAACTCCATTCCCAGCGAAGCTATCATCAGCCTGTCGTAATAACTTAAAGGAGAATCACCATCGACAGTCCTTATTCCGTCAAATCCAATTGTCATTACAGTATTGTTTTATATATAATTTGTAGTTGTTAAATAGTTAAGTCACCTTTTCTTGTTTCTTTCTCCAGCTGTGGTAGTGGGTTGAGGCAAGCGCCTGATGTAAACGTCATGCTGCGGGAAAGGTATCTCAATATTGTTGCGCTGGAGAGTATTGTAGATAGTCTCTTTCACCTTGTAGACGAAGCTAATCTTTTCCTCGACAAGAACCCAGAAGGCCACAAGAAGGTTGATTGAATTGTCGCCAAAGTCGCTGAAGTATACTTTGAATTCCTGTTTCTTTTGAACAACCGGGCGGCCGCTTGCCGTAGTCAGGTCGAGGAACTTGTTCAACTCACGGGTGAGCATTTCCCTCACTTGCTCGACATCGACGCCATAGGCCACACCAATGGGAAGCTTGACATACTCATAGCTGTGGTTCTTGGTCATGTTCTTGAAATTCTTGTTGAAGAGCTGCGTGTTGAGGAAGGCAATCACGCTGCCGTCGAGGGTAGTCATCTGGGTGCTCTGGTAGCCTATGCTCTCCACTTTGCCCAAGATGCCGTCGCACTCGATGAAGTCGCCCACTTTCACACGGCCCGACATGAGCGACAGACCGTAGATGAAATTCTCAAGTATATCCTTCATCGCAAAGCCAAGACCGGTGGCAAGACCAGCCGAGATGAGCGAAATGCCGCCCTTGGGCACCTTGAACAGCACCAGGGCAAAGATTATAAAGCTTCCCCACACAAGAATTGTGATGATATTGTTGGCAAGAGTGATGTTGGGACGATTTGAGGGGTCGTTCTTTGCACTCTGCTTGAGCTTTAGCTTGCGATAGATGGAATGGGCAAGATAGTTGATATAGTAGAACAGGAAGGAAAGCGACAGCACAAGGAATATCTTGTAGAGCGAAATCTGGATGATTCCGTCCTGGTCTATGAAGTTGTGATAGAATATCTTTACAAGTAGTTGCTTCATGTTGAACATGCGGGCGGCAAACACCACGCTCATCAGCACCGAGATAACTGCCATCACAGGCAGCGCCACTTTGAGGAAGAAGTCGAAGAGCCAAGTGGAATTGATGAAATCGCCTTTCTTGGACTGCTCAAGAAGCTTAGCGTTGCGCTTTTCTTCGGTCATCTTCTTCTTGCGGTTCACTCGCTTGGCGAGAGCGTTTTTCTTGATGCGCTTGATCAAGTATTTCTTCTCATACATCTTAGCCAGGTCGTAGAGGCACACAATGGTTTGGATGCATGCGAGCTGGAATGACCACCACATCATGATTTGCACGGCCAGAAGGGTGTAGCCGCACCATGCGAACACGGTAGAGAACACCATGGCGGCAAGCGAGAAGAAAGCAAAGAACACATCAATCGTTGGAAGCTCGGGTTTCTTTTTTCGGAGGATGATGAGCTGCCATATTGTGAACAGCAGCGCCAAAGGCGGGAACACGATGCTCACAACCATGTTGGGGATGAAGATGATGCGCAGCACAATCACCACAAATGCCATGAGCATGAACGGTGTGTATACCCATGCTCCGGCTTTGATTTGATTGTCATTGAGCCTTATGAGGAGCGACACCAGTATCACAAGCAGGAGCCACGAGTAGATGATTGTGATGCCTATCGCCATCAAGATGAAGTTGTGGTTTATGAGCCAGTAGGCAATAGTGATGAAGATGGTGAACAAGAACACGCCGCAAGCCAAGCCTATCACTGCGCGCCTTTTGAGATAAGATTCCATTGTCCTGATGCGTCTGGGCAGGAACCATCGCAATATTATCACGCTCAGAATGGTGGCGATGAAAATGCAAATCAGGATGAGAGCCGACGACATGATGATTACAGGACCTCGCCACTGGCTCACGATTTCGCCTTTCTCGCCGTCGCGCCTCAGTATGTTGTATTTACTCTTTAGCTCTTTCTTTATTTTGGGCAGGGTGGTTCCCAGTGTGGATAGTACAGTGAAATAGTTGCTGCCGCCATTCTTGAAGATGCTGTTCTGCAGCTCTTCATATTTTTTCAAGGCATAGCGGTTGAGCGAAGCGAGTTTTGCTTTCACTTCGTCATAGAACGCTTTGTCTTTGCTTATTGTCTCTTTGCTCTTTATAAGGTTGTTGCGCAACGCTTGGGCATAAGTCAGGCACAACTCCCTGATTTTTTTCTCGCGGTCGTTGAGAACATAGAGCGACGCCTTTTCGTCTTCCTCTTTGGGGGGCTGTTGAAGAATTTGCTCTATCGACTTTTGTTGCTCGTTGGTGTTTTCATTGTTTTTGTGAGTAGCCTTCTGCTTCTCCATTATACTGTCGGCTATTTGCTCAATGGCCGGTGTTTCTTCGGCTTTCGCCTTTTTTTGCTTAGCCGTTTTGCTGTCGTCTATGGCTGGAGCTATGTGCTTGAGTACATAGATGAGGCTGTCGTAGCGCTCAATGTCGGCATCAATTTTTTTCAGGATTATATTGAAAGGAGTGGAGGTGATGTTATTGTGATACAGGTCGGTGGCTTGCTGGCAGGCATAGGCCATGTCAAACGAGAATTCGCTGCTTTGAGAATAGAGGATGAGCGAGATTTGGTCAATTTGCTGCATGGTTGCCACAAGCTTTTTATGCTGCTCTTGAGCTTTGTTCTCATAAAGCCTCATCATCTCTTTTTGCTCCTTGTACTTAGCTTCGAGCTCGGCACACAGCACGTCGATGGTTCTGCCAAAGTCGTTCTCTTTGAAAACGGCATCGGTAGGGGTGGCTCCCACAATCATGAAAACCACCAGGAGAAACAATTTTATTGTTTTGTTTTTAAAGGTCATATTCAGTATCTATCATCAATGGTCAATTCACCGCCTGGGGGCAATTGAACCAACGGCGTGTGGGAGAGGGGTCAACTTGTCCAGTAGTGTTGTATTGCGGCAATAATGGCTAGTCCTGCAAGAATGATGGCAATAATGATTTTGTAAATTGTACTGCTTACCATTCTCTCCACTAGCAAATGCACTTGTTCAAGTGAATCTATCTCGCCGTTGCGGCATTGCTCGGCTATAGCCATCAGGCTTTTATTCCTGCTCTTGCTGTGGCCTATAGCTTTCATGAGCAGGGCGCCATAGGATTCAATGTTCTGTGCCTCGCTCGGGCTGACGCTAGTAATTCTCACATCCTTGAAATCTTCGCTCAGTTCTACCGAGCTCTCGCTTAGAGTGCCCACCGCTGTCGTACCGCTGTCGCGCATTGCAATGAGCTCTTCGAGAAGGGGGTGCTGGAGCAAGTGCAGAGCACGCGGTGAAATACTGTTCTCACCGCGTGCTAGTAAAGTTTCAAGTTTTAAATATCTCATTCACATCACGGGAAAAACTCGAAGGTCGTTTTCAGTGAGCTTTTGCCTTAAGGTTGCTTGGCGGCTGGCTTAGCTGGCTCTTCTTTTTTCTCGGTAGTGGCAGGCTTGCTGCTCTTTTGACCGTTGTTGAGATTCACCTGCTCGCGGCTGCCGTCGCTCTTGCGTATGTTGAGGATGCCTTTCTTGGTGTCTTCAAATCCTATCGCTTCGGCGCCTCCCTGATGTATCTTGGTGTTCTTGCCGGTTGTGCGGTCATATCTCACCACGCTACCGTCTTTGAGGCGGAACACTTTATAGTTGCCGGCTTCCTTAGTCTCCACAATGTCTTCTTTCTTGAACATGGGGGAGTCTTTGTCTTTCTCCTCGCCAACCGAGGCTTGAGTGGTAGCAGGCTTCTGCTCTTCGGTGGTAGCTGCAGCTTGTTGGTCTTGTGGAGTGGTGGTTTCGGTTGGTTTGGTCTCGGTTGCTGCAGTATTGTTGGCGCCCTTGAAGCTCAAGATGTGGATGAAGTTCCTTGCTTGCTCGTTCATCCATCCCACTGTCTCGCTGTTGCCGCTGGCAGGGTCGCACACGATGGCTCGCTCGCCGTTAACGTCTTCAAACGTGCCCTCATAGGTGGCTGTGGTGGTCGAGCGGCTCTGGATGTCATACAGGTTTAGAACCACACTGGCGTTGCCCGAGTTATCCTTTGGCCTCTTGAGATAGGCGTAGAAGAAATATTTCTTTCCTCCTATTTCGGGTGCCTGTGGTGCAAAGTTGATATCGGTTTTGAGTTGTCCTGTGTCGAACGATACGTCATAACCTGTTGTCAGCACCGTTTGAATATGCTCAGGGTCTATTTTCCATCTCTCGCCGTTCTGAGTTAACTCATAGAGCTTGAAGAACGACTCGCCGTTGCGGTCGGCAAGCTGAGTGATACCAATTATCATGTCGTTGGTGCCAGGCTCGGTTCCCGAGATTCTTTTTGCATATACAATTCGTGCTCCGTCGCCCACATAGTTGTTCTCGGTGAGGGCTCGCTGCAGGGCGTCGGCAGCTGCGCTGTTGCTTTGATCAACTGTGCTTATCGAGTCCTGACCATTATCGTTGTGGTTGCCACTGAAGAAGCATTTGTTGATGGCAAAGATTGATACAAAGGCTGCAATAGCGATTCCCACTATTGTCATCATAGTTTTGTAGCTGCCTTTGGAGTCGTTGCGCTGCTGCGATGGCCTCCTGTCGCGGGGCTCATCGTCCCAGTCTTCATAATCTCGTTTTGTGTAGCGGCGGTTGTCGTCGTCACGCATTTCGATGCGGCTGCCGCACTTGTTGCAGAAAGCCGATTCTTCGGGTAGCGTGTGGCCGCAGTTAGGGCATTTAATAGTACTCATATGGTTTTAGTTGTTATTGATGTTCATTTTTTCCCATGCAAATGTATAACAAATATCTAATTCAAGCAAATAAACTTTAGTTTTTTGCTTCTTTACAATACTTTAAACCTATAATAACGTGAGTTCGACGAAAAAAACTTGCTGTCTTCCAGCTGCTCCCCTAAGATAGGGGAGCTGTACTCCTCCCCTGCCCGAGGGGAGGTGCCTAAAAGGCAGAGGGGAGGGAGCGTGACTGAGGGGTATGATAATAGCGAAATTGTAATTCCTTGAGTCTATCATACTCCCCCCTACCCCCTCTATCTTAGAGGGGGAGTTGCTAACGCAATGATTATCAAACCCGATTTGGGTTTAATTGGCGGTGAGCCTATTCTCGCTCATGCGCATCATATATTGCTGGATGATTGCTTTGAGCTCGGCTTCCATGCGCTGCTGCACTGGCACCTTGCCTGCAAGATTGTAGCGCAGCATGGTGTCGCTCTTGAAGCGGTACATGGCCTTGACCTTGTTGCCGTCGTGCTGCATCATCCAGTCGCCCTTGATGTACTGATAGATGCCGTTGTTGTAGTTGAAGGCCCACGTTTGGTCCACAGGGGTGTTGAGCACGTCGCAGCCGAATGCAAGATAGGGCTTGTCATACTCCATCATTCCCATCAATGTGGGCATGATGCTTGCCTGCTGCATGACCACATTCTCGAGCACTGCGGCAGGAAGGCTGCCGTCGGGGGTGTAGAAAGCTATGGGCACCGAATATATGCCCAGATCGGTCTTGTATACGTCGTGGGTCGTCTGGTTGGTGTGATCGGCAGTTAGAACGAAGATAGTGTTGTTGTACCACGGTTGTTTTGAGGCTTCCTCAAAGAAGTGTCGCAGAGCCATGTCGGTGTAGCGAATGCACTTGTGAATGGGCTGGCCGCCCTCTTCGGGGTAATCCTTCTCAAGCTCTTTGGGAATCTTGAACGGGTGGTGGCTCGAGGCGGTGAACACTGTTGCCATGAAAGGCTGCTTGAAGGTGTTGATTTTTCGTGCCATGAACTGCAGGAATGGGTCGTCCCATATAGCCCACATGCCGTCGTAGTCGTCGTCTCCACGAGTTGAGGGGTCGGCGTTATACTCTGTCCTGCCCAGATATTGCTGATAGCCGGTGGCGCGGGCAAAGGCCTGGAAGCCCATCGACCCGTTTTGTGCGCCATGGAAGAAGGCTGTGGTGTAGCCCTTGCCGTCGAGCTGGCGGGCAAGGCCGCTCAGGGTGTTCATCGATGCTGGAGTGACAAAGAATGGCTCCTCCATCATGGGGATGCCCGAGAGCACACTGGGCATGGCGTCGATGCTCTTGCGGCCGTTGGCATAGCTGTACTTGAACGTGAGCGACTGCGACAGCAGCGAATCGGTGAAGGGGGTGTAGCCCTTGTAGCGATTGCCGTCGAGGTTGGCATTGAAGAATCCTGTGTATTCCTTGCCGTAGCTCTCCACTATTATCACCACCACGTTCTTGGGAGTGAAGCTGGCGGCCGAGTCGGGAAGATGAATTGGAGTGTAGACTGCCTCAAGCTGCTTCTCGCTGCTGTAATAGTTGGGGTTGTGAAACACGTCTTTGCCCAGAGTGCGAAGCAGCGAGAACGGGGTGTTAAGCACAAGAGCGGCATCGACAGGACGGTCCACATACTGGTTGGCGTTGCTCACGGTGATGGGACGCACTGCGTGGGCGAGGCCGCCGCGCATGCCGCCTATCATGACTGGAACCATGGCAACAACACTTGCAGCCATTACGGCGTAATATCGCCACGAGCGGGCGCGCTCCACGCTGAGGCGAGGCATGATATAAAGCTTCCACATCAACCACGCGACCACTGCGGCAAGCACAACGAAATACCAGTGATGAATGAACTCGGTGCCGAAGACCGCTGCCAGATTGTTCTCGTGGCTGAACTCTCCAAATACCGTGCTTGTGGTGCGGCGGCTTGTGTATTGGAAATAGACGGCGTCCATCAGGTTCACGGCAAGTGCCAGAGTGTTGACCACAACAAACAGCCACTTGCACACCTTGTGGTAGCCAGCGCGTTCCTTGAGGTGCAACGGCAATAGCATCATCACGATGTAGAGCGACATCGTGTACATGATTGCCGAGGAGTCAAACATGAACCCTCCCTTGAAGGCATTCACAATCGCTGCGCTGTCCATTCCCTGAGTGAAAATGCTGTAATTTTCAAGTAGATAGGCAATACGAGCAATGAGATACACAACATAGGCAATAGCCAGGTTGCACACCACAGCCACCACCGGACCAAACCACGATGAGAGTATCTTGTTTTTCATTTTCTTGAAATTGCGTTACTTTTTCAAATATCGTGCAAAGATAATGCTTTATTTCTTTATAGCATGATGTTTACTGCTACTTTTATTAAACACAGCGACCGCCGCAGTTGATGATGTGCGGCGGTCGTTGAGATTATAGTAGTTTTGAACAATTATTCAGGGCTTTGTCCTTTCAATGCGAAATAGCTATTGTATTATTTGCTTCTTTCTATTTACTCAAATTGACCCTCCTGTTCAAATCCAAATCAATGGGTTCTATGATATAATTACCTTTGTCATCAAGAAAAAGCAATTTAAAACAGAGCCCCTCATCGGGTTTCCAGTTATTGGAGTACTGCAAGTCTTGGTGAGCAATCTTCAATTTGACCATTGATTTAATGGCGACATTGGAAGTTGGCGCTACACTATATAAACTCTTTAATGGACTTCCCAGGCTGTTCAAAATCTCGGTTTTTTTATCGTCTCTAAAAGCAGCGACACACACAGTAGTGATTTTATCTCTACGGTTTTTCACAGTGAAAACAATGTCGATGGCATACCATTTCAAGCCACTTTCCATAAAATCGGGATTCACGCTGTAGTCATTCAAGCTAACGGTAGTCGTTGTGGACCTTGAATCCGACCCCGATGGTGATGTCGACTGGCTGTCGCGGGCTGGTGCCTTGGGAGCGGGCTCTTTGAAGGGCTGTTTGGCCGGCTCTTTAATGGGCTCGGCTTCGTCATCGGGCTCGATATCGGGGACTTTGATTTCTTCTTCTTTTTCCTCCTCTACAACTTCTTCAACAACCTCTTCCACCCGTTGGCTTCTTGGAGCGGTGCGCGTTTCGCTACGGGCTTTTTCCACCATGTAAAGAGTGCTTTTGGAGAAAGTGTCGTGACCATAAAAGTCGGCAAAGCCTTTAAAGTCGGGACGGTCGGGGTTGGGGTTGGAATATATTACAAACACCACACCGCTCGAGATGATGGGCATGTCGGTAATGTCCTTATCATTGGCTATATAGTCATACTTGGCTGGAATCACCACATTGCCATAGGGGTCGATAACGCCTTTCTTATTATCGTTCTCAAAGATGCGGTAGCCATTGTCTTTGGTTTTCTCTCGTGGTGGAAGGCTTGCGGCTGTTTCTATGCGCTTGCCGTGGGTGTCATATACTTCATATTCATTGGTGCCATAGATGGGTACATAGCACTTGCCATTGCTGAATGTGGGAACAAGATCCAAGTTTAGTCCCATGCTAATGTCATTAGGATCATATAGCACCTTACTGCGGTCAAGATTGTGGCCTTCAAACACTCGTTCGCCCTTGCCATTGATGAAATAATAGCTCATGGGCTGCTCCATGTTTTCGGCTATAAACACTCGGTCTTCCGAGAACTTGGCAACGTCGGCAACGTTCATGGTGCAAGGGATGACCTCCGTTCCGTTAGGGTTGATAAATCCCCACTTGTCGTTTTTCTTCACGGCCGCGAATTTATTGCTGAATGGGTTTACTTGGTCATATTTGCATTCAATGACTTGTATGCCTCGAGTGTCGATGAAGCCCCAGCCTGTTTGACCGGTTACATTCCTATAAACCATAGCACGGCCCTCGCGGAAGTGGCCCATGTCGATATAGTTGTTCACATTTTCGATGAACTCCTCATTGAGGTTGACTGTGGCTTGATAGAAAACAAGAACTTTACCCTCTTCGTTTATATAAGAGTTGCCGTTCACATTGGCAAAGCCGTTGCTGAAGGTGCCGGCATCACTATACTGGAAGGGAATTATAGTGCGGTTGCTGCTGTTAATATATCCCCACTTGCCGTCTTTCTTCACTGCTGCCTCGCCGTCATTGAATGGCTTGGCTGCCTCGTAGATGCAAGGAATATTGTTATTTCCGTTTACCCCAGCAAAACCCCACTTGCCGTTCTTTGACACAAGCACCATGTTCTCCTGGATGTCACCTATGCTGGTGTACTCGCATGAAACCAGTTCTTGGCCATTATTGTTGACGTAGCCCCAAAGGTCGTTGCTTTTAACCTTGGCAATACCGTCGCTGTTGAATTTTCCTATTTGGTCAAACTTGGCAGGAACTACGACATTGCCTTTCTTGCTCACATAGCCAAACTTATTTCCATTATAGACCTTAGCCATTTGGGTCTCATCGTCAAAGGCCTCGATGCGGTCGTACTTGCATGGAATTATCTCCTCGCCTTGTGAGTTGATGAAGCCATACTTGCCGTTGCGCTTAGCCTTGGCTATGCCGTCCTTGAAATCACCAATCTCGTTATATTCATTGTCGCCAAGCAAATTGCGATTCACATCGATGAGTTTCAGGTTGCTGCCCAGACCTACAACGGCGACACCATTTTCGTTGAAAGGCTCGGCGCTGGTATAGATAAAGTCAAACACTTGCTTGCCTTTCTCGTTGATGTATCCCCATTTGCCTTTCTCGCAGGCAGGAGCGAGACCGTTGCAAAATGGTTTGATGTCATCATATTTAGGTCCCATGACTTTATTGCCATTGAGGTCATAGATGCCGCACTTGCCACCATCCTTTACCATCAACAGGTTGCTGCCCAGGTATTCAACGTTTTCAACCCCCGAAACTATAGTTTTGCCAAGCACATTCACCGCTTTGCAGCCATTGTTGTTTATCACCTTGATGATGGCTGTGCTGATGGGCATGGCATCGATGGCGTCGGCATATTGTTCAGGAGCAACAAACTCACCCTTGGTGTTCATTACTTTGCACTTGCCACCCTGGGTGATCTTGGTCATGCCGTTCAGCATCTTCATTCCCTCTCGGGAGTCGGACTTGCATGGAATGGCCACCTTGGCCGTTGTGCCCTCCTTTTCGAGGAAGCCATACTTTCCGTTCTCGTCCATTACGAGTGAATAATTGTCTTCAAAGTCCGAAGCTTCTTTATACTGGCAAGGCACAACTTCTTCTCCTTGTGCATTGATGAAGCCCCACTTGCCGTTGGAGCGCACTTTGTAGAATCCATTCTTGAACTTGTCGATGAAATCATACTTGCAGGCGCCTTTCTGCCCTTGAGTCTTGTTGACAAGACATTTCTTGCTGTCTTTGGTGGCAATCGCAAGCAGGTGGTCGTCAAAGTCGGTAATATCTTGATAATCGCATGGGACGACCTCTTGACCGCTCTTAGTGATATAACCCCACTTTCCGTTACGGCGCACTTTGGCCATTAAGTCGTCGTCAAAGGGCCCTATTTCGTCATAGATACAATCAACCTTTAGTTCGCCCACCATATTTATAATTCCCCATTTGCCGTTTCGCTTAACTTTGGCAACACCTTGAACAAAGTCCCCAGCATCTTGGTAAATGCATGGAATTACTTCGGTGGGTGAGTTGTCGATGTATCCCCATTTTCCGTTGAGCGAAACCTTGGCCAACTTATCGTGGAAGTCGCCGGCATAGTCATAGAACAGGTCCCACTGAGCATGAGTCTGTACGTTGCTAGCCATAGCCACAAGCATCACAAGTGCCAGGAGCCTCAACGCATTTGAAATGTTTTTGAAATGTTTCATGATTTTCTATCTATTGTGTTTTTACTGTTATTTTCTATAGCTTGGGGTTTTCGGCTCCTCTTTTAAGAGCAAATCAAGATAATGAACACTACAATTGCTACCAAGAGCGCGATGATTGCAATCTTCAGTATCGACTCTAATTTGTTGGGAGTTGTGGTGGCGGTTTCGGTTGATTGGCCTTGAACCGACCCACTCACAGCGATGCGTTCCTGCGAGGGTGAAGCCTCGTTGACATAATTCACCTCAGGAGGAGTGGGCGCCTCGGGAGCATTCATCGCAGGGGCACTCATTGCGGGATAGCTCATGCCGGGAGTGGGTGGAGCAGGAATGCCTGCGGTGTTGTTGCCCATGGGGGGAGTGGGCGACGTCACCACTGTTTGGTCGTTGCCTACGGGAGACTGCAGAGGGCGATTGGGCGCTTGAGGAAATTGCCCGCCAACTGCTGGTCTCGACTTGGGCTGAACGTTGGGTTTGGGTTGTGCTGTGGCGCGCTTTGCCCTGGGTTGAGGGGTAGAAGTTGCGCCCGTCGGGCTCTGAGCCCCCTTTGACATAACTGAAGTATTGCCAAGAGAAGACGCTCTGGGACTGACACGGCGGCCAGTGGCCTTAACGGTGGCTACTCGCGTGCGTTTAGCTGCGTTCTCGGCCTGTCTTGCTGCTACTTGCTCCTTTTCCTTGATTTGTTTCATAATCAAGTCCTCGGGCAAGGCGTCGGCAAGTTCGGGATGCTCACGCTCATAGGCAGCACGGTCAGCAGGCTGTTTAGTTCCGCAATAGTTGCAGAACTTCATCGTGTTTTTTATCTCTTTATAGCAATTGATGCATTTCATATTATGTCTGTTATTATTATGTTAATTGTCTTTTTAAGCTTATTTAATAGTATAAATTAGAGTGCCGGTGTGTTCTTCAGTCTGACCTTTGGGAACGCGGAAGCGGGATTGTCGCGCAAGTCCCAGGCAAATGTTGCGTGCACGAGTGTTAGAACTTAATGTGCCTCCGATTACTGAAGCTCTTGTTACAGAGCCTGTGGGGCTAACTGACACTCTAATCTTTACGGTGCCAGGACCAGGGCAAGAGGCGGTAGGGAAGTGTTCCAATGTATATCCATCTAGCCCACTCACACCAGGTTGACCCACAGCTTTCTCTTCTGCATTACCGCTAGAGTAGCTGTGAATATTTCTTAAATCTTGTCCAAGTCGCAAATAACGATCTTTGCTATTCTTAAAGCCTGAATCAACCATTCTCTGAAATTCTTGCAAGATATTGTTCAAGTGAGGGCTATATACGGGCTTCTCTTTTGGGGGCTTATTGCGCTGATTGTAATACTTCATGTACTTCAGTCCATTGAAGTCATTCATGATGCTAGTGCGTTGTTTCTCGGTGAGGCCTCCATCTATCTTTGTGTATTTGTAATTGCGTTTAAGAAATTCGCCTATCTCTTTGGTGTATAGTTCGTAATTGTTAAGAAGAACTTTATATTCATTAACACACTTGGTATAAGACTTGTGGAACACACTGTCAAGCATTGGCTCAATTTGTGTGCGGAGCCAATTGTAGTTACCAACTGTATCACAAGGTTGTGACAAGCAATATTTACACATGTCAATCAAGTGATTGTCAAGTTCTTCGCGAATGTCATACCACATCTCAACAGCATCATAGCGTAGCTTGGCAATTTCGATAACTTCCTTAGATTTCTCTTGATTTATAGGTTTATCATTTATGTAGTTATCCAATTGTTGCTTTAATATTGGGTCTGCAGCAATTTTGTCATTTATAGGCTGGACAAATGATGCATAGAACGAGGTTGCAGCATTATAAAGGCTGTCGGCTTTATACTTTGCTTGATGGACATAATTTATGTTCTCGCTCGTTTGAGCAAACGAGGGTGATGGAGCAATAACTGTGCCCAGTATTGCAATAAATAATATTCCTATTTTATGCAATTTGCTCATAGCCATTATCTATCTTGATTAGTCTTCTTGCCACCGGTATTTGGACCTCCTACTTTTGAAATGGCAGCTGGTTTCGCAGCTGGAGTAGTGGGTTTCGCAGTTGGAGTAGTGGGTCTCGCTGTTGGTGTAACCGGTTTTGAAGTAGCAGGTGCAGCCTTATGATAGTCTTCGCCTTTATCCTTATTTTTGTCTTTGTGAGATGAATGCCTGTGTCGATGGCTGTCACTCTTTGACTGCTTGGCTTGAGAGGCTTTGTCGTCAGGCTTTTCCTCTGGGGTGCTTGCGGCTTTTGCCTCATCAGCTATGGGTTGCGCCTCTTGCATGATGGAATCCTCAACTAGCTCGGTAGAAGGCTCATTTCCGGCTCTGTCGGCTTCTCCATTACCACTTCTAGTCGAAAAGAAAGTTATTATTCCAGCTAATATCACAGCAGCAATGCCACCATAGATGAAGCTGTTGTTATGACTGCTCTTCTCGGCGGGCTGCTGGTTGTTATCGTTATTGATGTTAGAGGGGGGAGTGATAGGTCTCTTAGGAGGAACTGACTTCTTCTCACTGGCAGCGCTTGGCTTTTGTTGCGGTGCATCGTTGCTTGTAGCAGCACTCAAAGCAGCGCTTGCAGCAAGTTGCTTGGCTCCACAATAGGTGCAATACTTGAGATTGATGTCGATGTCGCGTTGACATTTTACACATTTTTTTGTCAAGCCCTCCGCACCAGACATCGCTTGCTGTGGCTGAATGGGCTGTGACTGATGCACAGGCTGCTGCACAGGTTGCTGCACAGGTCGTTGTGGCTGTTGTACTTGCTGAGGGCGCGCAGCTTGCTGTTGCTGCATGCGCGCCATCCTGATGACACTCTCGTCAATAGGGCCGCCACAGTGCGGACAGGCCTTAGCCCTGTCCGACACCATGGCTCCGCAGTCTATGCATTTAATCAGTCCCATTTTGTTTTCGTTTTTCGTAAATCGTGGCTGGGTATAAGGTCTATCTTATGCCACTGCCGCCGCACTTGGAGCATGAGGCTATGCCATCTCCTCCACATCGTGAGCAAGTTTCATACCACCAGTCCCAATAATCTTCTTTATAGACCTCTCCTGTACCATAGCATTTTGAACAGGTAACTTTGCCATTACCTCCACAAGAGCCGCAGACACCTTTCTGGCTTACGGTGAGTGTGGCTTCGTTCTTGCCGTCGGTGATTTTAATTGTTCCGTCGCGGTGCTTGCCGCTGTTGTAGTCAACATGTAGCGTGAATCCCTGGTCGGTGAGGTTGCTGATGGTGCAATAGTCGGGCGATGATGCTATTTGGAAATCTCCGCCGTCGCTATCAATCGTGATGTTGTGGTCGCCTGCGTCACGGCCTTGCTCGACAGTTTCCTCCGAGAAGCGTATGAAGGTGGCATAGGCACGCTGCACCACATCAACATGGCAGGTTTGGCTGCCCGACTTGATGATTATTACACCCGAGCGGTCTACGTTGCCATCGAGGGCGCCGCAGTTGAAGCTGATGCCGCTTTCGGTCTTGTTCACTGTGAGCCACTTGGGTGCATCCACATCAAAGTAGTTGCCGTCGGTGCTCACGTTCAGGCTCTTGTCACCGCCCTTTCGAGAGAAGTAAAGGCTCTTGGTGTCGGTGTTGATATAGGTGGCCTTGTTGCGCTGAATGAGGAAATATCCCAGAATACCCAGGATTCCCACTGCCAGTACAGCAGCTATAGCGATGAGAATTTTCTTGTTGTTGCCGCCGCTAGTGCCGCTCTGGATGTTTATCACTGGCTGTTGTGGAGTGGCAGCTGGTTTAGGCTGCTGATAGCCTTGGGGCACCATTTGGGTTATTTCGGTGTGGCTGCCTCCATAGCTTTGCTGCACAGGAGCGCCGCAATTGGGGCACACAAGTGAGTTGGCGGGAACCATCTGGCCGCACTCGAAGCATTGTTTGGTGGTAGCAGCCATGCGGGGAGACGACACCACGAGCTCGGTCGACATTCCGTCCGATGGAGTAGGCGTCACGTGTGGAGCAATATCGCTCTGACTGGGGATTACCGGCTGAGCATAGCCTTCGGGAACTTCCTGCATGGGAATGTCAATCACTTGCTGTTGCTGCTGTTCCATCCATTGCTGCTCCTCAAGGCGACGTTGTTCCTCAAGGCGCTGCTGCTCTTCCAGTCGGCGCTGTTTTTCCAGACGCTGCTGTTCCTCTAACTCTTGGCGCCGACGTTCTTCTTCTTGACGCTGGCGCTCTTGCTCTTCTAAAAGAGTCTTGACTTCTTCCTCGGGCATAGCATCGGCAAGCTCGGGGTGCTCAAGTTCGTAAGCAGCACGGTCGGCTGGCTGTTTAGTACCACAATAGTTACAGAACTTCAGCGTGTCTTTTATCTCTCGGTAACAACTGATGCATTTCATGTTGTATAACTTGTTTGTTGTTAGTATGTAAATCTATAGAAGTGCTTAATTTAGAGGCGTTATTGATGTGCCTTCATTAGAGTCTTCATTTTCTGCCTTTTGCCTTGCCTTTTCGGCTTTCTTTTGTGCTTCCTCGGCCTCTTTTTGAGCTTTCTCGGCCTCTTTTTGAGCTTTCTCGGCTTTTTTGCGGGCTTTTTCAGCTTCTTTTTCAGCCTCTTTTTCAGCTTTTTCTTTAGCTTTCTGGGCTTCTTTTTCCGCTTTTTCTTGAGCTTTTTGAGTTTCTTTAGCCTCTTTTAGAACCTTTTCTCGGAGCTCTTGTTCCTCTTTTTCAGCCTTCTCTTGAGCTTTCTTTGCTTCTTT
>JAFSPZ010000020.1 GCA_017451225.1 Muribaculaceae bacterium | reverse complement strand
TCTGATGACGGATATGTCCCGACAGAAACGGGGTTTGAATCCACAGTATTTGAACTTTGATATGCGGGAACTGCCTCCTCATCAATATAATTCGGCTTATCACTTCCACCGCTTTGCCGAGGAACTATTCCTGATGCTGACAGGTAGTGCCACACTCCGCACGCCTGAAGGATTGACTGAAGTGCATCCGGGCGACATGCTTTTCTTTGAAGCCGGAGAAACAGGAGCACACCAGCTTTACAATCACACCGACGAACCTTGCACATATCTTGATCTACGCTCATTTATTGGTCATGACGTTTGCGAGTACCCTGATTCCGGAAAACTTATCCTAATGCCAACGGCAGAGACCTTCTGTAAAGATGAGCAGCACGCTTACTTCGAAGGGGAGCAGGGAGTGGATACTATCTGGAATAGGCTGAGTAGGCAATAACGACTAAATTCCAATTTATCTAATAGAAAAGCGAGGCCATTGGCTTCGCTTTTTTAGTGATTTCTGCGAAAAACTTTATCATTGAAAGAATCAGCAATGATTCCGCAGAACTGCCATCCGAGGTTCTCTTCAAGGAACTCCTTGATGTTCATCACTGAGGCATAATATTTGGTGCTGAACCATTTACGCCTTTGGCGACGTTTCGCTCTGCCGATGTCGCCAGGGTTTCCTCGTGGTGTTTCCTTGCCAGTGCCATAGTCTTGCCAAAGACCGTATTCGAGGAAGGTCTGCGACAGCCCGACCTCAAAGAATCTGCCGTCGGCACGTACAGGCAGAGCTTTGGGCGAAGCAAGCAGTGCTCCAGTGTCAATGACATCGAGCAGCGTGATTTTCTCCTGCCAGATGCGTAGCATCGTGTCATTGAACGCCATAACATACTTTTTTCGGGCATCTATTGCCTGCTGCTCTGTTATCCTATTCGTTCCATTCATCGGGATTGATTCTCAGGTCAGTATATACGTCCACTGCAATCTGGAAATAGGCGCAAGCGCAGCCCGAGAAGAAATACCGATCAATCTCGTTGAACGATATTCGAGGGTCTATGTAGATGCAGTGGTTCTCCAGTTTCGTCTTCTCCAGTATGAGCTTGCTCATAAACTGACGGAATACCTCACGCAGTGTGTCCATACAGGTGTTGCGTGCCCTCATATCGTCAATGCGATGCCTCATGGCGAGGAACACCGTCTTTACTCGCCGAGTCCGAGGCGTGTTGTGAAGTTCGGTGTAGCCGTTGGCGATGTCCGAGACACAGATAAAAGCCTTTGACCTCTGCATGTGGTCAAGGGCTTCCTCAAAACCGTCCAAGCCGCTGACAGAGCAAAAGGTGAAACCTTCACTTTTTGCTAGGCGGTTGGTTGCGGTCAGATGCTTGAAATATTCTGTGGCATTCCAGATGCCCTGTGGGTATTCGTTCATTTGTGTGGGTATTTAGTGTTTATTTCCTGGTACTCGCGTGCGAGTGCGTCTAATTCTGTCATCGCTCTCCATGTGTCGAGAGCAAGAACATCTTTCTCCTTTGTCACGTCACCTTTGGTCAATGCCCTTATCTGCGCATTGACTGCGGCAGTGAGAATCTCATATTGAGATCTGTCGCTGTCAAGCAGATTCGCATTGTCCGAAGTGGCAGGTTGCAGGAAGTTCTTGAACTCCTTGGAGAACATCGCCTTGAGCGATGCGAACCAATAGAACACACTTATTCTATCTGCTGGTGTTAAGCGAGGTGTGCGTGGTGGCAAAAGTCGGCGCCAGCCCTCTCTCAACTCTAAACTCTCAACTCTAAACTTCCTCGAATAGAGGAATTTTGCCATCTCGTCAAGCAGCTGCTCATTCTGAGTGGAGATATAACCTTGATAGAGGTTATCGCACACGATGAATGTCTCAAACGGCACTCCCTGGAAGTCTGCAGCGATAGCACGCAGTCTTCCTATCCGTTCTAAACGTATGGGAGTTGCCGGCAGAGTCTTTATCCAGTCGAGCGCAGCGATAGCCTGTGCCACTTGTAGCGCAGTGATAGCGAACCGCTGCTTACCTTTCTTGCACATATACCCATTATCGCCATAGCGATGAAGGATTGTGATCTTGTTCCATCGGAAAAGGCAGAATGCCTTGACTTCATCGATGGAATACCCTTGCGCTATAAGTTTATATACATACCGTAGCTGTGGCTGCTTTTGTGTCAAATTCGCGAGTAAGCGAGAGCAGAAAGAAAATCTTGTTTTCTTTTTGCCGAGCGAGAGCGAATTATCCAACTCTTCCCATCGTGTGGGAAGTTTGATGTCGATAGTCTTAGTGTCTTTATCCATAATAAAAGCGGTTATCGTACCACAAAAGTACGGTAACCGCTCCTATGCGTAAAAGACAGTATTTTACCTTATTTCACGATGATTTTTTGTCCGTCTTCGATGACGATGCCCTTGTAGTCTTTGCCTACGGGCTGACCCATAAGGTTGTAACGCTGGCCTGTCTTGGCAGTGGCATTGATATCGTCAATGCTAGTTGGGGCACTCTCCTTGAAAGATGCACTCACTGTAACGGGAGCAGCAGGCATATCGAAGGTGTAAGTGCCGTTATCGCCCTCGGTGAGAACCACATTTGCGCGAATTGGTGCGCCCGAAGTTGCATCAACGGTGGTCACGGTGAGCGTTTCCAGCTCATAGCCATTGTCAGGGGTCACGGTAAGCGTCACGGTCTCGCCCTCGGTGGCACTCTCTTTGTCGCAGGTCACCATGCCATTCTCAAACGACTCGGGCAAAGTGATGCTGTAGGTCATAAAACGCACTGCCCGCACGCTGAAACCTTGGTGTCGGCCAAGGGAGTACGTGCGCACAAGGCCTGAACCGAAGTTGAGGTAGTAAGCCTGGGGTGAGAAGCTGGTGTCAAGCGTACGAGACCAATAATTTCCCCATCCGCCATTGAACGTGCTGCCATCAAGATGGCCATTTGCTGGTAAGAACAACGTCTCGCCGTTGATGGTGCTGGTCAACAGGCGGCCATTTACACCATTAATTGCGGTCCACTGTGTAGTGCAGTTATTTAACAACTCTTGAATCTGCTCTAACGACGGCATACGCCACTCCGAACCCCAGTTGGCGGTGGCAGCATCATCTTCGGGGTCTAGCTCGGTCTTGTTGTCAACAAAGCCATTGTTGCCATGGCTGCTGTCGTTGTTGTACTTGGTTAACGCGAAGTTACTGCCATTGCACCACATGTAGGTGCTCCAGTCATAGACATCCTTAGGCTGGGTCTCCCCCCAAGCGAAGTAGTCGCCAAAGTCCTCGGGGTTGGTGGCTCCAATGTTGGTGGTTGCCCATAGCGTACCGCTTGGCAAGCCAAGGTCAACGCAATCGTGGCTCACAGTAGTGTTGTCCTGCTCTGTCGCCCAAGCCGAAAGGCTTGCAACTAGAGCCATCAAGAAAAGTAATGATTTTTTCATATGCTGTAAGTTTGAAAAGTGAATATATTATGCCTACAAAGATATAAATATTTATTGACATGGCGACCAGTAAACGGCAAAAACCTCTAATAATTTTAGAATTTCACCGAATTGGGTGGGTGTTATGGTTCTCTCAACTCTAAACTCTCAACTCTAAACTTCGGCGAAGCCGAATTAAAACCAGTATCCATGACTTCGTTTTTTGTTCTCAAAAACCGGTGGTTCAAACAATTTCGCCGTGTCGCTGTTGGCGAACTCGGCAAACAATTCCTCATTCTTCCGCATCAAGTCCACGATGTCACGAAGCCCCTGAATGTCCAGCATATTGCCCTGCAACACGTTCACCACAATGGAACGCAGTTGCTCTATAACACGCAGATGCAGACGGTCAGTCAATAAAAATGAAGAAAGCTTGGTGGTTTATATATATTAAAATAATGGGAATCTTTTAGAGCATATTAGTAATCCATTAATTTGTGGCATGGAAGTTGCTATTTATGCAAAAAACATATAACTTTGTAGCGAGAAAAAAAATAAAACAAAACAATTTTAATAAAAATTATTATGACATAATGATTAAAAGACATATAGATTAAGAAGCGTCAGCTTAAGTTCTTGCATCTCTGATAATTGGGGAATTATAAGATTGCTGCAAAAGAATATAAGTTACGTTCATGTGCTTGCACGTGGACTATTACTCGTATATTGCAGCAAAGGTTATCCCCAATACCTCAGAGAGCGTAAACGAAGTTAAATAGTCCACGTATTCTTTTTCTGTCTATACTCAGATTTTGGACTATGATATAATTAACAACAAGTTTTTAATTATTAAAACATTTCATTATGAGTTCATTAGGATTTAGTGGAGAACAAATGATGGCAGTCCTTAGTGTATCTCATGCCATGGTATTAATGGATGGCAAGATTGATGACAAGGAACTAGATGTCGTAATAAACCATTTAGCAAGTTTCGGAGTTCCTGTAGATGATTGGAAACCATTAATTGCAGCTGGAGACAACATGGAGCCAGCCTATGCAATGGGCATTATTGCAAGTATGAATTATGAGCAAAAGAAATATGTTGCATCATTATTGGGAGCTATTATTATTGCAGACAATGACATTAACGACAAAGAAGTCTCATTCTGGCGCTGGATAACAAAGATATGCAAGCTTCCTACTATGTCAATAAAAGAAGCTGTTGAAAACTTAAATAAGTAGTCAAAAATGATTTGGGCAATTCTAATTGCAATAGGAATTTTCATTGCTTTTAAATTAGGCTCCACATCTGGGAAGGTAATTGGCAATGTGAGCAATAGTGGTGGCATGAGCAAGAAATATGCCAAGCTCTTAGAGAACATACTCGAAGGGCACAAAGACTGTGAACTCCTAGGCGAGACAAGGACATACCTAAGAGCAGGTGTATCTAATTATGGTGGCAAGACATTGTTTCATATTCAGCAATTAACTGGCAATAAAGTTCTTATTCAATATGAAGTCAAAAACAATCCAGTAGTACCATCATTTCAACTTGAATGGACTTTTCCTGACGACATGGATCAAGACGAGATGATGGCTGTAATGGCTATTGACATTCAAAGAAAAATGGCAACAATTTACTAACCACATCATCATTCTAATTATAGAGCAACCACATTAGCTCAGAAATGAGGTTGCTCTATTTTTAATTGATTTTCAAGATATATTGTTTAGCCTAAGGCACTGCCTTGGCTCACATTAACAAATGGCGGGAATTATTTTGCTGAAGTTTAGCCTTTCTCAGAAATAATGACTAATTTTGCTAGAGAAAAAAAGATATTATGGATGAGAAACGACTGGCAGCAAGGCTTGAGTGGATAAAACGGCATCCTGAAGCGATGCTGAAGCACAGCAGCACTCTTCAGCGCAAGGCCTCACATGACTATCGTGGCAAGGGCATCTACATGATAACGTTGTGCACTGAGCAACGCAAGGCGGTCCTAGGCATGCTGCGTGGAAGCGACGAGTGGCATGAACTGCCATGGGTGGAGCCAAGTGAGTTAGGGCGAAACGTGATACTGGCATGGCGCGACACACAGCACTACTACCCTAAAGTGCAGGTTATTGCCTATCAACTGATGCCTGACCACTTCCACGGGATTCTTTACGTCACCGAGGACATCCCGCAACACCTGGGGCAAATAGTAAACGGCTTCAAAATTGGCTGCAACCGTGCGGTGAGGCGCTTGTTGGCGAAGGCAGAGGCCATGCCTCTGCCCACTCCTGCGACGGCCGCCTCGAGACCACTGTCACTGCCGTTATGGGAGAAGGGCTACCACGACCGCATCCTCAGGGGAAGAGACCAACTGCAACACATGATAAACTACGTGCATGATAATCCTCGCAGACTGTGGCTTAAGCGCCAACGACCTGATTTTTTCACCACTCATTCTGAACAGATGATTGGTGACACAAAAGCGACAACCATCGGCAACCGTTTCTTGCTCAACTATCCATTGAAAGTGCAAGTGCAGTGCTCAAGAAAACTGACCGAGGGGCAAATTGAAGAGAAGTGGAAAGAGATTCTTGATTTGGCCGAGCAAGGCTATGTGATAGTGACTCCAGGCATAAGCCCTGGCGAGAAAACCATCATGAGCCGCGCCATAGATGCTGGCATGCCAATAATCGTGCCAACGAGAGATAAATACTCTAACATCAAGAAGCCACCGGGCAGACTGTTTGACGCTTGTGCCAATGGAACGCTCTTGCTGGTTTCGCCACAAATAACGGAAACAGGAAACACCCTCACCAAAGCCCAATGCCAAGAACTTAATGATATATCCCATTCAATTTCAATAAATCAGGCTGCGGTTTAGAAAGCTCAAACATGCGTTGGGCTTTCGTTCACCTTGCACTGATTTTGTGGCACGTAATTTGCTTTTTATACAAAAAATTTATAACTTTGTTGCGAGAAAAAATATTGTAACATTATGTCAACACGAGAAATGACCACTGAATTATTCCGTCAACTGGCTATCGTCAGTGAGGATGAAAGCATGATGAAACGTGCGATAAAAGCACTTCAGCGCATAACCAAGCCCAAAGAAGACCACACATTGATGACAAAAGAAGAGTTTTTCAAACAGGTAGAAGAGGCAGAGAAACAAATCGAGAGAGGAGAAGGAGTAACCTTCACTAATAGTGAAGACATGAACAAATGGCTTAATGCTCTGTAAAATGTATTCTATAACATTCTCAAAACTTGCTAAAGAGGGCCTTGCTAAACTGAAACGTGAAGAACCTATTTCTTTTAGAAAAGCTGTAAAGCTAATAAATGAGATTGCAGAACAACCCACATTTGGTACGGGTCATCCAGAACAATTAAAAAATGGGCCATCAAACCGCTGGTCACGCAGAATTTCTAAGAAACATCGATTAATATATCGAATCTTTGAAACTGAAATTCATGTAGATATATTATCAGCATACGGACATTATAACGACAAGTAAACACATACTCATTGAATATACAATCATGAAAGTAGCGATAGTTGGCGCTAGTGGCGCTGTGGGACAAGAGTTTATGCGAGTGCTCGATGAGCAGAATTTTCCTGTCGACGAGCTGGTATTGTTTGGCTCGGCACGCAGTGCTGGCCGCATCTTCACCTTCCGTGGCAAAGACCATGTGGTGAAGCTGCTGCAACACAACGACGACTTCCGCGACATCGACATCGCCTTTGTGTCGATGGGCGGTGGTCCGGCACGCGAGTTTGCCGAGACGATAACGAAACACGGCTGTATCATGATTGACAACAGCAGCGCGTTCCGCATGGATGACGACGTGCCGCTGGTGGTGCCCGAGGTGAACGGCGACGATGCCCTCAACGCTCCGCGACGCATCATTGCCAATCCTAACTGCTCGACCATCATCCTGGTTGTTGCCCTGAAACCACTCGACAATATCTCACACATCAAGAATGTGCAGGTTGCGACCTATCAGGCAGCCAGCGGTGCTGGTCTGCAGGCCATGGACGAACTGGCACTGCAACAAAGCGAGATAGCACACGGAAAACTCGAAACTACCGTTAAGCATTTCCAGCATCAGCTTGCCTATAACGTGATTCCTCACATCGATGTCTTTGCCGACAACGACTACACCAAGGAGGAGATGAAGATGGTGCGCGAGACGTGCAAAATCATGCACAGCGACATTCGCGTGAGCGCCACCTGCGTGCGCGTGCCTGTGATGCGCACCCACAGCGAGGCGGTGTGGATTGAGTGTGAGGAACCCATCACCCCCGAGGAGGCACGTGCCGCCCTGCAGCTCGCCCCTGGCATCGTGGTGATGGACGAGCCCGCCAGCAACACCTACCCCATGCCCATCACTTGCACGAGGAAAGACCCTGTGTATGTGGGACGCATACGCATCGACACCAGCAGCGACAACGGCTTGACGTTCTGGGTAGTAGGCGACCAAATCAAGAAAGGCGCTGCCCTCAATGCCGTGCAGATTGGACAATACCTGATATCCCACCGCGGCTTCCCTAAGAAGTGAATTTTTAAGACAATTAAGGACTAAATCTTTTGTTTCTTTTTATTAAGGACAATTGACGCGGAAAGCGCATTTTCTAACAATAATAAATTATAAGCTGCTAGGCTTGATGGGATGCAAGTTAGCAGCTTATAAACATTTTCACTTTATCTAAAATTTTTCCTTTTAGTTCAAGGGCATATTAAAGGCTTTCGGTGAGGATGTCGGTGATATCCTCGGGCTTGAGGTTGAGATAGCCTGCAGGATAGACTACGGTAGTGCTTGTGATGCCTGGAATCATGTCGGGGGTGGCACCGAGTTCGCCGATAGTGAGAGGCAGCCCAATCTCGAGCATCCAGTCCTTGAGTGCGGTGAGACCAGCTTGGGCGATTTGCTCGTCGGTCATTCCGTCGCCACCAATGTTCCACACGTTCTTGGCAAAGCGCACAAACTTGGGCAGACCTTTCTTCATGGCACGCTTGTAATAGGCCATAGAAACCGAAGCCAGGCAATATCCATGAGGAGCATGTGTCCAAGCGCCAACGCTGTGACCAATCATGTGTACCATCCAGTCCTCGTGCTTTCCGCAGCCGATGAGTGTGTTCAGTGCCCATGTTGCAGTCCACATGATGTTAGAGCGGGCCTCATAGTCCTGAGGATTCTTCACGGCGATGCGAGAAGCAGTGATAAGAGAGCGCATCAGTCCCTCGGAGAGATAATCGCTTGTGTTGTCGTCGAAATCAGAGAAATACTGCTCCATGATATGATTCATGATGTCATAGATGCCAGCCTTCATCTGGTTCTCGGGGACAGTCATCGTGAACTTGGGATTCAGGATTGAGAACTTGGGCATGAGGCGGTCGTCAAACACGTGGCCCACCTTGAAGTTGTGCTCGGCATCGGTAATCACCGTTCCGGCATTCATCTCGGAGCCAGTGCCTGCCATTGTGAGAACGCAAGCCACAGGCAGCAGGCGTTGGTCGGCGACAGGCTGCTCTTGCTTGAGCCAGAACTTGTCCCAGTAGTCGCCATCGCAGAACACCGAAGCGGCAACTGCCTTAGAGTAGTCACACACACTGCCACCGCCCAGGGCGAGGATAAGGTCGACATTTTTCTCACGTGCAATCTTCACACCCTCATTCAGTTTCTCCAGAGTGGGATTGCTCATCACACCAGGATTCTCGACAACGGTTTTGCCGGCTTCATTAAGAATTGCGACTACCTGGTCGTAGATGCCGTTGCGCTTCACACTGCCACTGCCGTAGTTGAGCAGCACAACAGGACCAAAGTTCTTCAACTCGTCCTTGAGAAAGTTCAAAGACTCATCACCAAAATACAATTTGGTGGGATTGTGGTAAGAAAAATTTCCTAACATAAAAAGATGATTTTATTGGTTAATTAATTATTTAACTTTGTTGTAAACCTCGTCGGTGACAGGCTCGAGCCACTCGTTGCTGGCTCCTGGTTGCACGTCCTTGTGGTAGGTGAGGTGCTGGAACCACGAGTCGCGGGCTGCGCCGTGCCAGTGCTTGGCCTCGGCGGGAATAGCGATGACAGTGCCCGGAGTCATCTCAACAGGCTCCTTGCCCCATTCCTGGTACCATCCACGGCCAGCAACGCAAATGAGCACCTGCACCTGCTTGTGGTGAACGTGCCAGTTGTTGCGGCAGCCAGGCTCGAAAGTTACATTGAAGATACCGCCACCCATATCGGCAAGATAGCTGTTGCCAATGAAATACTGTGCATAGGCATCGTTGGGATTACCCTTGGGCCACACGTTGAAGTCAACAGTTTCAACCGCAGCGGGCTGAGGCTCGTTGAACACCTGGGCCATCATCTTCTTGGCACGATTGGCCTCGGCCTCCCCTACCCTTTGCTGCAGCACTAGTGGAATCTCGTGAAGTTGAGCATCGGTCACGCCCATGTTGCGGGCACCACTGATGTGTGCCATGAGTTGTGGTTCGCAACCTGGCAGAGCAGAAATCGCTGAAACAGTGACGATTTCACGGTCGACAAATGAGAGGTTGTTGCGCGCGAAAATGTCGCCAAATAGATGCGCCTTGAGATAGTAGTCGGTTTGTGGTGCAAACTCATAGTTGAATGGACGTCCCGAAAGTTTAGTCTGCACTTCGGTGCCCTGCTTGAGCGCGTCATAGTTCTTGGGCAGAGGGTCGGCTTCGCGACCAGGCTCGGTCTTCTTGCCAGCCTCGGTGCGGTCCTTAATCACTTGTTGCAATGCTCCTAAGGCATTGAGCGAACGAGGGAAACCAGTGTAGGCATAGAGTTGCGAGAGCGCCTCTTTAGCTTCGCTGATTGTCAGCCCACCATCAAATCCTTCGTTAAGTGCCTTTTTCAGCCCATCAATGTTTCCCTTAGCCTCGTTGGCAGCAATTGCCACGAGAGCCTGTTGTCTTGTTGTAAGTGCCATATATTGTGCTTTAATTTGCAGCGACATCAATAAAAGTGCCGCCATTATTATTAACTTTTTCATTGTTGTTTTATTTTATTTGTTCTTACTTGCTTTCACCCACACTGGTTCCTCACTCATTGTGGGTTTGTTAACAGCCATAACACCCGAAAGGTTGTGAGGCACATAGGGTTCCTCAAGATAACGGATGTCATCGCCAGTGAGTTGAATATCGAGCGCTTTCACCGCACCCTCGATGTGATGCAACTTAGTGGCTCCCACGATGGGCGACTCCACCTTTGTGAGCAGCCACGCCAGCGAAATCTGTGTCATCTCCACTCCATAACGGTCGGCAAGCTCCACGACACGCTCCACAATGCGATTATCTTGCTCAGCTGTACTGTCGTACTTGAAATGCATGAACGAGTCCTTCTCTTGTCGCAGAGAAGTTTCCCCAGGGCGCTTGGCCAGTTTGCCCGAAGCCAGCGCGCTATAGGGTGTCATGGCGATATTCTCCTCACGGCAGAAGGGGAACATCTCACGCTCTTCCTCACGCATTATCAGATTGTAGTGATTTTGTACCGAGATAAACTTAGCC
>JAFSPZ010000019.1 GCA_017451225.1 Muribaculaceae bacterium | reverse complement strand
GAGGAAAGTACCTGGTATTATTATTTATCTGCACGGCTTCATTTCAAAGCAGTGCAGGTAAACTGTGCCATAATATCCAGTATTGTTGTGAATAATTATAGGTGGTGGGGCAATTTGATCTTATTTTATAGAGGAAAGATAACAAAAACATGTGACTTGGCAAAAAAATGAGTGAGAATATTTACCTCATTTTGACATTTTGACAATCACTTAAATTTCTTGAATTCCTGGGCGAGGGTGTTGCGCAGGGTGGGACCGTCCATATCGAGGTATTTTTCCATCCAGTCGACGGTGCCGAGCACATCTTTATTGCGCTTGTAGTAGTCGATGACTTGCAGCATCACCTCGCAGTACATCGCCTCGTCGGTCTCTTTCACGTTGAAATCAATGGCGTGCTCAGTCATGGCTGCCATGTAGGCTGCCATCAGCTCAATGTGTCCTGGCATTTGATCGGTATCTAGTCTAAACGTGAACTCATCGGTGTTCATCGACCAAATAATCAAGAATTGCATGACCTGCTTTTGAGTGATGTCATCGGGATTGACAGGCTGCTCAAGGTACCACTTCGCTAGCCGCAATGCATCGTCGCGGTGCTGGCGGCAGCCCTCGGCGGTCTCTACATCTTTTACGCTCGGGACATTGAGTTCGTGAGTCTTAAACAGCTTTGTCATGACCGTTGGCTCGTCTTCGGTGGGAATGAAACGGTTCTGGACAAACCAAGTCCCGAACTTATTGAGTTCAGCCTCGCCTTCTTTGGTGTCGGCCCATTGGTTAGTCTCGTCTTCGGCTCCTGGCGACATGAGCCACATGTTGTAGGCCATCCAGTGCCCATTCTTGAGGAGCTTGCGGTGATAATCGAGCAACGATAGGTTATAATAGCCTGGTGCCACCGAGTCGATGTGAGCCAGTGCGTCCTTGCGCAGGTCGGCAATCATCTCCACAGTGAGCTTCTTGGTCTTCATGAACTCGGTAAGTGCTGGCGACTTCATGGTTCCCATCTCATACATCAAGGGGAAAGGCACCTGAACGTCGGTAGTGTCGCTATCAATATAAATGTTGTTATTCTTAGTCAAAGTGACATGCGCCTTGTTCTCGCCTTCTATCTTTATGTTCTCTTGGAATAGGTCGTAGATGAGTTTGCCCATCTCGTTGCCACGCTCAGTGCCAGGCTGCATATTGCACACAACCTCGCCATAAACGATGGCCCATAGTGGCTCGGTAGATTGGGCATAGAGCAGTGCCAGACGGTAGTAATTGCTGGCAAAGTCGGGCTGCACCTCCACACCATGCAGGTAGCACTCAACCGCCTCGTTGTAGCGCTGATGCATCATGTGGATGTTGCCCTTCTCGAGATAGAGATAGCCCGAATTGGGGAAACGCTTGAGACCTTCATCATAGGTTTTCACTGCCGCTTCTGGATCGCCAAGCACATCCTGGGCGTTGCCCACCAGCTGATAGAGCTGAGGCTCACTTTCGGGGTGCTTATAGAGCTTGGGGCCATCCTTGACGATGCGCTTGAAGTCGCCAGCGAGATAGTAGGCATAGAGCCGTTCGTACTCAAGGATGTAATTGTCCTTGTACTTCTTGCACAAGTCGTCAAAAATCTTGATGGCATCTTTAGGTTTGCCACTATCCATAAGGCCAATAGCCTCATCAAGCTGCACACGGTCGTTGTCGTTGATCAGGTCAATAGACTTCTGTGCCTGCGCCCCCAGCGACCAAACCATGGCGCAGATTATAATCAAAATGCGAAGAAAGGATGTTTTCATATCATTTTCGTTTTTAGTTCGCTACTATATATTTTAACGCTAATAACTCTGTGATTATTACTGTGAAAACAAGTTTTCATTCTTGCTTTCACAAAGCGGCATCTATCTCGATGTCGAAAAGCTGGCTTGCGTTAGATTATTTATATTTTCTTGCCATAATTCAATCTGTTTTCTGCCATTATATCACTCATTTAGAAGCATGCAGCCATCATTTCTTTACCTAGTTTGTGGATATGGGCGAGGATGGCTTTTTCTCTTTCGGCCGATGGTTTCTTGAATCCATTGATATAGTTTCTCAAAAGGGTGGCATTCATGCCTATAGAGCGTGCGAACTCGGCAACATTTATTTC